>JBFJVD010000019.1:0-20673 GCA_041624375.1 Anaerolineales bacterium
ATCAATCGCCTCCGCCAGCTGGGTAAGCTTCTTGCCGCGCTTCACCAGCATCAAGTCGAGATTCACTTGTATGGCCATGGCACCTCAAATTGTCAGCGCCTGATCGCGCTCGAGTTCAAGTCCATAGCTCCAGATCTGCGCCAGGAGCAGCACGAACAGCGCGGCGAAGATCGACCCAGGATCAAACGTGGAGCCAGGGTTGAGCGCAGGGATCGTCGTCGGCAGCCGGTTCAGGATTTCCGCGGCAGCCAGATACGTAACGGCTTGCACCAAGATGCCGACGCCAAGCACCGCGAATCCGAGCATACGGATACGGCGGGCATTCTCGGCCTCGAAAGGGGTCCCTCCCAGAATGGCCTGGACCACGCCCCGCAGCAGGTAGAAGATGAATCCCAGGCCGATCGCGGCGACCAGCTTGGGCGCGTTGGAGATCACGATCATTGGGACGTTTCTGGTTTCCAGCAGGAGCGTGCCTGCTGCTTGCTCCACAATCGCCGCGCTGATGGTGTCATCCGGGGGGTTGGCAAAAGTGACTTGCATCTCAGGCACATCGCCGCTTCCCACGGTTACGGGCACGGTCACGGTGCCCGGTATCCCTGCCAGCTGGATGATGAGGGGCGAGAGCGCCATCCACAACACCAGGGCCACACCGGCGAAGACCATGGCGCCGAAGAGGATATCGAGCCCGACCTTTAGGAAGCGTGCCAGCCTAAGGTTTTTGGTTGTTGCCATCGGCTTCTCCCATGAATTAATGATAATCGCAAATTAATTACTGATAATCAATAAAACTATATTGTATTTCGATATGTTTGTCAAGGTCGATCGGGCGGGGAAGGGGCCGTGAGGGGCTGCAGGCGACGGGGACTTGCACCAACGAGTGGGCATGACCCCGCCCGACTCATCGCGGCCGCCTTATGCGTGCAGACGGTTGGCGCGGTGCAAGCCTTCCGTATCCGGGGTCTGATCCAGCACGTCGGTCAGGCACGTGCGGCTTCGCTACGATGGAGTGAGGAACCGCCATGGCGGTTGTGCACCGAGCTTCCAGGCGGCAGATCCATGCAATGGTCGCGAATTCGTTTGGTGTACAGGTCAACGGATACGTGGCGGCAGGCTGGCCCACTGCCCGCACGGTGGACGCGCAACGAGACGTGATGGGGTGGTCCTCAGGGATGCCGCTTGCGGGTTCAACCCGCTCTTCGCATTCGCGTCAACCGAGAGGCACCAAATCGACCTCCACTTGCGTTTTCGCTGGCCAGACGTCCACTGCATTCCGGGCGATGAGGGCTGAGTCGGTATGCTCAGGAAGAGGGATCGCCGATCCACTCACGCGAATGGAGCCAATGCGGTACTCGCCATATTCGAGGTGCTCAGGATTGTGATACGTGATCTCCAGCCTCTTGCCGGCGAAAACCGTCCGGACCGTCGCATCGCCGCTTGAATCGAAGTGGCTCGATAGAAGCTTCGGATCCAGCACAAGATCTCCCAATTGCCCGCGCACCCCGAAGACCTCATGCAACATCGTCATCAAGTACCAGGCTGCCGAGCCCGTCAGGTACGGATACATGCCGCGGCCGCGGGGATTGATGTATTCCGGGATGCCAGGGTAGATACGACATCGATCGAAGTCCTGCGTGTGCCGATAGATGCCTTCCAGCACCTCCCAGCCATCCCTGACCCGTCCGCGCTTGAAGAGCGCATTGGCATACATCACCGCCATGTGGCTGAACATAGCGCCGTTTTCTTTGTGGCCATAGGCGTAGCCGAGGGCTCTGCCAAGTCGTAGCGGCGCATCCTTGAAGTCGGTGTTCAGGCGCGGCCCGCCGACGTCCTCGTCATCCAGATGCTCGTCGACCGATCGCACAATGCTCTCCACCTGCGAGGCAGTGGCAATCCCACACATGATGGTAAACACCTGCCCGGCCAGGGTCATGCGGGTGGTGCCATCCGATTCCCCCTCCACCTGACGACCGGCAGCATCGTAATAGCCGTTAAACCATCCATCCCCCGACGAACTCCTGTACCACTGTGTCTCCCGGATCTGTTCCGCCAGCCAATCCGCCTTCGCCGCCAGATCCTCGGCGAGCAGCGTCATCGTCACCACGGCCTTTCGACCGGAAACTGTGTGGTGAATAGACTTGAAATAGCTGTCAAGCCGCTGGCGTTTGTCCTGGATCGAACCGTTTTCCTGAGCCGGATCTGCAAAGCCAAAGAAGGGCAGGAGTTCCTCGGCCAATTCACAGTCCCGAACCCCGGCCGTATCGAGCGAACGGCAAAGGTCTGCGAGGACGCGCAGGTTGCCCGCGTAGAGGGCGGTAAACGCCACGCTCTCTCCATCCGGCCGCCCCATATCAAGACCGTCGTTCCAATCCGCATCTTCCAGCAGGATCATGTTGTGATCTCCCACGTTGAAGACCGCGGTGAGATGCTGGATGAGCAGGTGTTCCAGGATCGTGCCTTGATAGACCTCGCCGTCGGCGGTTCGTTGAGCCGTGCCTTCCTCTTCACGCCACCCCTCATCGAGCCGGCGGCAGCGGTGGGAAAGGTGATCTTTGAAATAGGTCTGCTCGCGCAGCAGGAAATTCAGGTCGCCGGTCTGATCCAGGTAGTGCTTGATCGTCAGAAGCGGCCAGGCGCCGTGATCCATCCAAACCCGTGCAATATTGTTGCGATCGGCCTTGAAGGCCCCGGGTTCCGCCCCGATGATCGTCGCATTGCTGCCATCCATGCGCACCCCGGCGAGATGGGCGTGGAGCGTATCTCCGATGGCCTCCTCCGCCAGCAAGAGAATCGCCAGGCTGTCCTGCCAGAGATCGCGCCAACCGCGGCCGCCACGACCATAATCATGGTAGGGCAGGAAGGAATTTCCCATGAGCTTGCGCAGGATCGGCTGCAATGCCACCCAGCGCAGCCAATGGTTAAAGCGCGGATCGGCGGTCCGGAATTGGAGCGTATCGATCTTTTCGCGCCAGAAGGCCTGGTTATCCCTCAAAGCTTGATCGAATTTCTCCGGGCTCCCGTATGTCTCCAGGATTGCTTCCGGCGTTTCATTCTCATCCAGGATGGCCAGGATCAGAATGAAGCATCTTTCCTGGCCAGGTTCCAGCACGACCTCCGCGAATCGAATGCCGCCCATCGATTCATATCCATCGATGCTGTCCCCTGCCTGACAGGGCGCGGGTTGGTTGCGAACGATTGAGACCGGCCAGTCCAGTGTCCCGCCCTCTCCAATAAAGTCCTCGACCAGGGGAAAGAACCCAATTGGGGCCTCCGTATCCACGCCCAAGACGGCGTAGGTGCGTGTGTTGAGCAGGTGCTCGCCTTCCGCGAAGAGGAGGGTAGGCCGGACAAGGACGCCGGCCGAATGGCAGGTCGTCCGCTGTAGTAGCGACGTAACGTGCCGGTGGTCTCTCAGGTTGTCCGCCGAGCGGGCGAAGATGGGGATCGCCGCCGTCGGCGTGATTCTCAGCGAACGGTCACCGGTATTGGTGAGTTTGACTCGCATCAGTTCCACACGATCGGAGGTCGCGGGAGCGAAGTTGGTGATCGCCGCCTCCAGCCCGGTTGCGAGGTGCCGGCGGGTGACCGTGTGCCACAGCATCCCGGCTCGCAGGCTGACCTCATCCTGCTGCGGCGATAAGCTGGCTGCATGCTGCCCCGCACTGCTGCCGCTCACCGACCAGGGGATCTCATCGTTGATCAGTACCCAAAAATTGCGCGCGGAGCGGCTGTTGTGCAGATCCTCGGAAGACACCGGCAAGAGCAGATAGGAATCCTGATCCGCCTTTGCATCGCCGTTTAGTGAGGGTGAAATTGAAGCCATCATCCCGGCTTCGTTGACGAGAGGGAAATAGAGGTAGCTCGCTTTGTCGGGATCCGGCAGGCTGAAAGTCCCTTCCTGGCCCTCGAACGTCCAACCCTCAGCGCTCACGGGACCCTCGGGCGTAGTACAGATCAAGCTCTGCCACCTGGCCGTTGCGAACCTTCAACGCAAGCTCTTCTCCCAGTTGGCCCCCTGAAATTTCCACAACCCCACCTTCGCGATCGGTCAGCACGATTTCGTCCGCTTGTCGCCTGCTCAGGTTCTCTCTCTCCGGGTTATAGAATGTGACTCTTGTGTGACCGAGAAACTGGAATGAAAGCGTTCCATCGTCCTTGAACAGCCAGCCTGGCAGGCTCGGGCGTAGGCAAAGTTGCAGCTCCCCGTCTTCAACCCTGAGCGGTCTCTCACCCGCCATCATCAGAACCCACATGCTCAGAAACTCCGTGGTTGCTCCGCTCAAGCGGGCAACGAAGCCTGCCCCATGGAGTGTCGGGTCGGGATGTGCGCTGCTCACAAGGAACGAAGAATTCTCAAGCACGCTGCGGCCATACCTGTCCGGATCGAAGAATGGAACCAGGTGTGTCTGCATCTCTGAGAAGAACTCCTCGTCCAATCCAGCCCGTAAGAGCTCGAGCAAGTACTTGTAGGACATGTGCAGCCAGATCGATTCATTCTCCAGCCAGCCGGGCGTAAAAGCTCGTGCCCGGCCGACGCTGTGCGGCAGGTCCGCCAACGAAGCGTTCAGACGGTACATGCCCAGCTTCCGATCGTACAGCTCACTTGCTTTGACCTGGCGGTGCAGATTCAGCGCCTCCTGCCGCTCCGCGATCAGCTTCATCCGGCGTACCGGGCCTTCAAGGAAATCGGGCAGGAGATGGCGCTCAAACGAGAGCGGTCGGATGTAGGGTCTGCCCAGCTGATCGCTCTCGCGCAACGCTTCATATTCGGTGACCTGGTAATAGAAATAGGTCGGAGGAAATCCATCATTCAGACGGGCGGCTCGCTCGGTGGCTTGCTCGAGACGGGCGATCATCTTCTTCATATCGGAAAGGAGCGAATCTGAATCGATCGATACCGTCGCACCGTCAAATCCAAGCCTGGTTGCCGCGCGATAGCGTTCTCGCTCGCTTGCCACGGCATCCCAGAAGATAAAGGCAGAAAGCTCACGACCGACCTGGGTGATGACGCCACGAAGTAGTCGCTCGGCCTCCACCGGCACTTGAACCGGACGCTGTGCCCTCTCCAGTGCCTCAGTAAGGAACTTCAACAGCCGCAGCAGTTCGTAAGTCTCCGCCATCGAGGAGCCAAACATCCCGGGCAAGCCGTTCAGGGCGTCACACCAACCCGGCTTGCCGGCCTCCATCTCTACGCCCAACCCGTCGGGGTCCAGGGTGGTGAATTTGAGCAATGCCAGCATGACGAGTTTGGAGATGAGCGGCAGGCGGAAGATCTCACCCCGGCCATGTTCGCTGCGGACCCAGTTTGGTGCTTTCGGCCTCGCCTGGATCAAGGCCGCTTTTTCAGGATCGGCGACCACTGCGTTGGACTGTTGGGGCGTGCCGTCGCTCAGTATGCACTTGCGATTTCGCGGCTGGACATAATACTCGCTGTCGAAGAATGCAAGCGGAGGCGAATCGAAGAGCAGCCAGGTCTCCTGATCAGGATAAATGGCGAGATAAGCTTCAATCAGGTCGAGGTTGTAGGTCCAATGATCGGTCCAGAATCCTTCGCCGTGCTCGGCCTCGAGATGTGGGTTGGCGTCCTTGAGCACGTCTCCCAGAAACTCTTCCGCAGTGCGCGTCAGGCCACACTTGAGTGCACGTTCGATCAGCTCACCCAGGGTGAAGCTCCCCTCGAGTAGATCGCCCATACGATCCGGGTCTTTCAGGTGCTCCTGCACGCGGGCTTGGGCGGCAGCCGGCAGTGAGAGACTTGTTCCGTGGACGACCAGCGGATTGTAGCCATCCGAGCGAATCAGGCTCATGAATGTATGAATATTGGCGGCGCCGGTACGGGGCTCGAAGAACAGGTCATTCCGGCGGTTCTGATTGACGTCCCGGTAATTGCCGTTGCCCTGGGAGTAAGGCTGCGCGGCGAGGAAGAAGTGATTGTAGTCGCGCTCGGGATCTCCATGCTTGCGGGAGTACACGTGATAGGCCTGATCCTCGGCAAGGATCAGCGGCCAACCGCCCCGCAAGATGTTGTCGAGCATCGTCTGACGGCTGTAGGCATCGAATGCTGGATGCGCTGAACTTGTGGCGATCGGATCGGTGAGTTCGTCGGCGAGCCGACGAGTCGTCCTGCGCTTGATGTTGAAGTAGTCCGGGGACTGCATCGAGGATATTCGATGCGTGATCATCTCGTGCGTGGCTGCATGTCCGTAGATGCTGTCGATGTTCAGCGCTTCTCCAGCACCCAGGACGGCTCGTGTGCCAAAGAATGCGCACGGGGTACGCCCCTGGACCACTTGCTCACGGGACAACAGCGCCCTCCACCCCCCTTCGGCGAATCGCTCGGGGTAGCGAAAGGAGGTCTCCTGTCCGAAGAGCACCGAGGGGTCGACGACGGCAGGCAGCAGCTCCTGATCCGAAAGCGCCAAGGCGAAGTTTCCCGCTGTGACCGCAGTCACTTCGGTGGCATCACCCGGCGAGGCGAGGAGCTTGAAGAAGGGAATACGCGTCTCCAGCTCCCCGACTTCCATCCAGGCCTCGATGGTTCGCCCCATATGCTTCAGGAACCAGTTGTTCACGCCAGCCGGCGTGATGGCGGGCAAGCCATCCAGGACTTCGAAGGAGAGCTTGCGGTCGCTGAGGTTGGTGAGCGTCACACACCTCACCAGGGCACCAAAGCGTTCCTCGGGCAGCGTGAAGTAGAGGACATTCGTCTGCAAACCGTGCTCGGGAGCTTGCTCCTCGATTTCGAATTCGTTCATGCCGATGAACATGTCGCGCTGAATGCGATCATGTTCCATTGGCTGAAAGGGTTCGTAGAACCAGCTTTCACCCCGTACGAAGGTGCGAAAGCCATGCAGTGCAGTGAGCTGATAGGCTCGATTGGCCGTCTGGAATTCCAGGATGGGATGATCTTTGCTTTCGATGCCAAAACTGGACATCACCTGGCCGCGATTGACATAGAACGCCCAGAGGGGAGTCCCCAAGAGACCGGCAATTCCCGGCAGGAAGCTTGAAAAGGGGCGCCCGCGATCAAATCCGCGCAGGATGACGCGGCCGTCCTGATCAAAGGCAATCTTCTCCTGTGCAATTCGCTCCATCATCTGATTCGAATCCTCGCGTTTCTAGGGACAATCGATGGGTTCGACCGGTTCACTGCCCGCTTCGCCCAACCCGTATCCAAACGGAAAGAGCGGCGCCTCACATCCGTGGGTTCCAGCGGTCGAGATCCGGTCACCCGGAATCTGTTCGTGTGACCGCGGCCAGGTGTAGGGCAGCCTTCCGGTGAAGGGGAAGTCGCCGAAGAGCACATCCGCCACTCCCTGTCCTTCCGTGCCTGGAAACCAGGCGGCCACCCATGCATCGGCGAGGGGGAACTGATCGGTGATGATCAAGGGCCGGCCCGACAGCAGGATGACCACCAGCCGTTCACTGTGTTCCCGCATGCGCTCGATCAAGCTGATGTCGGCGGACGACAAGCCGAGATCGCTTTTGTCACCGACGCCCTCGGCGTAGGGGCTTTCGCCCACGACGACGATGCCAATATCGGCTATCCCGTCGAACTCACCCGAGGCCTGGTACTCAACCTGTTGACCCTGGCCTGCCGCAGCCCGGATGCCTTCAAGGATCGTCGTGCCGGGCTGGAGATTTGCATTGGTCCCCTGCCAGGTGATGGTCCAACCGCCGGATTGTGCTCCGGTCGAGTCGGCCTTGGAACCGGCGACGTAAAGCAGCTCAACCTCCCTGGACAAAGGGATCGTCTGCCCCTCGTTCCGCAACAACACCATGGATTCCCGCACGGCCTGCCGGGCCAATTGGCGATGATCCTGAGAGCCAACCGCTTCCTGCAACTCAGGCTCTCCGAATGGCCGGTCAAAGAGCCCGAGGGCGTACTTCACGTACAGGATGCGGCGCACGGCATCATCAATTCGCCCCTGGTCAATGTCCCCGTTCTCGACTCCGAGTCGCAGCTGGGTCAGCAACCCCTTGAAATCCGCCGAGATCATGATCATGTCCACGCCTGCGTTGACCGCGGTAACGATCGAGGTGTAGTAGTCGTCATCGATCTGCTGCACTGCGTTCAGATCGGAGATGATCAAACCCAGGAAGCCGAGCTCACCCTTTAAGACCTCTGTCAGCCAGTACGCGCTGGCGTGCATCTTGACCCCGTTCAGGCTGCTGTAGGAAGGCATGATGCTCAACGCTCCCTGCCCGACCAGTTGCTGGTATGGGGGGAGAAAAAGCGCGCGGACTTTGGCTTCCTCGATGACCCGATCTCCCTGATCAATCTGGTAATCCGCGGTCTGGGAGGTTCCCCACGCCGTGCCGCCATCGCCGAGAAAATGCTTTGGTGTCGCGAGCGTGTAAATTGTTTGACCCGGCGCGGGATCGAATCCCGGGGGGAAGGACTGCAAGCCCAGCAGGTAGGCCGCGGCAAGATCGCTGGCAACGGCGATGTCTTCGCTGTAGGTCTCATAGGTGCGGCCCCAGCGGATATCTTGGGCAGAGACGACCATTGGGGCAAAATTCCATGGAATCCCGGTGGCGAGAATCTCGCGTGCGGTGGCCTCCCCGATGCGCCGCACCAGATCGGCATTGCGGGTCGCCCCTAGGCCGATCTGATGGGGGAAGATGGTCGCCCCCACCATGTTGCCGTGACCGTGAACGGCATCAACGCCGTAGAGCAGGGGGATGCCGAGCCGGGTTTCGAGGGCATCAGCCTGGAAGTTGTTGACCATCTCCAGCCAGCCGGCGGGCGAATTGTCCACAGGAAACCCACCCCCCGGGCTTAAGACGGACCCAATGAAATGTGTGGTCACCTCGCCCGATCGGATGCCATCCTTGCTGATCTGCACCATCTGGCCGAGCTTCTCCTCGAGCGTCATGCGAGAAAGCAGATCAGCCACTCGATCTGCTACCGGCCGGTCAGGATCCAAATAAACTTCATGGACATCGGTGACGTCAGGAGTCGCGGTTGGGTCGATGTCTGGCGTGGGATCGCCACGGTTGCTTCTGGTTGAGAGAATCAGGAAAACGGACGCAACCAGCGCCAAGCCGATCAGCATGTAGTGAACTCCTCGCAATTTCCCCATGGGTGATCGAGTCATGCAGCCAGCCTGCTGTTGACTTCCGGGCGTCGATCAAACGTCGCCAGGCATCTCCGGATCAAATCATTTGGCTCCGCGGCTCTGGTCTCTCGGATCCGACCGCTGGCGCCAGCATGAGTCGACAGTGAGGGTTGGTCATGAAGGGCTTGGCCCGTTCAATAAGCCCTCCGCCGAACCCTTCCCTGCGCCGAGCGTCTCCTCAGCAGTCCGCCTGGAGATCTCAGTACTCTCGGCCGGACGGTATCAGCCGAATTTAGACATCGACCCTGGGGGAAATCACCTTCGGCGTCATCGAAACGGGCCTGCCGCGCTGCCGAACCGGTGAGAGCCGCAATGCAGAAACCGCTCCGATGAGTTTGCTGGCCCGGATACCTCGCATCTGGGCTTGCCCGGCGCACGCCAGTCACGACGATGGAAGCGTTTGCACCCGCACCCAATCGACATACACCCGGGCCTGCCCGGCCCGGATCCGCTGCAGCGTGTCCTGCGGCAGTCCGTAATAGGGCGCAGTCACACCGTAGGTCTTGAAGGGATAGGTGCCACCCAGCGCGAAGTTCAAGATCAGGTACTTGTCGTTATCAAACACCCAGGGTCCCAGGAAATCGACCATGGGTCGAGTGACCTGGTAGATGATGTTGCCATCGACTTTGAAGACCATTTCGTCCGGCAGCCAGTCCACCCGGTAGACATGCCAGGACGTTGCCGGCTGCCGGGAATCGAAGTAATAGCGATTGACGAGCGCCGCTTCGCCTGCGTATTCCGGCCCATGGGCGGCGGCACTGACCCAGGCGGGATCGCCAACGTTCTCCATAATGTCGATCTCACCGGATTGTGGCCACTCTCCTTCGCCGATCGCCCAGAAGGCCGGCCAAAAGCCAGTGCCGGCAGGGAGCTTCATCCGCGCGGCAGCGGTTCCATAGCGAAAGGCGAATTTCGCTCGCGTATGGATCCTGCCAGAGAGAAAGTCGAACGTCTGACCATCAGGCGTGGTAAATCCGGGCTCGTGGCGGACTTCCAAGACGAGAGCGCCGCTGTCCGTGCCTTCGACTTCGCCGGGGGCCATGAAGGAGATCGTGCGTCCGTCATCGACATACGCCTGGAGCTCGCGGTTGAAGGCCGGGCCTGTGGTGTACACATTCCACTTTGAGCGATCCAATGCTCCCCGGCTGAAATCGTCAAAGAAAAGGATCCCAGCCCCATCCGTCTCCCGGCTGCCCGGCGTCCGCTCCATGCAGCCGGTCCTACTCGGAGACTTGCTGGTAAACGCGCACGTAATCCACGTAGTAGTTGGCGGGAAATTGGGTGTCGAGCGCGATCGGTCCGGGGAAGATGCCGCCGACCGCCAGGTTCAGGATCAGGTAGAAGGGTTTATCAAACACCCATTCGCGGTCGCCGACTGCCTCTCGATTCAGGGTGAAATAGGGCTCATCATTGAAAAACCAGGTGATCCCTTCGAAATTCCACTCGATGGCATAGGTGTGGAATTCATTCGCGATCTCAAATTCCTGGGGATTCCAGCGTCCCAGCCCGAGCGCACCGGCGTAGCCGGGCCCATGGGCCGTGCCCAGAATGAGCTTCGGCTCCCGGCCGATGTATTCCATGATGTCGATCTCGCCAACGAAGGGCCAGTTGCTGCTGTACACCCCGTTTTCATCGAATTGGGGTTCATAGTCATGGCCGAGCATCCAAACTGCCGGCCAGAGCCCTGCGCCCGGCGGCACCTTGGTGCGCACTTCGATATAGCCATACTGGAACTCCTGGAGATCCTGGCTGAAGAGTTTGGCCGAGGTGTAGTAGGAATGCTCATATCGCTCGAAGCGAGCTTCGATCACCAGCAGGCCATTCTCGACCCGCGCATTCTCGAGTCGATCGTTGTAGTACTGGGCCTCACCATTCCCGAATCCCCAGCCACCGATCTCAAACTGCCAGTTCTCTCGATTGATCGTGTCGCCGTCAAACTCATCGTGCCAGACCAATTCCCAACCCTCGCGTTCCGTAGGTGGGATCGGATCGGGTGCCGCGATCGGCGTTGACGTCGGCACCGAGGTTGGCATTGGGGTCGGTGTGATGGTTGGCGTTGGAGTCTGGGTGGGTTCTACCGTCGCAGTCGGGGTAGCAGGCTCAGGGGCTGCCTGGCAGCCAACGAGGAAGACGGCCGCTGCTGTTAGGAAAGTGATCAGAATTCGCTGCTTCATCATTCGCATACCACTCCGTACATGGGTCTCCTGCACTCGTTCCAGGCCGCCCGCCCGGGAGCCGATGTTGAGCCAGGGACATCCATCCGAGGCGATCGAGGCGTCCGGCGCTCCCCCTTCAGTGTCTGTAATGCCGCTTAGCCGCTCCCAACCTCTCTATCGCCCGGGCCAGGGCCTTCGGAGGACTTCACACTCCGTCTCCGGATGGGGAGGGGAATTGGACTTCATCCAACGCGCCGCATCAGTTCCTGGGCCTGGTATTCCAGCCTGGCTCACCCTTTCACGGAGCCCTGGGTCAGCCCGGAGATGATGTACCGCTGGAGGAAGATAAAGAGGACCACCATCGGAACCGCAAGAATCAGGACCGCCGCCGCGAGGGTCGGCCAGTTGTAGCCGTAGACCCCCTGAAAGACGATCAAGCCGCGCGTGACCGGATAGTAATCCTGGTTCGTCAGGTAGATTGTGGGCGCGATCAGTTCATTCCAGATGCCGATGGCGTGGAGCACAACGACCGTCGCGACGGCCGGCCGGACGAGAGGAAAAATGATCTGGGTCACAAAGCGGAAGTAGCCGCAGCCGTCGATGGCTGCCGCTTCATCAAGTTCCCGAGGGATGGCTTTGATGGAGTTCACCAGGATGATAATCCCGATCGGGTTAGCCAGGAACAGCAGGATATAGCCGATTTGGGTGTTGTAAAGACGAAGGCGCAGAATCACCTGAAACTGGGGGATGAGAGCCCAGGGGAGGAAGAGGGCGATGACAAAGAGTACCAGCAGAAGATTCGATCCGCGCACATAGCCGCGGGCAATTGGAAAGGCGACAAATATCGCGCATGCCACGAAGATCGTCGTCGCGACGACAGTGTACAGGGCAGAGTTCAGCAGGTACCGGGCGAAGTTGGCCCGCTCCCAGGCCTCGACAAAATTCTGAAGATTCAGGCTGCTCACGAGTACCGTCGGATTTCTTCCAAACTGCTGCAGCGTATTAAAGGACGTATTCACCAGCATCAGCAGAGGCCCAAGAAAGGCCAATGAAAACAGAAACAAGAGGAGGTAGGTGCCGATGTTGGAGCGTCCGAGCCGGGTGGTCAAGGAAGTCCACCCGTTTGCGAGAGAAGAATTGTTCTGGATCGACATCTTGTCACCTCATCCCAGCAGACGCTGTTCACGTCGCTGCAGTAGATACTGCGTCGTCAGCCCGATGGCGAGAACGACGAGAAAGAGCACGACCGAAGCGGCGGCGGCATATCCCTGCCGGAAGCCCTGCTGCAGGCCGCGGTTGGTTTGTCCAAAGCCTTCGGCGAACACCACATAACCCAGCACCAGTGCCCCTGGGCGATAACCGATCAGGACCAGCATCAGCTGCCAGGCCTGGAGGGATCCGATGATATTGAGAATGAGATTGGTATTCACGCTGGGGGTCAGGAGCGGCCAGGTGACGTTGCGGAAAGATTGCCAGCGGCCGGCGCCGTCGATCTTGGCGGCTTCAAGGAGCTCTTCAGGGATGGTTTGAAGCCCCGCCAGGAAGATCACCATTGTGATCCCGACATTGGCCCAGATCTGAGCCACAATGACCCAGTTCAGGGCCTGCCTCGGCAGACCTCCGAGCAACTCCGACTGCAAACCGAACAAACCCAAGATCTGTTGCATCGGTCCGCCGAGTGGGTAGAGGAAAAGTTCCCACATCAATCCCTGGATCGTGACCCCAAGAATCACCGGCAGGAAGAAGAGAACGCGGAAGAGATTGGCGCCACGGATCTTCTGGTTGAGCAGCAAGGCCAGCAGCAATCCGAGTGCAAATTGAATGACCGTCACGTAGAACGAAAACCTGAATGTGTTCCTAATGGCAACGAAATTGTCGCGGGCCGAAGTCCCGAGGACCAGGAACTCTTCGTAATTCTTGAGGCCGACCCAGTTGACCGGGATGCCGAGGATGCCCGTCACGTCAGTAAATGAGAAATATGTTGTGGCGAGAGATGGGCCGAGTGAAACTAAGAAGTAGAAGAACATCCCCGGGACGAGAAACAGAACCGGCAGCCAGCGTGCGCTTCCCCTGCCGAAGAGATAGTTCATGGTCCACCTCAGGAGAGCGATGGGCCCGGGCTGGCGCCCCGCCGAAGCGGATTGCCAGCCCGGTGACCATCAAGATCGAACGTTACGTACCTACTTCCCTACCGCTTGCAGGCCGGCTTCCAGGTCGGCTTGCGCCTGTGCGGCCAGCGCAGCCGGATCATCCCATTCGTTGAACGGCTGGAAGAAGGATGCCCAGGGGGCGGCCCATTGGCCGGCACCGGTCGGGGCAACCCAGTACTGCTCGTAGCCTACACGGAAGTTATCCAGGTAGGGGGCCAGCTCCGACCCCAGATTGGAGTCCAGCGTGATCCCCGGCTGGGTGGGAATGAACTCCACCGCGTCGATGAAAGCCTGGTAGTTCTCCGGTGCGGAGAACATTTCGAGGTAAGCCAGCGCTTCTTCGGGGTGGGGCGTGTTCTCAGCGACGACCCAGCCCATGTCGTACTTGCCGAACATGTACTGGTTGTCCGCGGGGTTCTCGCTGCCCGGGAACGGGAAGTAGCCCCAGTTCATGTCCGGATCGACATCTTCGATCATGGCGGCATTCCAGGTGCCCATCGGGAGCATGGCAACTGCGCCCGATGCGAAGCGCCCTGGAGCCGCGTCATGGCTCAGGCCGCTGGCGCCAGGCTCGAGGAAATCACCGGCATAGATCTGCATCTTCTGCCACATGTCGATGGACTTCTCGCTGTCCCAGGTGATGGTTCGTTCCCACAGACCTTCAACCAGGGCGGCCTGGTCGGGGTAGATGGATCCGATCAAGCCGTAGGCGCCCACGAAGATGGGCCAGCCATCGGCTCCACCGGCCGTCATGCACTGAATGTCAGCGGCCGCAAAGGTTTCGCAGGCGGCGACCAGCTCGGACCAGGTGGTGGGGACTTCCACGCCATACTCCGTGAAGAGGTCTTTGTTGTAGAAGACACCACTGTAGCCCACTCGACCGAGGTTGATCTGGTAGACCTTGCCATTAAACGAGCCGGCATCGGCGATGGCCTCAGGATAGTAGTTGTCAAGGAAGGGCTGGCCCGTCAGATCCATCAACAGGCCGGCTTCGATGAGGGTCTGCCAGTTGGGCGGGACCACGTCGACCATGTAGGGTTGGGCTGCATTGGCAAAACCGAACATGTCGATCACGTCGACGTCATTGGCGGTCAGCCGAGTCTGCGTCACGGTCGGCAGATCGGCGGCGTTGACCACCGACATATCCACGGTCACATTCGGATAGGCGGCCTCGAACTGCTCGTTGAAGGTCTCCATGTATTCCACCAGCGGGGGATGCTGGTGGATCAGCACGCGCAGCGTAACCGGCTCAGCTTCGGCGTCATGGTCGCCGGGTTCGTCGACATGCTCATCTGCAGGTGGAGCATCCGCGGGCGGTGCGTCGGCAGGTGGAGCATCGGCGGGCTGGCCGCCGCAGGCCGCAATCGCCAGCGCGGCAAGCAGCAGAAACACAATCAGCGTAGACTTTCTAAACATTCTCTGTTCTCCTAATTGAAAATCGAATCTTTCTCCTCAAGTTTGATGCCTTTGAACTATTCGAACTCCATGCACACCTCCAACAAGAAATGCAGCACTTCGCAAATGAATCCAAGCTTGCCGGCATTTCATCGGTCATCAGGCAAAGCCTTCCTGCTTCGCCCCACATGAGTCGCGGATGACGAGCTCGGTGTCGAATACCATTCGCTGCGGCGACGGATTGCCGCTCTCAATCATGTCGAGCAGCAGTTCAACCGCTTTGAAACCGAGGCGCATAATCGGCTGCCGGATCGTCGTCAGCGGGGGCGACGAGTAGCTGGCCGGGGGCAGATCGTCGAAGCCCACAATGGCGATATCGTCCGGAACCTTGAGGTCTGCTTCCTGGATGGCCTGCAGGGCGCCAAGCGCCATGACGTCGGAGGCGACGAAGATTGCGTCGGGCGCGTGGGGCAGCAGCTTCCGGGCCGCGTTGTAGCCGCTGGTCTGCGAGAAGTCTCCCGTGGCGATGAGTTCATCGTGCACATCGTGCCCTCGATCACGGAGCGCCTTCACGTAGCCGCGTTTTCGATCCATGCCGGCCGTTTGATCGAGCGGGCCGGTGATGGTCGCGATCCGCTTTCTCCCGAGCTGCAGGAGGTGGGAGACGGCCGTGTAGGCGCCGGCCTCATTCTCCACATCCACAAAGCTCGCTCCCTCAAAATTGGGAGCCCTCCCAGCAAAGACGTGCGGAATCGAGCCCGTGCGGATCGTTGAGAGAATCGGATCGTTGGCGGTTGTGGCCTGCACAATCACCCCATCAAGGTGGCCGCGTCGCGAAATGCGCGGGAACAGCTTTCTTTCGTCCTCGGACGAGTAGAAGATGAAAAGGGAGAGGGTGTAGTCGTTCTGGTTGCAGGCCTGGGCGACACCCTGGGTAAAGCGAGGGAAGTAGGGATCGGAAAAGAACGCCTGTACGCTGCGTGGGACGACCAGACCGAGGATCCTGGAACGCTGTGACGCCAGGGATCGAGCCGCCAGATTGGGGAGGTACCCGGTTTGCTCGATGACGTCGAGCACGCGCTGCCGGGCCTTCTTGCTGACGTTGGGGTGGTTGTTAATGACGCGCGAGACCGTCCCCCTCGATACGCCTGCCATCTTCCCGATCTCTTCCAGCGTCAGATTTTTCATCAGATTCTTAGCGAAAATTGGGAGCGCTCCCAATTGTTATGCCATTGTACAGCATCTTTTGCGGTTGTCAAGTCGCTTCGAGAAAACAGGAAGCGGGGTAACTCACACGACCTGGGTGGGCTCTGCTTCCCCCTCGATTGCGATTCGAGGATTGGCTTTGCGTTACGCAGGATCTTCATGAGCCGCTGCGCGCAAACCCGTCATCAGTTTCCCTCGCGCTAATAACCACGAACGAGTATCCAATAACCAATCTCCAGTCTCTCGTCTCCAGCACCCCCAACGAAAACAGCCCCGCCTTTCCAGGCGAGGCTGCTTTTCGCGTGCTTTCTCTATGGAACTATCCCAGTTCGGGGATCTTCAGCCGCTGGCCGGGCTTGATCAGGTTCGGATTGTCGCCGATCACCCGCTTGTTGGCCTCGTAGATCGCCATCCACTTCTCTTTAGCGGCTGACCCGTAATACTTCAGGGCCAGCGCGCCGAGTGTGTCGCCGCTCTCTACCACGTGCTCCGCCTTGATCTTGGTCGAGCCGAAGAGCGACGCTCCCCGACCCTCGTGCGTCGGCTTTCGCTCGCTGGTGCCCGAGGCTTCTTCGCCAGCGAGCTGCTTGCCGCGCATGGGGGACTTCTTCTCCACGTTCTGCTCCTTCATGAATCGGTGGTTGGACAACGGACCAAGTATACCAGCCGTTTCGCCGCTTCTGCTGGCGTCGACGAAACGCGAGCTTCCCATGGTGAGTTTGACGCTCATGTCTCCGGCAGATATGATGTGACCGTCCCCTCCAGTGAACCAGACCAGGCCCGCCAGGGCGCCAGGAAGTGCGCGCAAGATGATCGATGTTCAGGACCTCAGCTACACCTATACCGGCACGGACCGGCCGGCCATCCGCTCGCTCAACTTCAGGATCGAAACCGGCGAGATTTTCGGCTTCCTCGGCCCCAGCGGCGCCGGCAAATCCACCACCCAGAAGGTGCTGATCGGCCTGTTGCGCGAATACGAGGGGCGCGTCGAGGTGATGGGGCGCGATCTGTCGACCTGGGGATCGGATCTGTACGAACGGATCGGGGTTTCCTTTGAGGTCCCGAACCATTACCTCAAGCTGACCGGGCGTGAGAATCTCACCTACTACGGCTCGCTGTACGCAGGCCCGGTCCGCGAGCCGGGCGAGCTGCTTGCCTGGGTCGATCTGGAGGCGGATGGGGACACGCTCGTCTCGCAGTACTCCAAAGGCATGAAGAACCGCCTGAATGTCGTCCGGGCCCTACTCCACGATCCGGATTTGCTGTTCCTCGACGAGCCGACCACCGGCCTCGATCCGGTGAACGCTCGCCGGATCAAAGACCTGATTCAGGAGCAGCGCCGGGCCGGAAAGACCATCTTCCTGACCACCCACGATATGACCGTGGCCGATGAGCTCTGTGACCGGGTGGCGTTCATCCTCGACGGCCGCATCGCATTGATTGAAACACCGCGCCAGCTGAAACTGCAGTACGGCGAACCATACGTTCGCGTCGAGTATCAGGCGAACGGGCAGCTGGTGCAGGAAGATTTTCCGCTCGAGGGGCTGGCGGATAACCAGGCGTTTCTCGATCTGCTGCGCCGGAACAGCGTCCAGACGATTCATTCTCAGGAAGCGACCCTGGAGCGGATCTTCATCCAGGTCACCGGGCGGAGCCTCACGTGAAACGCCTGCTCTCAACCCTGTGGTGGGATGCCCGCCGTCAGTTCCGCTATGGTTTCTACTACGCCTCAGCCTTCACGGCCGTAGTCCTCATCCTGGCGCTCGGGCAAATCCCGGTCCTGGATTTCCGGCCCTGGTGGCCGCCGGTGATCCTCGAGAACCTGGTGATGAACTCCTTCTATTTCATGAGCGGCCTGGTGCTGTTCGAGAAAGGCGAAGGCGTGCTCGAAGCCCAGATCGTCACCCCGCTCCGGCGGGGGGAATACCTGTTCTCGAAGGTGCTCACCCTCGGCCTGCTGGCGACGATCGAAACGCTGATCCTGGTGGTCGCCCTGACGGGGGTGCGATTTAACTGGCTGCTGCTCATCGCCGGCATTCTCATCCTGATCGGCGTGCTGGCGCTGTACGGTTTCATCGCCGTCGCCCGCTACGACTCGATCAGCGAATTCATGCTCCCTTCGGTGCTCTGGACGCTGGGCGTCTCACTTCCTCTGCTCTACTACTTCAACCTGTGGCCCTCCCCGCTCCTGTTCCTGCATCCGCTCCAGGCGCCGATGCTTCTCATTCAAAGTGCCTTTCAGCCCATCCCGTCCTGGCAGGTGGTGTATGGTCTGCTGTACGGAGGCCTGTGGCTTGTAGTCACCTTCCTCATCAGCCGGCGGGCCTTCTATCGTTTCGTGATTAAAAAGGAAGGAGTGAGCTGATGCGCGCCGCCCAGGTCTTGCGTTCGCTCGGGCCGATCGATGTTCGCAGCATCCGTCGCGACAGCATGCTCACCATGATGATCTTCATTCCGCTGTTCTCCGCGCTGGTCCTGCGCTGGGGGGTTCCGCCGTTGCGAGCGCGGCTGCTCGAGCTCTCCGGCTTTGACCTGATGCCCTATTACCCGGTGGTTCTGTCCTACTTCTTTATTTTGACCACACCGGTGATGTTCGGCGCCCTGGTCGCGTTCATCCTGCTTGACGAACGCGACGACAACACGCTCACCGCACTCCAGGTGACGCCGCTACCGCTCCATGCCTATCTGGCCTACCGTGTAGTCGTACCCATCCTGCTCAGCATTGCGCTCATGTTCGTGGTTTTCCCGCTGGCCAATTTGGGGTCGTTGTCGTCTGGCGAGATCTTTCTCGTCGCGCTGGCCGCCGCGCCGCTCGCCCCGGTCTTCGGGCTCTTCGTGGCTTCGCTGGCCAACAACAAGGTCGAGGGCTTCGCCGTGATGAAGGGCTCCGGCATCGTGTTGTTCGCACCCATACTCGCCTTCTTCATCCGATCCGGCTGGCAGCTGGCGTTTGGCGTTTTCCCCTCCTACTGGCCGATGAAGGTCTACTGGAGCCTGAACGCCGGCGAGCCAGGCGCCGGGCTCTATGTGCTGATCGCCCTCGTCTATCAGGGCGCATTGCTCGTCTACTTCGTGCGCCGCTTCAACCGGGTGCTCCACCGTTGAGCCCCTCGCCAGAGGAGTCGCTGCGCACCGACTCGGCGTACGCCCTCGAGCTGGACCGCCAGGATGAGCTGGCGGTCTTTCGAGACGAGTTCATCATCGAGGACCCGGAGCTCATCTATCTTGATGGAAATTCGCTTGGTCGACTGCCCCGGCGGACGGTGCAGCGGCTGCGCGACGCCGTAGAGCAGGAGTGGGGCGGACGGCTGATTCGCGCCTGGAACGAGGGCTGGTTCACCGCGGCGGAGCGGATCGGCGCCAAGATCGGCCGGCTGATCGGGGCCGGCGAGGATGAAGTGGTCCTCGCCGATTCGACCTCGGTGAACCTCTACAAGCTCACCATGGCGGCGCTCGAAGCCCGCCCTGAGCGGAGCCGCGTGGTGAGCGACGACCTGAACTTCCCCTCCGACATGTACATCCTGCAGCGCGCGATCCAGCATGCCGGCACGGCGCGCCGGTTGGACGTGGTGCCGTCGCCGGACGGGCTCGTGGTCCCGTTCGAGCGGCTCGCGGCCGCCATCGACGACGACACGGCGCTGGTCACCCTCTCCCACACGGTGTTCAAGAGCGGCTTCACTTACGACCTGGCGGCCGTGACAGCGCGCGCCCATGAAGTCGGCGCGCTGGTGCTCTGGGACTTGAGCCACTCGGCGGGGGCGCTGCCGGCAGATCTGAAAGCCGCCGGGGCAGACCTGGCGGTGGGCTGCACCTATAAATACCTCAACGGAGGCCCAGGCGCCCCCGCATTTCTCTACATCCGGCGCGACCTGCAAGCCGCGCTGCGCAACCCGATCACAGGCTGGTTCAGCCAGGAAGACCAGTTCGCCCTCGAGCCGGATTACCATCCGGCCGCCGGCATGCGCAGCTTCCTCACTGGCACGCCGCCCACGCTCTCACTGCTGGCGGTCGAGCCGGGGGTCGACTTGCTGCTGGAGGCCGGGATCGACCGGCTGCGGGCTAAATCCGTGCAGCAGACCGAGTACTTGATCGGACTGTGGCGGGCGTGGCTGGAGCCGCTCGGATTCAGCCTGAACACCCCGACCGACCCCGCACTGCGGGGCTCGCATGTGTCCCTCGGGCATGCAGAGGCGCTCGGCATCGACCTGGCGCTGATCCACGAGAAGCAGGTCCTGCCGGACTTCCGCTACCCGGACAACATCCGCCTGGGGATCGCGCCGATCTACACCAGCTTCGCTGAGATCCATGAAGCTGCCCGGCGGATCCAGGCCGTGGTCGAGGAGGGGCTCCACCAGAAATACGCCGGCGCCCGGCCGGAGGTCCTCTAGAGCCCCCGAGCGGGCGCCGGCGGTGGGCACCCTGGCGCCGCTATTCTTCGAGCGTAGAAACGTCCCCCTCATCGAGGCCGAGCGTGCGTGCTTTGAGCACCCGGCGCATGATCTTTCCTGAGCGTGTCTTCGGCAGTTTGTCGACGAATTCGATTTCCGCCGGCTTGGCGATCGGCCCCATCTCGTGGCCGACGTGCGCTTTGAGCTGCTCCGCCAGCTCGCTGGAGCCGGCCACGCCCTCGCGCAGGATGCAGAAGGC
>JBFJVD010000020.1:0-20287 GCA_041624375.1 Anaerolineales bacterium
ATCCGTTACATATCCAAGCGCACCGATATCGCCGGCTGCAAGCACCTGCCCCTCGCTCAAGCGTGAATCCAGCTCCCTGCCAACCCCTTCGTACAGCAATTCAAGCTCGATGTAGGCCATCTCAGGGGATGGACGGCTGGGCCCATGATCGGGTGAGAGGGTCCAGCCGCCAGCTGTCAGTGCAAAGGCGAGCAGGGTGATGGCAATGCCCAATCGCGGGAGCTTAAGATCCCTGCTCACGCGCTCGACCCCCAGGAAGATTCCGAGGAAGTAGGCAGGCAGGGGCGGGGCCAGGTACCAACGGAAGATCAAGGGATTGGCCAATGAGAAGGTTGCGACGTAGAGCAAGGGGAAAGACAGGAGGGGCCAGCTGGCCACCTGGCGGCGCAGGGTCTCAACGCTTCCAAGGAGGAAGAGGATGGGATAGAGCAGCAGCCCGGCGCCAATCCACCAGTTTCCGAGCGTCAGGTGGGCGAGGAATGGCGTGGCGTAGTGCTGGAGCAGGCGAATGAAGGCCGCTTCCGGGGGCAGCTGGTATGCGGCGACCTTGGCGGTGATCGATTGCGGCAGCGGACTGCCATAGATCGATGTGCTGAGGATGACCCACACCCCGATCGGTGCGGCAAATGCAAGGATCTCGTAAGCTCCTATGGGGCGCTGCTGCTGGTTTAATCGGCTTCGGGGAAGCGCTTGGCGGAGTCGCTCCGCCGCCAAAGGCCCGACATAGATCAGCGTATCCGGCCTGGCGAGCAGGCCAAGGGCTCCAAGGCCCGCCGCCAGGACCCAGCGATGACCGAGTGCGGCTGAAAACGCCCCAAGCATCAGCGCTATGGTAAGCGCAGTCTCCATGCCCCCAATGTCGAAGGTGACCGACATGGGTGCGATGGCCCAGACGAGAGCGCCGGCCACACCGGCGCTAGGCGCCTGAAGCTGTCGACCGAGGCGCATCAGGAGTGAGCATGCCAGGGCGGCAAGGACGGCGTTGAGCGCCCACGAGAGCTCGGGAAAGTCCGCCCCGCGTCCGCCGCTGAGCGCCCCCGCCGCAGACATGATCAGTGTATAAAGGGGCGTCGACGTGCCCAGGACAGGCTCACCCGGGTTGTAGACCATTCCATGGCCAGAAAGCAGATTGCGCGCGTAACGGTAGGTGATGTAAGCGTCGTCGATCGTCCGCGGTCCGGGGAGCAAGCGCATCACGATCGCCAGGAGGGGAATCAGCCAGCGGAAATGGCGCCAGGGGAGCACGGGCCGATTATACAAGCGCGGCTAGGGGCGCGAAAGCTCCACATCGAACCAGCACGCTTGAGATTCGCCATCTTTCTCATCCCGGCTCTTGGGTTGATGTGGAAGGTCTCCCTCCTGAGCCAGGGGCTTTTCCCCTTCAATTCTGATGAAGCCATCGTTGGACTCATGGCCCGTCACATCCTGGAGGGATCCTGGCCGACCTTCTTCTACGGCCAGGCCTATATGGGGAGCCTGGATGCGACCCTGGTGGCTGCTGCCTTTCGAGCCCTGGGTCAAGAGGTGTGGGTCATTCGGCTGGTGCAGGTCCTGCTTTTTCTGGGAACGACCGCAACCACGATGCTGCTCGCCCATCACCTGGGCGGCGGTGGCTTGGCGACCGCTGCAGCCGGGCTGCTGATGGCCGTGCCAACAGTTAATGTCACGCTTTACACCACGGTATCCCTCGGAGGGTACGGCGAGGCGCTCTTGATCGGCAACCTGCTCCTGCTCGTTGCTCTTTGGAGCGGAGAGCATCCAGAGCGCCTGGGGCCGCTTGCCCTCTGGGGAGGTTTGGCAGGGCTAGGGTTCTGGGCCTTCGGTCTTACCCTGGTCTACACGATTCCTTCGCTGTTTTTGCTCGCTATTCATCAAGGTCGACGAATCCCTCGACACCAGGTCGCAGGTCGTCTTGGCCTGCTGGCGCTCGGCTTCGT
The DNA here is from genome assembly GCA_041624375.1 of Anaerolineales bacterium. Taxonomy (GTDB): domain Bacteria; phylum Chloroflexota; class Anaerolineae; order Anaerolineales; family E44-bin32; genus JBFJVD01. The sequence goes on from JBFJVD010000020.1 coordinate 1,938, forward strand.
GATTGGGGGCTTCCCGTGGTTCCGGTGGGCGTTCCTCAATGGCTGGGATCTCTTGGTTCAAGAGCTGTTTGGCGCGGCCATCGCCGGCGCTTCGCCGGCCGCTTTTTGGGACTCGGTTCTCCGGCACACGCTCAACTTTCTGCTTTTCGGCCTCACCGCCATCTTCGGCTTCAGGCCGCCATGGACTGTCGCCCCGCTTGCGCTTTCACTCGCGCCGATCGCCTTTGGTTTCTGGGTCGCCGTGATCTGGTTCACGATCCGGGACCTCCTCCGCCCGAAAGCGACGGGCTGGTCCCAGCGCATGCTGGTTGCCGCCGTTCCGCTGCTCGTGATCGCCGGTTTCATCGTCAGCCCTTTTGGCGCCGATCCATCTGGCCGGTATTTCATGCCACTGGCAGCCCCGCTGGCCATCTTCGCCGGGCTTTTCTTGGAGCAAATTGCCAGGCGGGCTGGAGTCTGGGCGCCGGCCACGGTGCTCGCGCTGGTCCTTGTCTTCAACGCCTGGGGGACGCTTCAGGCGGCGGCGCAGGAACCTTTCGGGCTGACGACTCAATTCGATCCCGTGTCATGGATCGACCATGGTCACGATCAGGCCTTGATGGAGTTCCTCACAGAGAACGAGCTCACGCATGGGTACAGCAATTATTGGGTCTCCTATGTCCTCGCGTTCCAATCCGACGAGCGACTGATCTATGTCCCTTTCTTGCCCTATCATCAGGACTTCCGCCACACCATGCGAGATAGCCGTTATGCGCCCTATGAAGTTGAAGTTGCGCAGAGCGGACGCGTCGCCTATATCACCACAAACCATCCCCGGCTGGATGAGCGGCTGCGGTCAGGGTTTGCGGATCAGGGAATCATGTTTCGCGAAGCGCGCATTGGGGACTACCAGGTGTTCTACGATCTGAGCTCGACAGTCGAACCCTCTCAGCTCCGTCTATCACCGGATCACGCACCATGAGCTTTCGCCGCCTGGTGCCCGCCCTTACCTTCATCGCAGTCTTTGCTATGGCCATGCGGGTGAGCGTCGATACCGATACCTGGTGGCATCTGCGCGCCGGTGCGTGGATGGTGGAGAATCGAGCGTTGTTGGATACGGATCCATTCTCGCATACGCGCTTCGGCGAACCATGGATCTATCCGGGGTGGCTGGCCCAGATCATCCTCTTCGGACTTCATATCCTATTGGGCTCCGCGGGCCTCAATCTCCTGACGGTATTGATGGTCGTGCTCGCCTTCGCGTCGCTCTGGCCGGTTCTTGAGGCCCCGCCGTTGCTGCGGGCCTTCGTGCTCCTGCTCGGAGCGACCGCCTCGGGTGTGTTCTGGTCGGCGCGGCCGCAGATCTTCTCGTTCGCGTTGGCCGGAATCACGCTCGCGTTGCTCGAAAGGGCGCGTGCGCAGGACCGGCTTGCGGGGCTTTGGGCGCTCCCGCTGATCGCAGCACTATGGGTCAATCTTCACGGAGGATTCGCGGTTCTATTCATTCTCCTGGGCGCCTTCTTTGGGGGAGAGTTGCTTTCCATTCTGAGCCGCTCGGTGCTGGGGCGCGCCTCGCTCAAAGACGCGTATGAATCGAGACGGAACCTGATTCTCCGGCTCGGCCTGATCCTTGCAGTATGCGTTGCTGCGATCGGGGCAAATCCGCACGGATATGTCATGTTGGCCTATCCTTTTCAGACCGTCTCGATTGACGTGCTTCAACAGTACATCCAGGAATGGCAGTCGCCTAACTTCCACCAATTGGAGGTCCAGCCATTCCTCTGGCTACTGCTGGCTGTCCTCTTCGCGTTTGGGCTCTCACGCCAGCGACCGGCTGCCACCGAACTCCTGCTGGTTGGGGGATTCGCCTACCTGGCCCTGCTGGCTGGACGCAATATCGCCCTGTTTGCACTGGCTGCGGTGCCTCCCCTGGCCCGACACGCATACTCTGCGCTGCTTCCTGTCGCAGAACGGTTCGGTCCTTCGAAACCCCTCTCCACCCCCATTGCGGCCAGGCTGAATCTTGTCCTCTTCGCGCTTGCTCTGCTGGCTGCCGGGATCAAATCCGCTGCTCCATTGAGCCCTTCATTCAACGAGGCAGCAATTGCCGAGCATCTTCCCGTTCAAGCTGTTGCCTACCTGAACGATCAGCAGCTCGAGGGTCCATTGTTCAACGACTACAGCTGGGGTGGCTATATCCTGTGGGAGCTGTATCCTGCGTACAAGACGTTTGTGGATGGACGGACCGACCTGTTTGAGGACGAAATCCTCGAGGACTATCTTGAAGCATGGCGCGCTGGGCCTGGATGGGAGCAGGTGTTTGATAAGTGGGAGATCCAGGTCGCGTTCCTGCCGCTGGAAGCGCCGCTGGTCCGAGCCCTTGAATCAGATGGCTGGATACGGACCTTCTCCGACACGCGCGCAGTTGTTCTCCTGGCCCCGAACCAAGGGCGGGCGGATGAGCAGGACGGCTGACAGCTGCAGAGCTTCTCGGTACCTGGCTCGGATGGCACACCCATCGAATGCGGGTGACAGGCCGCTACCCGCTGCTCCCTGGGAAGTATGGTACGCCCTGGGTTGAACCGTTGCTCGAGAGTGTCGAGGGAAATGACTGAAACCGTTCGAACAGAGGGGAAAGCTGGCCTTCGAATTGCAGCCCTGTTTCTGACGGCGCGCCTGGCGCTGATCATCTCACTTCCAATCGAATCACTGCGCGGTTATGGTGACCTGCACCATTTCTATGAACTGGCCGCGTTGGGCAACCCGTTCCTCGATCTATGGGTGGAGTTCCCGCCTCTCTTCCCATTTCTCTCACGAGGGATCTACCTGCTCAGCGCCCCATTGCAGCATGTCTACGATTATGGCTTGATCCTGCTCCTGACCCTCGCGCAAACGGCCAGCGTCTACATCTTTGTGAGGCTTGGCCAGCGCCTGATCTCGGGAGATCGTGCAGAACAACGCGGCTGGACCTACGCTCTGCTGCTCGTTGCCTTGCCGTACGGCTGGTGGTACTTCGATCCTCTGGCGGTCCTCGCCATGTTGGCCGGGCTTTTCCTGCTCCTGGATGGCCGTGGCAGACGCTCCGCCCTCGCGCTGGGCCTGGGTGGCCTGACGAAATTCTTCCCCTTGCTGATCCTGCCGGGGGCCTGGAAGTGGCTGCCACGCCGAACCGCGGTTCAGGCGGTTGCCATCAGTCTCGGCATGCTGATCGCCATGATTGGTCTGCTATGGATAAATAATCCTGAAATGACCCGAAGTTCGCTCTCATCTCAGGCGAGCAAAGGCTCATGGGAAACCGTCTGGGCCCTGATCGACGGGAACCTGCAGACCGGTAACCTTGGGCCCGAATTGGAGCGGCTCGACCCACAAGCAGCGTTCCAGCTGCGCGGTGAGCCCGCGCAGATCGCGCCCTGGGCCACCTTGATCGGGTTTGCCGCCCTGGGCCTGGCGATCTTTCTGACTGTCGAGGTGACCGATCCCTTCCATGTGACCGCGTTCAGTGGGGTTACCTGGGGACTCTTTCTTCTGTGGTCGCCGGGGTGGAGCCCCCAGTGGGTCCTGTATCTCCTGCCCTTGATCTTGCTCACCTTCCGTGGCTCAAAAACCTGGATGTTCTCCGTGAACCTGATCGCAGTTTCTTTGTTGGAGTGGCCCCTTCTGCTCTCCCGGGGTCGCTTTGATCTGTTGTGGGTCCCTATAGTCATTCGGACCGCACTCTTGGTTCTCCTGACAGCTGCCTTCGCCCGGGAGCTTCGCTACCGGATGCCGGCGTGGGTTGAACGGAGGCGGTTGGCGTGAGGGCAGGGATCCGCGCACCGGTCCAGGCGGTGCTCCTCTTGGGCGTTGCCCTCTTGCTGGGCGCGTTAACATTCGCCAATTACCGCTTCTCAACCCAGGCGCCAGGCGGCAACGACTTCCTTGCCCGCTGGGTCGGCGCCAGGGCATGGGTGGTTGATGGGCGAAGCCCATACGACCCGCAGGTCAGCCTGGAGTCACAGCAGCGAATCTACGGGCGTCCAGCTGATCCGGCCCAGGGGGAGGACGTGGCCCACTTCGTGTACCCGCTCCCGTCGATGATCTTCTTCGCCCCCTTTGGCCTGCTGCCCTACCCGCTTGCACGCGCCCTCTGGATGACCTTGCTCGAAGTGGGTTTGCTCTTACTGCCAATTCTCAGCCTGAGAATCCACCGCTGGCAGCCATCGCCGGCCATGCTGGCGGTGCTGCTGCTTTTCTCACTTCTCTGGTACCACGGGGTGCGCTCCGTGATCGTGGGCCAGTTCGCTGTGATCGAGGCCGTGCTCATGATCGGGGCCCTATTCGCCATCCAGCGTCGGGAAGATTCCCTGGCCGGTATCTTGCTTGGACTCTCCATCGCGAAGCCGCAGATGCCATTTCTGCTGATCCCTTTCGTGCTGCTTTGGGGAATTTCACGCCGCCGATGGGCACTTGTGCTGACCACGCTGATCAGCATTGCGGCGCTGATGACCGGCTCCCTGGTGCTGATGCCGGATTGGCCGATCCAGTGGATGCGTCAATTGCTGGAGTATCCCTCCTATACTGCACTTGGATCTCCCATTGCGATCCTGGTGGATTACCTGCCGCGCGGCGGCGAGTTCCTGACCGCTGTCCTGACGTTGCTGCTTCTGATCTACTTGATCTGGGAGTGGATCCTTGCATTGCGCAAAGACGACCGCTGGTTTCAGTGGACCGCCGCCATGACGCTCGTCATCACCAATCTGATTGCACTGCGGACGGCAACGACGAACTTCGTTGTGCTGATCGAAGCGCTGATTCTGATCTTCGCAGTATGGACGATTCGCTGGCCGCAGGGAGGGCGGCTCTCCGTCTATCTTGTCCTCCTCGCATTTGGAGTGGGCCTTTGGGTGCTGTTCCTCCGGACAGTCTCTGGGAATATCGAGTCGCCGCTGATGTACTTCCCGTTGCCGTTTCTTACATTCTTTGGTTTGCTCTGGGTCCGCTGGTGGGCGATCGCCCCCCGGCCGATTCAGCTGGAAATGTAGCGGGGCAATCATGACTTCGGCGCAGGTGGACTCCCAAGCCTCCACCGCTGGTGAGCGTCCGGGCCGCTTGGCGTATGCGCTGGCCTGGGCAGCCAACACGCGGCGAGGTCTCGCGCTGCTTCTTGGGGTCGCGCTCCTGGTCCGGCTGCCTGGGCTCATCGAAAAGCCGCTCTGGTACGACGAAGCATTCTCTGTCCTCTTTGCTTCAAAAGGCCTGCGCGCCATGCTCCAGGGGAGCATCTCAGCCCAGTCGAGCCTCGCAAGCGATGTTCATCCGCCGCTGTATTACGCCGTCCTGTCGGGTTGGCAGCTGATCTTCGGCGAGGGCCCAGCCAGCGCCAGGATGCTGTCTGTGCTGCTGGGAATGGGGGTCCTTACGGTCGCCAGCCTGCTGGCACAGCGACTCTTCGGAGGGCGTTTAGGCCTTGTAGCCGGCTGGCTGCTGGCGCTTTCTCCCTTTCAGGTCCATTACGCCCAGGAGGTTCGGATGTACGTCCTCCTGGCGCTGCTACTACTCACGGCCTCCTATTTCTATTGGGACATGCTCGATAGTGCACGTAGGTGGTCGTGGGTTGGATTTGGGCTTTGTGCTGCGCTGGCCCAGTACACCCACAATTTGGCAGTGCTCTACCTTCTGCCTCTGAGCGCAACAGGACTCTTCCTGCGGGATTGGCGTGTTCTTCGCCAGACCGCGGCCGGTGGCCTGCTGGCGCTGGCCATCTATTCTCCTTGGCTGGTCACGCTGATCGCGCAGCTGGCATCGATCGAGCGATCCTACTGGATCCCGCCGCCCGGCGCAGAATCCGTGATTCGGACCCTACTTGTCTATGTAACCGGGCTCCCGCTTCCCGCCTGGAGCCTCCCCATTGCACTCTTCTCTGCAATCTTTGTACTGCTGACGGCTTCCATCGGGACCTACCAGGCGCTTCGCCGCCGACAGAAGGCAGGTTGGCGTGGGGCGTGGTTGGCTTACCTTGCCCTGGCGCCTATCCTGTTCATGCTGCTTGCCTCACTATGGCGGCCCGTTTACCTTGACCGGGCTTTGCTTCCTGCCGGGGCGGCGTTTCTTCTCTGGATTGCCTGGGCGCTGGCTCGCTCGCCCCTCACCAGGTGGCCCGCGCTTCGCTGGACGGCGGTGGGCATCCTGGCCGCGAATCTCCTCTTCGGTCTTGTCAGCTTCTACACGTATCGCGGATTTCCTTACGCGCCCTTTCGGGAAGCGTTGGATGAGATCGATCAGCAGCGTGGACCGGGGGAAGTTGTCCTGCACAGCAACAAGCTGACAGCCCTGCCATCGTTCTACTATGCGCCAGGGATCCCGCAGCACTACCTGCGGGATGCGCCTCTTAGCGGCTCCGACACACTCCATCCGGCAACGCAGCGCGTGCTTGGCCATCTCGCCTCAGAGAGTGTCGACCGGGTCGTCGCAGGTGCTGAAGGTGTTTGGCTTCTCATCTTCGAGCGCGAGCTTGAAGAGTACCAACAGCAGGGCACTGCGGAGCATCCCGTGCTGGTTGAACTCGGCGCCGAATTCCACCTGGAGTCAAGTACCGCATGGGGCGAGCTCCAGGTGCGCCACTATGTCGACTCGCAGCGGAACGACGACAAACCATGAAGGCAGGGAAACTTGCCGCGGGTGCGGGAATCCTTATTCTGGCATCCGTCCTGATCGGTTATTACGTGATGCACAAGCCATTCGAGGCAGGGCTTGTGATCGCCATGGTCAGAAATGTGCAGGACCTCGCGGTGGCGCTCGGCTATATGCTGGTCGCGTCGGGCCTCGGCCGTCGCCTGCTCGCGCAACGATCCCTCGGCGGATTGGAGGGGCGCACGATCGAAGCCGGCCTGGGGCTGGGCAGTCTGGCGCTGGGTATGCTAGCGCTGGGCGCCATTGGGGTGCTCCAATCTGGCCTCATCGCTGCGCTCCTCGTTGCCGGGCTCTTCCTGCTGCGGATGGACGTCCTGGCCTGGGGTCGGGCGGGTCTGACAGATCTTCGGGGCCTATGGCAGGACGGGGGGAAGCTGGAGCGTCTGCTCTTCCTCTTCAGCGCCGGCATCTTGTTCCTGAGCTTTCTGCAGGCCGCTGCCCCGCCATGGCAGTTCGACTCGCTTGTCTACCACCTCGCCCTCCCGCAAGAGTTCCTGAACACCGGGCGGCTGGCCTTCGTTCCTGATAACCCGTTCTGGGGAATGCCGCTGGGCGCGGAGATGAACTATGCCGCGGTGATGGCCTTGGGTCGCTTAGAGGCAGCGGCGCTGCTCGGTTGGCTGGTTGCCCTGCTCACGCTACTTGGCCTGACAGGGCTGTGCAGGCGGCTGGACATAAGGGGCGCGGGGGTGGCTGCACCCATTCTGCTGGCGGGAGGCACATTGGCCGCGTCGACCGCCTGGGCCTATGTCGACTGGTGGGCTGCGCTCTATGGACTCTGTGCCTTCCTCTTGCTGGCCGTGCCCGGCGGCAGCGACTCCCGGCCCGGGCTTGCCGGCCTATTTGCCGGGTTTGCGATCGGGGTGAAATATACGGCGGGCGCGTCGGCGATCGCAGCCGCCGTGCTTGTGCTGGATCAATCTATCCGCCAGCGTCGGGCCGGTGGGGCGGTCCGCTTCGCCATGCTTGCACTGGTTGCGACGGCGCCCTGGCTGGCGAAGAATTGGCTCGCAACGGGTGCTCTTGCGTATCCCTTCTTTGGAACTACTCCCTGGGTTGACTCCGCGCAACAGGCGCAATATCAAGCTGCTGCAGATCCATTGCCGCCACAGGAGGCGCTCTTCGTTCCAGTGATCGCGACACTGCTGGGCGTGGAGGGCGCTCCAGGTCTGGCCGCCGACATTGGCCCGCTGCTTCTCGGCCTCTCCCCTGCTTCTCTCCTGCTGGCCCGGCGGTCTGGCCTTGTACGGGCGGCGCTCTTGTACTTCGCCGCGGGCTGGATTGTATGGAGTGTTGCCGCCGCTTCATCCGGGTTGCTGGGTCAATCCCGGCTCTACTTCAGCCTCTTCCCGGTTTGGGCCTTCCTGGGGTCCGCCGGTTTCGCGGCTCTCTATGAAGCCCGGTTGGGAAGCGTTCGGCTGGGAAGGCTGGCAGCGGCCCTCGTTCTTTTGGCCTTGGCTTTCTCCTTTGCAGAACGGCTGAGCCAAACCGTGCGTTCGAATCCACTGCCAGTCCTGTTCAATCAGGAAAGCCGCTCGGCCTACCTCTTCCGCAATCTGGGTGCCTATCTGCCGGCTGCCGAGGCCGCAAGGGCTCAATCGTCGGCGCGCAGCGTTCTGATGCTATGGGAACCGCGCGGTCTCTACTGCGCTCCCGGATGCAGTCCGGATGTGTGGCTGGATACCTGGTACCTCGCCCGTGGAGACGGGATGAGTTGGCGCCAGATCACCGCCAGCTGGCGATCACAGGGTGTAGATTATCTGCTGCTGAACCAGGCCGGGATGCGCTTCATTCGAGAGACCGACGCTCGCTATGCCGCATCCGACTGGGAAGAGCTGACCAGCATGATTGCGGAGCTTGAGCCGGTCCAGGTCTTCAGTGATCTTTACACCCTCTATCGATTGCCATGACGACTCGACGTGAAGCTGTGGTCTGGTTTGCTGCCGGGCTTGCTGTCTACGGGTTCGCAGCAGCACAATTGCGAATGCCTGGGTATATGGATGCGGACTACTACTTCGCCACCAGCAAGGTCCTTGTATCTGGAGGCGGCTTCCAGGAACCGTTCCTCTGGAATTATTTGGGCGGAGCCAACCAGCTGCCACAACCTTCACACCTGTACTGGATGCCGTTTGCCTCGCTGCTGGCAGCCTCAGGGCAAATCGTGTTGGGTGATGGCTTCCGACAGGCACAAATCCTCTTCGTGATTGCGGCGGCGGCCTTGCCACCGCTGAGCTGGGTGTACGCTCGGGGGCTCAACGCCCCGCCAGCTTCTGCGCGGATGTCGGCGATTCTTGCTCTGGTGCCCGGCTTTTTTGCCCCGTTCTTGGTCACGACGGACACGTTCGCTCCCTTCGCCCTGGCCGGCGCGGCGCTGCTTTACTTGCTTGGGCGACCCCAAGGCAACAGCTGGCGTTCCTGGACCATCGCCGGCCTCCTGCTCGGCATCGCCCACCTCACCCGCGTCGACGGGATCCTGCTTGCTGTACCTGTTTTGTATGCCATGCTCAGCAGTGCGCCGAGGCGGGCGCGGCCGCTCGCAGCATTGGCGTTCGGATACCTGGTGGTGATGGCCCCCTGGATGTTGCGGAATTTGATGGTGATGGGTGCCCTGCTGCCGTCATCAGCCTCGCGCACACTCTGGCTGCTGAGTTATGACGAGCTCTTCACCTACTCTGTGGGGCAACTGACCTTCGCACGCTGGTGGTCTGCCGGCGTCCTCGCCCACCTCCAGACCTGGCTCAGCGCGCTTTCGTCCAACATTCAGACTCTTGTGGCAGTGAATGGTCTCATCGTCCTGACTCCCTTTGCCCTGATCGGCCTCTGGCACAAGAAAGACGACCCGCTGATCCGTATGGCACTGCTCTATGCGGGGTCTCTTTTCTTGCTCATGACGGTCATCTTCCCCTTCGCCGGGGCTCGCGGCGGCTACTTCCACTCAAGCGCCGCGCTGATGCCGCTTGTGTGGGCGGCCGCGCCCATCGGCCTCAGCCGGGTGGTCGGCTGGGCGGGGGCCCGGCGGCGTTGGGACATCCCTCAGGCAGAGCGCGTCTTTAGCGGAGCTCTTCTCGCGATCGCCATCGCTCTGACGGCTTGGATTTTCATCCAGCGTGTCGTGGGGCTGCCGCCGGGGAGCGATCCGTGGAGCGCAAGCGCTCGATCGTATGTGCGCATTGGCGCGGAGCTGGATGAGTTTGAGGGAGCATCGTCGGTTGTGGCGGTCAATAATCCACCCGGCTTCTATCTGGCCACAGGCCGTCCCGCGATCGTTATCCCGGACGGCCCGCCTGAAGAACTTCATCGAGCGGTGCTAAAGTATGAGGCGCGCTGGGTTGTGCTTGAACCCAACCATCCAGCAGGCCTCAACGAACTCTACGCCGGTTCACGGAACCCCGATTGGCTGCGGCTGCGCGCCATTTCAGGATCGGCTCGCATCTACGAAGTGGTCGCCCCCTGATGAGCCAGAGAATCGCCGTTGTGCTGAGCGATAAGCGTTTGGGCCTGGTGCTGTTGCTTGCGGCTGCGCTCGGGATAGCTGGCTTCTTGCTGGCCAGCTCCCTTACCCACGGCACGGGATTCCCGCTCGACGATGCTTGGATCCACCAGACCTACGCGCGCAATCTCGTTCAGCGTGGGGAGTGGGCGTTCCAGGCCGGCGAGGCGAGCGCCGGATCGACGGCACCACTCTGGAGCCTCGCGCTTGCTCCCGGCTATCTCGTTGGGTTGGGGCCGCTCTGGTGGTCGTGGCTGTTGGGGCTCGTGTTGCTGGGGGGCGTGGGCTGGGTAGGCGGCCGGTGGCTGCGGACTCGAGGAACTGGATTGCAGGGTGCTGTCTGGCCGGTCGGCCTGCTGTTGGTGTTTGAGTGGCACCTGATCTGGGCCGGACTTTCAGGTATGGAAACGCTGCTTCAGGGTCTCCTCTTCGCCATTGTGCTCTGGAAGCTGGAGTCCGACCGCCCCCGGTGGGGAGCGCTTGGCGGCCTCGTAGGGCTTGGGCTCTGGATTCGGCCGGATGCACTCACGCTGCTGCTCCCGCTCGGCTTGGCGATGTTGCTCCATCCACAGCGGGTGCAGAAAGAGATACCCAGGCGCATTCTCTTGGGCGCGGCAGGCTTTCTGCTGCTTTCGCTGCCCTACCTGTTCTTCAATCAGTGGCTCGGCGGCTCGATGTTGCCAAGCACCTTCTACGCCAAGCAAGCGGAGTACGCGGCCCTGCGCCAACTCCCGTTGGCCATGCGCTGGCTGCAGCAGCTCGCCCCGCTGCTGGCGGGATCCCTGATCGTGCTTCTGCCTGGAATTCTTCTCGCCACGATCCAGGACCTGCGAGATAAGCGGTGGCTCCGGCTGCTGCCGCTGCTCTGGGCGATCGCCTTCCTGGCGGCCTACGCGCTGCGGCTTCCTGTCACCTACCAACATGGGCGCTATGCAATTCCCGTGTTGCCTGCGCTACTTGTTCTCGGCGCTGAGGGTTTGTCAAGAACCGTCGATTGGCGGGCATCCCCGGCGGCTCGCCGGCTGCTCTCGCGCGCCTGGATCCTCACGGCTGCCGCGGTTACCCTCGCTTTCTACGTACTCGGCGCCAGGGCCTACGCCCTCGATGTGGCCGTGATTGAAACCGAGATGGTCGCCACAGCCCGCTGGTTGGCGGAGAACACACTGGAGGAGGCGTTGATCGCAGCCCACGACATTGGCGCGATCGGGTATTTCTCGGGGCGCCAGCTCATCGATCTGGCCGGCCTCGTTTCGCCGGAGGTCATCCCCATCCTGCGGGATGAGGCCGCGTTGGCAAACCTGCTCAATCAACAGCGGGCGGACTATCTGGTAACATTCCCGGGGTGGTATCCGCAGCTGGTTGAAGGGGCAGCAATTGTTCACCGTACACTCGGACCATTTGCTCCGGCGCTTGGTGGAGAGAATATGGTCGTCTACCGCTGGCCGTTTGCTCCTTAAAACTCTCCTATGCTATACTCGCCGCAATCCATCCAGAGCGAAAAGGCGCATGCAGAAGATCCCCGTACTCATTGTTGAGGACCATCCACTTTTCCGCGAAGGGATCCGCAACGTTCTCATGGATGAGGACGATATCGAGGTCCGGGCCGAGGCGGTGAGCGGCGATGAAGCCATTGTGCTGATCCGTGAGACTCGGCCGCGAGTAGCCCTGATTGACATCAATATTCCCAATATGAACGGGATCCAGGTGACCCGCCAGATCACCTCGGAGAAGCTGAATACGGCGGTGGTCCTGCTTACCGCGTACGACGATGTGGAGCAGGTGCTTCACGCATTTCGGGCCGGCGCCTCGGCGTATTGCTCCAAGGATGTCGAGGCCGGCAAGCTCATCGATGTCATTCGCCAGGTCGCCCGAGGCTACTACGTGGTGGGCGACCAGGTGTACGACGATGAAGGCCTCGAGCAGTGGCTGAATCGGGGTGTGGAAACGGTGCGCCGGCCACATCTCGAGGGTGATGTCGAAGCGTTCACGCCGCTTTCCCCGCGCGAGATGGAAATTCTGCAATTCGTGACTCGCGGCATGAGCAACAAGGAGATCGCGGCCCACCTGGGCATCAGCCACCAGACTGTCAAGAACCATATGACCTCGATCCTCCATAAGCTGGATGTCGAGGACCGGACGCAGGCGGCAGTCTATGCCTTGCGGCATGGATGGGTTCGTCTGCAAGATACTCGCAAGTAGCTGGAGTTGGTATGACGGAAGCCCCCGAGGTCGTTGAACAGTCGCCGGTCGAAGCGTTCCTGGAGGAGACTCGAGCCTCGCTTCAGCGTGTGCGCAAACAGCTGGAGGAGATCAGTCTACTGATCGAGCAGTCCCAAGGCGAAGTGGATAAGCTTGCCCAGCGGAACACGGATATCACGGCTCGGCTCCACCAGCTCCAGGCGCACTTTGAGACCGTGCCGCGAGAGGATATTCTCTCGACGTACGAGGCCGCGCAGGACGCCCAGCAGCGCCTCTTCACGATGCGAGGGCAGCTGGAGAAGCTGCAAAGCGATCGTGAGCATCTCGAGCGGCTGGGAAATCAGCTCGCACAAACCGTCCAGCTCTTCGAGGGCGGGCCCGAGATCGAACTTGAGGAGCAGCGGCGACCGGTTGACTCTGGGATCGAAGCCCTTATTGGCGCCCAGGAAAATGAACGGCGCAAGATCTCTCGCCAGATTCATGATGGTCCCGCGCAGACGCTTTCGAACTTCATCCTGCAGACCGAAATTGCCCTTCGGCTGTTCGATGGCGACCAGGCCAAAGCACGTGAAGAGCTGGTGAGCCTGAAGGACGCGGCAGCCACTACTTTTGCCCAGGTGCGCGACTTTATTTTTGACCTGCGGCCGATGATGCTCGACGACCTTGGCTTGATTCCTACAGTCCGGCGCTACACGGAAGCGTTTGGCGATAAGTCCGGGTTGGACATCGGTCTTGTCGTCACCGGGAGCGAGCGGCGGATCGAGTCGCACATTGAGGTGCTCGTGTTCCGCGCGATCCAGGAGCTGCTGGGCAATGTGCGCGAACATGCCCAGGCGACCCAGGTGAAGGCGGTCCTCGACCTGGACGAGTCACAGGTGCGCGCTTCCGTCGAAGACAATGGCCGCGGGTTCAATCCTGAAGAGGTCTTCGCAGACGAAGAGTCGCCGCCGAGCGGCTTGCGCACGCTCCGCACCCGGATATACCAGCTGGGCGGCACGATAGATGTTGTGAGCGCCGAAGGGGAGGGGGCCCGGATCGCACTCATCATCCCGATCGGCGTCTGAATACCTGCGCCTCCCCCCTGAATCTGAATTCCCTCAACAATGCCCATCGGAAATAGTTCCTATTGTCGCAAAGCCCGATGCAACCTATAATGCGGACGGCTTGGAGCGAAAACCGAGCGATTCTGAAATGGAAGGGAGGTGAAGTCCGTGCTGTATATGCCTCGGGAGAAGGGGCAGGGTCTGGTCGAGTATGCGCTGATCCTTGTTTTGGTCGCGGTCGTTGTGATTGTCATTCTTGCGCTGCTTGGACCGGCGATCGGAAATGTGTTCAGCAATATCGTGAGCAACATCTAAGCGTTAGCGGAGTGGGCTGCGACCCACTCCTCGGCCTAAACCTGAGCGAGGAGCCCTATCGCCGATAGGGCTCCTTGTGTCAGTCGCGGCGATTGACGGACTCATGGATTTTCATCTGCCTTGCACGCAAAGGCGACTTGCGCATAATACACCGGAGAGTATCATTGCAGGTCAGACCGGCGAGCCTGCCGGCTTCTATGACTTTTTCACCAAGGAGGCACTATGCGCCGCGGCCGAACGCTGATTCTTCTGGCGCTCATACTGCTCGTCGGAGCGCTGGCTGCGTTTCTGATCCTCACGAGGCTGGATTTCGGAGGAGGGCCTCAGGTCCCTGAGGGAACGCCCGTTCCATTCACCGATACGCGCAATATCGTGATCGCTGCCCAAGACATTGCCCGCGGAGCGGAAATCCCGCCCGACGGTGTCATTCTCTCGCCGTTCCCTGCGGACTACTTCATTGAGACCATGATCGACAGCACCGACCTGGTGGTCGGCCGGCGGGCCCGGATGAACATCCCGCGCGGCGTGCCCATCACCCAGGGCATGATCACACGCATCCCCGACGCCTCTGCGGGTACGGGCTCGGACGCTTCGTTCGCGATCGAGCCGGGCAAGACGGCTATCTCGATCCCCATGGACCGGCTTTCCGGTGTGGCCTTCGCGCTGCGGCCGGGCGATAACGTGGATGTGCTGGTGAGTCTGCTGGTCATCGATGTCGACCCAGAATTTCAGACAGCCCTGCCGAATGAAACCGGTATGCTCGTCGGACCCGATGGGCTTCTGCTAGGGGCAGTTGGCGGGCGCAAGCTGGAGGTCGAACGGGATGAGTTTGGCGGTGTGAAGATCACCGTCGCCGACGATACGGCGCCGCCGCTCGGCCGCCTGGATTCCGAGGAGGAAACGGGTCAGCCCTTCTATGTGCTGCCCGGGGAAACGCAGCGGCCAAGGTTGGTGACCCAGCGGCTGATCGCCAACGCGATCGTGCTCCATGTTGGCACCTTCCCGCTGGAAGGGGAGGGCGAAGTTACGGCCGCGCCTCAGCAACAGCCATTGGGCGCGGAACAGCAGCCCGAAGCTGGCGCGCAGCAACCGCAAGCGCCACAGATCGTCGCGCCGGATATCATCACCCTGGTGGTGACGCCGCAGGATGCCCTCACGTTGAATTGGGCGATCAAGGCCGGCCTGGATCTCACGCTCACATTGCGCGCGCCGGGCGACACGACACAGGCCGAGACGAGCAGTGTGACGCTCCAGTTCATCGTGGACAACTACAGCATCACGATCCCGGGCAAGCCGGCCTTCGGATTGGTGCCGCGCTTGGATGAGCCCATCCGGCCGCAGCTGCCCAACGATCCTCAGCAGGAAACTCCGCAGCAGTAGCGGTATAGCCGCAGGCTGCTGCCAGGGTTCAGGAAGGTTTCATGGTCGAACGTGCTGACGATCCGATCAAGGTCTTGATCGTCGACGACATCGCTGAGACGCGAGAAAACATCCGCAAACTGCTTCAGTTTGAGGCTGATATCGACGTTGTGGGCGCCGCCCGGACCGGGGAAGAGGCGTTGCATATGGCCACCGAGACCCAGCCGGATGTCGTGTTGATGGATATCAACATGCCAGACATGGACGGGATTACGGCCACCGAAGAGCTGCTCCAGGATGTGCCCTTCGCCCAGGTGGTCATGCTCTCGGTGCAGAGTGACGCGGACTATATGCGCCGCGCCATGCTCGCCGGCGCGCGCGACTTCATCGCCAAACCGCCGTCGGGAGACGAACTCATCTCGACGATCCGGCTCGTCTCGGAGCGGGCCCGCGAGCAGCGTGAGAAGATGGCCCGGCCGGCGATCAGTCGCGCCGGGGGCACCGGTGGCCTGGCTGCGCCGGCGGGACCCCAACCGGAAGGCAAGCTGATTGCAGTCTACTCAGCCAAAGGCGGCGTTGGCACCACGACGATCGCCACAAACCTGGCCATTGGCCTGCACACTGAGGAAACGCCCACCGTGCTGGTCGACACGTCACTCCAGTTCGGCGATGTGGCCGTCTTTCTCAATCTGCAGGTGAAGAACAGCATCGTCGATCTGGCGGCGAGAGCCGAAGAGATCGATCCCGAGATCGTGGAGGAAGTGCTTATCCGGCACGAGTCGGGATTGAGGGTCCTGGCGGCGCCGCCAAGGCCGGAGATGGCCGACGAAATCCAGGCCGAACAGGTCAGACGGGTTCTTGGCTACTTGCGGCTGGAATTTCCCTATGTCGTCGTGGACACCGGCTCCGAGATGGATGACGTCGCCCTGGCGGTTCTGGACGCGGCGGACCTGCTCGTAGTCGTCGCCACGCCTGAAATCCCGGCGATCAAGAACTCCCGCCTCACCTTCGACTTGCTGAGCGCACTTGAATTCCCGCGCGAACGGGTCTTCTTTCTGGTCAACAAATCCGACCGCAAGGCCGGGATCACACCGGAAGCCATTTCCGAGAACCTGAAGCGGCCAGTGGATGCCGAAATCGGCATGGACGAGCGCTCGATCACCACCTCGATTAACCGCGGCGTGCCCGTGCTGTTGGAAGACAAGGGTCGCAGTCCGATCACGAAGAACCTGCTCGAGGTGCTTGGTACAATCAAGCAGAAACTGGTCGAAGAAGCGGCGGAGGAAGTCGAGGAGCGAGCTCCGGAGCGATCTCGCTTCTTCGGACGTGGGTAAGAAGAGTGGATTGGTAGCGTTGCAGTCGTATTCTAAGGAGGTTCTCCGTGTCTTTGCTTAAGCGCATTGAAGAGGGTCAGTCGCAAGACTCATCCTCGTCCCGCCAACCTTCTGCCCCTTCGAGTGGGGGAAGCGGATCACGATTAAGCGGGCTCAGCGCCCGACGTGCGACCCCTCCCGGAACTGCGCAGCGCGATACCTACTACGACCTGAAGACCCGGGTCCAGAATAAGCTCCTTGCCGAGCTGGACCCCTCGATGGACGTTTCACAGACGGCCGAAGTCCGCCGGACGATTGAAGAGCTGTTTGAGAACATCCTCGGCGAAGAGAAGATTGTCCTTTCCCGTCCAGAACGCCGCCGCCTGTTCGAGCAGATCGTCGCTGAAATCCTGGGTCTCGGACCGATCGAGCCTTTGCTGGCGGATGAGTCGATCACCGAAGTCATGGTGAACGGCGCCAAGAACATCTACATCGAGCGCTCGGGGAAGCTGTTCCGCGAGCCGGCCTCGTTTGAAAGCGACGACCATCTGATGCGGATCATCGACCGCATTGTGGCGCCGCTCGGCCGCCGGATCGACGAATCCAGCCCCTACGTGGACGCCCGGCTTCCGGATGGCTCCCGAGTCAACGCAGTGATCCCGCCGATCTCGCTTGTCGGCCCTGTACTGACGATCCGAAAATTCGCCAAGATCCCCATCACCGTGGAGCAGCTGATCGAATATGGCACCATCTCGCCCGAAACGGTCGAGTTTCTGAAGGCCTGCGTGATCTCCAAGATCAACATGATCATCTCAGGCGGTACGGGCTCGGGGAAGACGACGATGCTGAACGTGCTCTCGCAGTATATTCCGACCGATGAGCGCATCGTCACCATCGAGGATGCCGCCGAACTTCAGCTGCGTCAGGAACACGTGGTCTCGTTGGAGAAGCGCCCACCCAACATCGAGGGTCGCGGCGAAGTGACGATCCAAAACCTG
The DNA here is from genome assembly GCA_041624375.1 of Anaerolineales bacterium. GTDB lineage: Bacteria > Chloroflexota > Anaerolineae > Anaerolineales > E44-bin32 > JBFJVD01. The sequence goes on from JBFJVD010000020.1 coordinate 19,303, forward strand.
GTGGTGAACTCCCTCCGAATGCGACCCGATCGCATCATTGTCGGTGAGATTCGTGACCAGGCGGCGCTGGACATGCTTCAGGCGATGAACACGGGCCACGACGGCTCGATGACGACGGCGCACTCCAACAGCCCGCGCGACACGCTGGCCCGTATTGAGACGATGACCCTGATGGCTGGGATGGAGCTGCCGCAGCGGGCGATCCGGGAGCAGATTGCCTCCGCTATCCAGCTGGTCGTCCACCTCGAACGGCTTCGAGACGGCACCCGCAAGGTGACGCATGTCAGTGAAATCCAGGGCATGGAGGGGGACGTCATCACCATGACGGACCTGTTCGTGTTCGAGCAGACAGGGTTCGAGGATGGACGCGTCATCGGCCGATTGCGCCCGACCGGCCTGCGGCCGAAGTTCATGGACCAGATTGAGGCATCCGGCATCCACCTGCCGCCCTCCATCTTCGGGGTCGGCGAACGCAGAAGGTACTGAGTCATGGTGATCAATCCGAACACTGTTCTTCTGGTTGGGGGCGGCCTTGGGCTTGTTCTCCTGGTCGTCGGCGTGCTCACCTCGCTGCTGAGTGGGCGCTCTGTTGTCGAGGAGCGGCTCGGTCGCTACGTCGAAGGCGGCGGTCTTGTGGCCGGCGGCCAGGAAGAGGTCGAAGCGCGCGCGCTGCGGACCCCGCTGTCGGACTTCCTCAACCGGCTGGTCGAGGGCACCTCGTTCTCCGAGTCGATTTCAAAGAACCTTGCCCAAGCCGACTTGAAATTCAGGCCGGCAGAGTACATCGCGCTAATCATCATCGCCGCGGTCCTCAGCGCCATTGTTGGGAGCATCTTGGGGCGCTCCATTGTGTTTGGACTGATCGCTGGAATAGCCGGCGCCTTCCTGCCAAACTTCTATGTCCGCCGTGCCCGCAGTACTCGGCTCAAGCTGTTCGACAACCAGCTGGGTGATATGCTCAACCTTATGGTGAACGGCCTGCGCG
>JBFJVD010000021.1:0-19918 GCA_041624375.1 Anaerolineales bacterium
AACCCGGCAACCATGAGCGCCTGGATCAGGCTGATTAACCCAAGGAAGAGACCGCGATCCGGACCACCAAGGCTGAGCTGATAGGAGCCCAGCGCCCCGAGTCCGAACAACGCCACTGCGAGCAGGTCATAGAGACGGGAGACGAGCAGGACCCCTGCCCCGCGGCCGATGCGCACCCCTTCGTAGCGGCGCAGCAGGTAGATCAAGGTCAGCTCGCCGGTTCGCGCCGGGAGAACCATGATCGAAAGCGCGTGGAGTGCGGCGATCGAGAACATGCGCAGCCGGGGAACGCGGGACAGGATGTTGAAGAGTCGAAACCGCCAGGTACGAGCGAGATAGACGAGCGTGTAGGTGGCAAGGGCAACCACCAGCCCCTGCGGACGGGCGGATGCCAGCAAGTTGTAGATTTGCTGCGGATCGCCGAGACGAAGCAGGAAGGCGATCAAACCGACCGTGACGGCGATCGAGAGGATCAGCCGCACCGGCGAACGGAGCGCTCGCGCCAGGATCGCCCGCCAGAGCGAATCGCCCGCCGAGTCTCCAGCCACAGGGCGGTTCATGGGTGGCGCGACCTGTCCTCCCGCCGGACCGCGTCCAGCAGGCTCATCGTTCGAAGCGGGCTCGCTTCAGCCGATAGTTGATTTCTTCATCCAGGTAGCGGTTCTTGGCGATGACATCTGCCAGCAAGGCGAGCAAGAAAGCCTGAAAGCCAAAGATCAGAAGCACAGCTGCGAGAATGAGCGACTGGATGTGGCCCTGACCTTCCCCAATGATAAAAAAGTAGAGGAAGCGAAATGAGATGAGGGCACCCAGGCTGCCGAAGGCGAGTCCCAATGTCACGAAGACCCGCAGCGACTCATACATCAGGAAGATGCGCAGGATGGTCACGCCGGAGCGCCAGATGTAGGCCGGTAGGCTCGTGATCAGGCGGGATTCGCGCAGCTTCTCGTTCGTCTGAATGGGAACGTGGGTAATCGAAATGCCCTTCTTGCCCGCCTGGATAATAGTCTCCAGCGTGTAGGTGTAGTCCGAATAGATGACGAGCTGCATCGCCGCATCCCGCGTCATGGCGCGGAATCCGCTGGTGGCATCCGGGATGTCGGTGCCGGAGGCCCAGCGAACCACCCGGCTGCCCATCTTCTGCAGCCAGCGTTTGGTTCGGGAGAAATGCCGGATGGTGTCGATCTGGCGGTCACCGACCACAAATTCCGCACTTCCCTCGAGGATCGGGCGCAGGATTCTCGGGATATCCGCTCCACGGTACTGATTGTCGGCGTCGGTGTTCACGATGACATCGGCACCCAATTGAAGCGCGGTCTCCAGGCCGGTGGCGAAGGCGTAAGCAAGCCCTCGGTTGCGTGGCAGGCGGACCACATGATCGGCACCGTTGGTTTCAGCAACCTGTGCCGTACCGTCGGTGCTGCCATCATCAATCACCAGGACTTCGACCGTCTCGAACCCTTTAATCTGGCGCGGGAGATCGGCCAGCGTTTGCGGAAGGGTCTTGGCTTCGTTGAAGCATGGCACTTGAATGACCAATTTGCGTAGAATGCCCGGCTGCCCCGCCTTCTCGAATGGGGTGCGAGCCGCGGGTTCGGCCTGCGCGGTCTCGATGGACTCCGACAATTCGCTCATCGCCGCACAGGCTCCTTCTCTGCTGCCGCGGGCATCGGCTCCTTGGTTTGCGGCGGCTCAGGGGCACGCTCCAGTACAACCAGGGCCGCCAGTCCGCCGATCACAATGGCGCCAAACATCACATTGGCTATCAGAACAGTGGCGTCGAGGGCGATAAAAGCCACCAGCCCCAGCATCACGGCTGTCACCTGCATCAGCAAGACCGACCGGGTGGAATCGAGTCCCAGCGCGAGCAGCCGGTGGTAGGTGTGATCCCGATTGGCGCGATAGACCGGGCGCCGTCGCCAGAGCCGCGTGGTCACCACCAGGGTCATATCGAAGATCGGCACGCCAAGCACCAGAATCGGCGTGAACCAGGAGACTCCCTGGGGCAATCCTGCCTGCCCAGGAACGTAGGCAATTCCGAGGCCGGCCAACAGAAACCCGAGCAGCTGCGAGCCCGAGTCACCGAGAAAAAGCCGGGCCGGCGCAGCGTTAAAGAAGAACCCGCCAAGCGCAGCGCCCAGGATGGTCGCTGAGAGCGCCGAAAGCACCGGTTGGACCGAGTCCACCGTCACAAGGGTGAAGAAAGCGGCCGCGATGCTCGCCAGCCCAAGCGCCAGGCCATCCATACTGTCGACGAAGTTGAAGGCGTTGATCAGGCCCACAACCCAGACAAGGGTGATGGGCAAGTCGAACACCGGATTCTGGGTGATGTGGACCTGGACACCGGCAGCGATGAGCATCGCCGTGGCCAGCAACTGCCCAGCCAACTTCAGCACCGGGCGCAGACCATAACGGTCGTCGAGCAGGCCCCAAAGCACAACGAGCGCGCCGCCGCCAAGGATCCCGAGCACAGGCAGATCCATCGGCGGACGCAAGACTGCGTAGGTCAGCATGATCGCAGTGAGCAACAGCAACCCGCCCGCCTGTGGGGTGGCCGCGATGTGCCGTTTGTGCGGCGCTGAGCCCGGCACGTCGACAAGGCCCACCCGGCGCGAGATACGCAGGATGAACGGCGCCAAAACAAGGGAGGTTGCCGAGGCCAGCAAGATCATCGGGAACAGATCGGCCATGCGAGGGATCACAGTTGCACGCCCCGCTCGGCGACCTGCAAGCGCCGGCCGGTCCCTTCCGACGCAGGAACTGGGGAGACAGCTTCAACGCGGGCCCAGGCCGTCGCGGCCGTGATGAAGCCGGCGACCAGCCAGAGCTGCGGCAGGGCAAACGTATCCAGGCTGAACCCCTCGATCACAATGCTGATCAGGGCCAGCGCCCCACCCCAGCCGATCGCACGCGCCAGCGAATCCTGCTGACGTATCAGACGACCGGCACCGGCCGCCAACAGGGTGATCCAGATCAAGAAGGCAGAGAATCCGAGCATCCCGGTCTCAGCGAGAAGCCGGATCCAGAGATTCTTCGGATTGGGAAAATTCGGGTTGGCGCGGTCGAGCGCGGTCTGGATTTCGACGAGCCGGTGGCCGTAGGTCGGAACGTTCTGCTCGAAGAGGAAACCAGCATTTCCCGGTCCTACGCCGAGCAGCGGGTACTGCTCGAAGGTCCGGAACGCAGCGGTCCAGTACACCAGGCGTTCGGCAAAGGCTACTCGGTTGGCCACCTCGTAGGCTACCTCATAGGGATATTCGTCGCGGATGGAGGCGAGCTGAGAGGGAAGGATAAAGAGTCGTTGGGTGCGGCGATCCGCGCGGGCGATCCCCTGCGCGGCGTACCACCCCAGCACGAGCAAGCCAGCTGCGCCGCCCAGGATCAAGGCCAGTTTGAGCCAGGGGAGGCGGAGACGGCGGAAGGTTGGCATCCGCGAATGCAGACGACTTGCGAGCCAGCCTGCGCCACGCCAGACCCCGACCAGCGCCAGTGCCCCCAAGAAGGCGAACAGGCTGACATAGCTGATTCGTGATCGGGTGAAGAAGAGCAGGATCAGCCCCCAGCCGATCAGCATTAGCTCGATCACCGGGATCTTGCGCCAGCGGGGGAAGATCGAGGCGCCTGAGAGCAGGATGCCCAGCCATAACGGAAGAAACAGCACAACCAGTTGGTCGCCAAACCAGGATGGCTCATACGCCAGCGCGGTCACCCGGTCGCGAAGGGGATCGCGCACCGAGATCAAGCGATGCAGTTCGCGGAATTGCCACGGAACCGCCCGCACACCGTCCAGCACGTAATACGCCTGCAGGCTTGCCCAAGCCAGCATCGGGACCGCCGTCAGGCCGAGCGCTCGCAGGCTGGTTCGCATCCTCCCAGGGGTATCGACGATCCAGACCGTGGCCAGATAGAAACCGACCCCGATCGCCAGCGTGCCTAGCGCGCGCAACTCACGCGTGATGAGAGTCTGTCCCTTGTAGGGCGCCAGCGGAAGTGCCCAGGCAGCGGCAGCCGAGCATGCCGCCAGGAGCACAAACAGAAGCAGCGGCATGCCAAGGATCGGGAGGGGGCGATCACGGAGGATCCAGCGCAGGACGGAGAGCGGTCCCAGAACTGCAAGCGGGATCAAAGCCAACGGCCCCACGGGTCCTTCGCTCACGCCGGCCGCGATCAGCGGAAAACTGGTCACCGGGACGGTGACCAGCAAGAGCAGCCAGAGCGGCCACGCCGCTTCTGCCGCGAGTGCAAGCCATCGGGAGATGCCGGTTGCGGAACTCATTGCGCCCGCCCGCATTCTACTCCACGCTGCGAGACCCACCTCCGAGGATGAGAACAGCGCTCAATCCGAGGAACAGCCCGGTCAGCAGTCCGCCCAGGATCATCGCACCCCGGCCTTGCACGATAGGATCTGTCGGGGGTTGAGCCTGCCGGGCAGGTGAGTAGGACAGGCTTGGAAGAATACCGCGGCTCAGATTGGCTTCAGTGATCAAGGCCCCTGTCAGAGGCTCAGACGAAGATGATCCATCCGGCTCGAGACACTCCCAGACGGCCTGGCCCGAATCAGCTGCAATCAGCCGGCAGCCAAGCTCAAAGATCGCCTGCTGGATCTCAGCGGCACGCACCGCGTGACGGATGCTCACATCCAGCGACGACAGCGCGCTCTCGGCCCATGCGTTGGCCATGGCGGCTGCGGTTTCAGGCGATCCGGCGGTGGCATAGAGTGACCAGCGGCTTCCGACGTCGGCCAGCAGGAGGCGTTGGCGGAAGGCAGCCACATCCTGGATCCCCGGATCGGGCGCCGACGACTCCTGGAGCTTCAGAAGAGCAACCGAGAGCGTGTCGTCCGCAAGCAGCAGCTCACGCACACGGTGGAGCGCATGCCGCTCTGCTTCCGGCTCGAGGGGTAGCGACCGGCCATAATCAACGCCGATGTTCAGAACAGCTTCGGACCGATATTGCTTCGGCAGCAAGGCGTTCAGCGCCCATCCGACGAGCCCGCCGGCGACGACCATGAGAAGCAGGAACCGCCACGACCGCTGCAAGCGTTGGAAGAGATCTTCTTGTTCCATCTGGCTACTGCATTCTGTCGTCTTTCAGCGTTCCTGTCCACCCGAAGCTTCCGCACTGACCCTGGAGGTCGTCAGTCGGGAGAGCAATGCGCGATAGGCCTGCGTGGCCGCCCGGCGAGAGGTGTTTGCCTCAGCGTATTGGCGGCCTCGTCGCCCCATCAAGCTCCGCCGCTCCGGATCGCCGGCCAGCTGCAGCAGGGCATCAGCGAGCGCCTGCGGATCCTCGGGACGAACGCACACGCCGCAGCCAGCATCGGCGACCAGCTGCCGGATGGCCGAATCCTTGGGCACTGCAGCCAGCAAGGGACGGCCGCTGGCCATAATCGCGTAGGCTTTGCTGGGCACGCTGAGTGAGCCCATCCCCTGGCGCAACGTGACCAGGGAGACATCAGCCGCGCCATAGAGCTCCGCCACCCTCTCCTTGGGTTGTGTGGTAAGAAAGCGCACGTTCTTCAGGCCGAAATCGTGGACCATCTTGCGCAGGGAATCCCGGGCGCTACCCTCCCCCACGATGAGAAAGCAGATCTCCGGCGCCGTCCTCTCCAGGATGGCGGCACACTCTACGATCTGCTCAATGCCCGCCGCGAAGCCGAGATTGCCGGCAAAAAGGGCCACGAAGCTATCGCCTAAGCCATATTCCCGTCGGAAGTCGTTGGGCAGGTCGACCGGCCGGATTTCCGCGGTGTCCACCCAATTCGGAATCACCGTCACCTTTTCGGGCGGGACGTTCTTGCGCAGCAGGTTCTGCCGCATACCTTCAGAAACCACGACCACGGCGTCGGAAACGTGGTAGGTAAAGCGCTCAAGGGTCCGCAACAGCCCGAGCAGAAACGGGCTGCGCACACGCCCCATCGCAGCCAGCCCATCCGGCCAAATGTCTTGCGCGTTGAACACCAGCCTGGCGCCGCGCAAGAGCCGGACGAGCCAGCCCGTGAAACCCACGGTGATCGGCGGTGCGATGCAAAGAACTGCGTCTCGCGAACCCGCCCCGAGCGCCACGACCGTCGAAAGGACGGTGTAAATCAAGTAGTCGAGGCCGCGCCCCAAAACGCTGCCGCTATGGCGCAGGTAGAGCAAGGTCCGCCAAACCTGGACGCCATCCTCCGTTGCGCGGTGAACCAGCCAACCGGAATAGCGGGCGGCCGCCGACTCTTGGCCGTAATGAGGTGCGCTGGTGATCACAAGGACCTCATCACCCTCCGCAGCCAGATCACGCGCCAGCTGCGTGACAAGCGGGCCGGTGCCCGTGAGGTCCGGATGGTAGCGCATGTGAAGGATCAGAATGCGCATTGGAGGATCAGGGCGCCGCCTCCTGACCGAGGCGTTTGCCAAGTGCGTAGCGCCACAACCGGAGCTTCATGCGAAGCGGCATGACAGGTTCGAGCAGGCGGCGCAGCAGATACTTCGCATAGAGGATGGAGAAGCGGCTGCCTCCATCCCGCAAATGGACACGCACCATCTCCGGCCAGCAGCGGTAGGCTGCCGTCAGCGACTTCGAGTCGCCGTGCAGGCGGAAGTTGGCCCACTTCTCCCGGTGGAGCGCAATCGGGCTGACGGCCGCCAGGCGAACCCAAAGATCATAGTCCATGGCGTAGAAGAAGCTGGGGTCCAGCGGACCCACCATCTTCCACAGGTTGGCTCGGAAGAACATGGCCTGCTGCGGGATCGTGGTGATGCCCCTGCGCAGCCGTCGATAATCCGTCTCTCCCGCAGGGTAATGACCCACCACCTGGCCGGCGCCGTCGATGTAGTAGGCATCGCCATAGACCATGCCGATTTCAGGATGGCTTTGAAGGTATTCGACGGCACTGCGCACCGCGCCCGGACGGTACGTGTCGTCGGAGTTCAGCCAGGCGAAGTAGTCACCGCTAGCGCGTTCGAATCCTTTGTTGATCGCGTCGGTCTGGCCGCGGTCAGGCGCCGATTCCCAGTAGGCCAGGCGGTCGGAGTAGCGCTCGATGATTTCGACGCTCCCATCCGACGAGCCGCCATCTATCACGATGTACTCGATGTTGGGGTAATCCTGATCGAGTACAGATCGGATGGTGGCTTCCAGAAAACGCACCTGATTAAAGGAGGGCGTCACGATGGAAACCGTTGGAGGCGCTGTCGAATTCACCGGTCGCCCACCCTTGCGCTCATGATGAAGACTCCCCTGATTCGGCGGATCGAACTTCGCTGTCCTCGCGGAGCAGCTGCTGAATCGCCATCGTTCGAAGGGACTCGCGTTCTCCCCGATACTGAATCCGGCGCCGGGTTCGGCGATAGGCTTCAAATACCGGCGCCAAACCCAGTGCGCTCAGACCCGCCTGCACCACCTTATACCAGTAGCGCGCAACCGTTGGTAGGTGCTGGCCGGCAGCTCGCACCAGCCGATGAAAGGCGGTTCCGTACTCGCCAGCATCGATCAGGCGTCTCGCTGCGAACACGTCCAGACCGGCAGCGATCCTGCGCCGATTCTGTCTAACGAGCTCGCCAAGCTCAGGGGAATTCTCCGCCCAGTTCACCAGGCGCTCCGCCTCGGCGACGAATCCTCCCGCGAGCGCAATCGTCTTTGCCTGCGGATGCGTCCGCTCGAGGGCCCAGAAGCTTGGCACATGCACGATTGGGCGCCGGGCAGCCATCCGCACCCAGAGCTCATGATCGAGGATCAGGTGGTAGCTCGGGTCGAGATGGCCGACCTCCTCGAGAACCTCTCGCCGCATGAAAACCGTTGGCTGGAGAATGACGTCGAAGCTCAGTAGGTCAACCGGATCGGGTGCGTGGTAGACATGGCGGTCGAGCAGCAGCAGATCTGCATCCACCATAATTCCGTCGCCGCACACCATGCCTGCTTGCGGATGGGCAGCCAGCGCCGCCACCGCCTCCTGGATGCAACCAGGCAGATAGACGTCGTCGGAGTTGAGCCAGGCAACGATCTCACCGCTGGCTCTACGGAGCCCTTTGTTGATTGCCTCCGCCTGGCCCTGATCGGGCTCCGAGACCCAGTAGGCAAGTTGCTCTGCGTAGCGCTCAAGCAGCTGGACGCTTCCGTCGGTGGAACCGCCATCAATGACAATGTACTCCAGCCGTGGATAGCCCTGGTCCAGCACGGAACGCAGGGCGGTCTCCAAATACTGCGCCTGGTTGTAGGATGGCGTGACGATCGAAACCAGCGGCCATTCGCGGGTCATGCTATGGGCCCGTCTTGAACAAACCGACGTAGTCCACTTTGGGAAACACCGTCAGCTTGCCGCCAAGGGTGGCATCCAGCACTCGCCGTCCGTCGGCCTCGAACGCCTGGCGTGCCAGATGATAGGCGCGTTCAGAGGCCTCCAAATCCGGAAGTTGCCAGCGAAAGCCGCGCCCGAAGTAGTTGGGGGCGAAGTGGTTCTCGTCGGCGCCCTCTGAAACGACGGTCACATTCGGCGGACCCTTCGTTGTGAAGCTGTGGTCGACGCCGATCAGGATGACCTCTTCGAACCCCATGTGATAGGCGAGCTGAAGCGCGACATAGGTCACTGTCGAGCCTTCAAACACCCTGCCGGTCACATCGCGAGCGAAGGCTGGAGGATCCGTGTAGTCCGTATCGAGGAAGATCACCTCCGGATCTGCGGCCAGCCAGCGGCGTCCCCGCCAGGTCGCGAAGCGCGGTAGGTTCAGGCTGAGGATCTCGTTTGCGCACTGCTCGATGACCAGCGTGTTGATGGCCAGATAGTAGCTGGTTGAAAAGCCTAATTCAGGGAAGAGCAGGTAGATCCGATTCATGCCAAATGTGACCTCATCCCGCAGCAGACTCAGGTCGGTGCGCTTCAAACTGGGTCCGTTGCCAAGGATGAAACAGCGTTGACCCCGATGCAGGTCCCGGTAGCCGCGCAATGCGGTCACGCTGCGCCGCCGGCGGGAGCTCAAAGCGCCGGCGAACTGATGCCGGGCCCGGTTGTACCACCACCAGTAGGGGCCGGTCAGCAGGCGCCAGAGCCCCGCGGGCACGTGCGGCTTGAGGCTGTAGATCAAGGTCTCGAGCCGGCTCTCCGGGCGCTGCATGTCGGCGCTCGCGTCCCGTCTCATCGAGCAGCGCTATCTGACTCTTCGAGATAGAGCCTTATTCCCTGGCGCTCCACCGCGTGGGGGAGTCCGCGTTGGCGAGTGTCGGCGGCGGAGCATGAGTTACAAATGATTGCGCAAGGCGCAAATTCCGGATCGCTGAAAGCCGCCAGCGGCGTGCCGGATACGATCCACTCGAGGCGGACGCCGGACGCCGGCGCGCCCAGGAGCGCCCAGAAGGGGTACTCGGCCGAATCTTCATAAAGCATGAGGCCGATCTCAGTGCACTGCTGGGCCTGGATTCGAGACACCAAGTCCTTATACACCTCGAGATGACCCTGTGAAGTAGGGAAGAAAAAAGCCTCGCGCGGCGCCTCGAGCAGGCTGGGTGGATCGCCCGGCAACGGCAAGAGCGGCCGTGTGTCGAGCGAAACCAACCACTGCCAGGCGAGGACGATCATCGCCAGGCCAACCAGTTGAGCGAAGACGCGGTGCGTTAGCCTGGGCAGCGCGACACCCACGAGCGGCCCGAGCAGCAGAAATAGCGGCATGTGGTAGCGGCTGCCGAAAACGGTGAACTGAAACGCAAGGCTGAACACAAGGAACGAAGCAATGATCACCAGCCCATAGGCGAGCACCAACCGGTCGAGCCGCCGCCAGCGCAGGGCGACCAAAATGAAGACGAGCGCCGACAGATAGGCCTGGAACGGATTGCCCGCCCTGGCTTCGTGCCGACTGGGTGCCCAGACCTCAAACACCGGGTGAACGCTCGTGCCGGGGTCCATGACATCCTGATCGATGTCGTAGTGAACCTTCATCACGGCGCGATACACAAATTGATTCACGGTCGGCCAGGGAGTCCCTGCCTGCAGTGAGGCGTTGCGCAGCGCATTCGAAACAAGGACCTTGAGGATCGGGCCACGGTTTGCGTGGGTGTCGATCCGGTCCTGGCTGCCCAGCGGCGATCCAAACACGGTGAGGTTTCTGCCCAGGTAGCCGGCGTTGACCGAGAGCGCGAGCAGTGAGGCTGCAACCCCTGCGGCCAGCGTGATCGCCAGGCTCCGGCGGCGATAGATCAGGATGGCGGCAAAGACTGCCAACGGGAGCAAATAGGGGATGGCAATAGGCTTGGTGACCACGCCGAGACCGGCCGCCAGTCCCGCAAACAGGGTGCTCTCACGGATCGATCCCGTGCGGGCAAGGTTCACCACCTCCAGGGCGACGGCGAGCACCCAGAGCGTGGTGACATAGTCCGTCATCGTGCTGGTGGCCTGGGCGATCCCCATCGGTAGGCTGGCGCCGAAGACGGCCGCCAGAAGCTGACCACTCGCTTTAGCCCCGAGGCGGGCAGCGATGAGTGAGGCGGCGATCAAGCTTGAGAGCATAGCGAACCATTGAACGAAGTTGGCCAGACGATCGCCGCCGAGTAGAACATAGGTCTGAAGGACGGCGATCTCCGCTCCCGGGCTCATGAGAATCTGGCGAGGGATGCCGGTGGGGTACGGCCGCAGCGAGGCATGATCTGCCCAGTGAGCGACCCGACTCATGTGGTAGGTGAGCGAGTCCCACGTGTTGGGCGGTGCAAGCCAGGCCACCAACGCGGTGATGAGCGCGATGGCGACGACGCCCAGAAGCAGGAGCCGATCCAGCCGGCTCTCGGCCAGCCTGAGTTCGGGCCAGCGGAACCGCTGCTTGCGCCGCCTCCAGCCCGCCAGCCAGAAAATGCCGGCAAGCACCGGCAGGGCCCATACGCTCACAAGCCCAAGCCGGGTCACACCGTCAAACAGGCTCAACAGCTCGGTCGCCAGGATCATGTAGGCGCCCGCCAAGACCGTGGTTCGAACAAAGGTCTGGCGCCAGCCCCAGTGGGGGAAGCGGTGGGCCAGGGCGTAGCCGCCAAGAAGGAGCGCGATCAGGGGCAGCAGGCTCAGCATAGGAGCTTATTCTCAGCCACAGCAAACGCGCCGGCCGCAGCGATCCTCATCATCAGGTTGCATGACTCTCATTTGAGGTTGGAATAGAGGAGTCCCTCGTAGGAGCGCTCCTGTACGGGTGACCATTTTAACCCAATCGAGCCCGGCCGGGCTCAGCCCTCTACGGTCCGGGAAGCAGCAGCACCTGGATATCACCCTCGTCGCCGACATAGAGACGCTCATAGCGGACGCCGATCAGCGGTGCGATCTGCTCCCAGATCGCCGGGTTGTCGTTGTACAGGGTGGGATCGACATAGATTGCCTGGACGTTGTTCGCTGCAAGCCACTCGAGAAACGCCTCGGGGCTCAGCCCGGTGGGGACATCGTGAGAAGTGAGCCCGGCATAGCGCATGCCCGAAGCGAGCACCAGCCCGGGTGAGCCCGCGGCCACGGTGGTATTCGGCGGGAAGTGATCCACCAGGGCGAGCAAGGCCTGTTCACGCGCATCATCGCCCAGCGCGCGCAGCTTGGGGCTCTGAAATCCGCCGCGCACGATGATGCCGGCGGCGAGCAGGAAGGCCAGCGTCAGCGCGGGCGCCCCCCGGCCGGCCCAGCCCCAACGCCAGCTGAGGTAGCCGGCGGCATAGGCCACCAGGGTCAGCGAGGCGCCAAATGCAATCGCCAGTTTGTTGTCAACGTAGCCATACGCGGTGAGGCCGGCCAGGATCAAAATCCAGGCCGCCTGCTGGCGGGCGCGTTCGAAGCTGCCAATCAACGCCCAAAGCCCGACTGCCGCCAATCCGAAGAGAACGAAGTAGGGGAGGCGGAGATGACCGGGTCGGAAGAGCGTGATTGCCAGACCACTCGCCAGATGCGCGGGCCAGATGAGCAGGATGGACAGCAGTTCAAACTCCCGCCGCTGGATCAGGGTCACCACGCCCCATGCGGCCAGGAGGAAGAGCGGCGCGACAAAGCGGCTCCCGTACGCCGCCAGCACCACACCCGGCAAACCGCGCAGGCTGGCGACCACTCGCTCCAGATAGGCCGGAGGGTTGCGCAGAATCGCTCGCAGGATGTTGTTGTCGTTTTCTTCCGGGGTGCCGAAGATCTCGCGCGCTTCAAGCTGAGCTTCAATCAGCGGATTCTGACTGCCGCTGGATCGATGAACCACGATTTGTCCACCAAGGAAGTTGCCGTACGCGCGCTCAGCGGTGCCCAGAGTGAACTCCCCGGTGGTCAGGCCGTAGGCCAGAACGTAGGATCCGATCACGGCCAGAAACGGCACGGCCAGGCGAAGTAAGCCCTGCCCCAGCTCACCCCGGCGACGCGCGATCCAGGCGCCGAGCACAAGCAGGATGGGAAACAGCACCAGACCGTCATTGCGCGACAATGCTGCCAGGCCCATCCACAGGGAGGCCCACAGCAGGTTGCGCCGGCCGCCGGCCTGACGGTAGCTCAGCAACTCGCTCAAGCTGAGTGCTGAAAACGACGCGAACAGTGGATCGGTGGGGAATCGCAGCAGGTCATACGCCAGTGGAGTCACGAAGAGCATGCCCAGCAGGAGGAGCGGCGGCGCCAGCCTGTTGAGCCGCAAGGCGAAACGGTAAGCGCTGAACCACATCAGCGTGAGCAGCACGAGGCGGCTCAGGCTGGCGCTGTATACCATCCAGAATGGGGATGCCCTGAAGGGCAGGTACGTGAGCGCGTAGAATGCCGCGATCAGTGGGTTCCGGCCCACACTCGGCAAGTCGCCGGCCAGCAGGTCGCGCCAGCTATTGAGGTAGCCCGCTTCGTCCCATGGGTTGATCTCATACAGCTCCGGTAGCAGGAGCGGAATGGAAAGAAAGAGGAAGACCAGGTAGAAGATTACGACGGGTGAGCGCAGGCCGCCAAGGATGGCGCTTCGAAGCCCAGCGGCGGGTGGCGTCTGCGAGGCGGCCGGGGTCGGATCCTGTGCGGCGAGCTGGGAGCTCATCGAGGCGGCGCCCCGTGAACCATAGAGACCCGCCCCGGGTCCGGCGCGACCGCCCATAGGCCACGAGCTGAGAGGCAACGTGGGGTCATTCGGTGCTCAAGCGTGCGGTGGCACCACCATCTACGATGAGCGACTGTCCGGTCATGAAGGAGGACTGCTCACGATCTGCCAGAAAGAGAATCACTTGCGCGATTTCGTCCGGCTGGCCGACCCGGCCCATCACCGTCCGGGCGCTCAACGCCTCCAGCTGTTCTTCGATGGACTCGCCGCCCACATGGGATCTGCTCAGCCCGTCTCGCAGCATGGCGGTGTCGACCGCCCCCGGCAGTACCGCATTCACGCGGACTTCGTCTTCGGCAAACTCGAGCGCCAGGGCTCTCGTGAGCGCGAGCAATCCCCCTTTGCTGGCGGCATAGGCCGCAATCTCCTTTGAGGTGGCCACGGCATGGACCGAGCTCACGTTCACGATGGCGCCCCGGGCAGCCCGCAGCAAGGGGTATCCGGCGCGGGCTGTGAGGAAGACCGAACGCAGGTTGGAGGCCATCGTCAGATCCCATTCCTCCACCTGCATCTCCACGAGTGGCTTGCAGATCTGGATGGCGGCGTTGTTGACCAAGGCATCAAGACCCTCGATCTGATCGTCCAGTCGATCGAAGACGACTTCCACATCATCCGGAAGAGATACATCCGCCTGGATGAAACGGACCCCATCCGGGAAGTTGAAATCAGTCCGCCGATCCACCGCGGTCACCTGCCAGCCTGCGGCAAGGAAGGCCGCAACGGTGGAACGACCAATCCCACCGGCGGCGCCAGTGACGAGCGCTGTGCGCGTCACGGCACAGACCCAGCCCGGTGGCTAGGTAGGATTGGGCCACTAGGGTGAAGGCGGTTCAAGACCAAGCCCCTTGAAGAGGTTGCGGATGGTATTCCAGTGAACGTTCTCCCAGGCTGTCGGGCTGCTGTTGGCATTGTGTGGCGCCAGCAGCACATTGTCCATTTGGCGCAAAGGGCTGTCAAGAGGCAGAGGTTCGACCTCATAGACATCGAGGGCCGCGCCGCCCAGCCGGCCTTCTGTCAGCGCATCGACCAGCGCCTGTTCCTTCACGATCGGGCCGCGAGCGGTATTGATCAAGATGGCAGTCGGCTTCATCTGCCGCAGCCGATCTTCGTTGATCAGCTGATACGAGCTGGGGTTCAAATCGCAGTTCAAGCTCACGAAATCGGCCTCGCCAAGCAGGACCGATAGCGATTCCATCTCGACGCCGACCTCCGTAATGAAGGCCGGATCGATATCGACGATATCATTGCCCAGCAGCCGCATCCCGAACGAGCGCGCCCTTCGCAGCACCGCCTGGCCAATTCGTCCCACGCCAACCACGCCCAGGGTCGCCTCGTGGAGCGCGATGCTGGGCAGCTTGTTCCACTGACCTTGCCGCATCTGGCGGTCCATCCAGGACGATCGCCGGGCAAACGCAAGGATGTAGGCCATCACGCTGTCGGCGACGGGTTCGGTGAACGCGCCGGGGGTGTTGAACACCTGGATCCCAAGAGCTTTGGCGGCGTCGAGGTCGATCGAATCGATGCCCGTCCCCCATTTCGAGATGACCTTCAAGCGCGGCGCAGCGTGCCCCAGGACCGCGGCGCTAAATCGGTCGTCGCCGCAGATTGCACCGTCGATGGCGCCGGCATACGGCATGAGCCCCGCTTCCTCCAACCGCTCTTCCACCTCCGGCACGACGATCTCGATCCTGGCCGCTTCGAAGAGATGCTCGAAGCGCTCAAGCTGGGGGATCAGATAAGGCGCCGAGATCAAAACGCGCAGCGTCATGCTTCGGTGGCGTCAGCCATGCTCATCAACGTAGCTCAGCCATTGTGCTCATCCTCATCGTCGCGCGCCACGCGAAGGCCCGGGTCCTTCATGAGGACTTCAGCCAGCAGGAAATCATGCTCCTCGTCGATATCGAGAGCCTCCAGCGGATCGATTTCAAACAATTGTGGTCGCGCCCCTAGGCGGTTCCCGCTTGCCAGGAATCGCTCGCGCTCGAACAGATAGAGGCATGAGTTCTCCTCATAAACCGGCGGCAAATCCTGGGTCCTGAGCAGAACTGCGGGATCATGGTTGATCGGCTGTGCAGCTTCGTTCCAGAGGCGGGTCTGCCAACGGGTTACGGAGAAGAGGGAGTCATGGTCTGGGTAGTGATCAAAGAAAGTCCGAATGGCGCGTGAAATAGTCGCAGCGCGCAGCAGCGGATTGGTGCTGTGGGTTTGCAGATAGAAGGCGCCGTTTGTGGACCTCACATCGTGCTCAAGAACCGCATTCATCGGCACTTCGCCGGCGCGCAAATGGGCCGGGCGTTCGATCGTCTGCACCTGCGGGTACTCTTTCGCCAGAGCTTCCAAGATCAGCAGACTGTCGGTGTCGACGACGATGGCTGCGATCTCCCGGACGGCTTCAAGGGTATCGAGAATATGGGCATAGAGCGGCCGTCCGGCGAGCGGCCGGTAATTCTTGCCGAGAACGCGTTCGGAGTGGTGGCGCATGGGAACCAGGGCGGTCAACTCCTCAGCCGGGTTCATGACCGCCCCCCTCGAGCGCGATCAGGGCTGCGGGAAGGAAGATCAGCACATGTGGGACCAGCAAGACCCGGGCTTCAGCAAGCACCGCCAGGGGGAGATGCAGCAAAAGCCAGGCTGGGACCGTCACCCAGAAGAAGCGGCGGAGCAGCTCAGGCCAGCGGCTCCAGAATGCGAGAGCAAGAAACGGAATGAAGCTGAATGTCGATGCCAGGGAAAACAAGGTCTGTCGGTTTGTCAGATTGTAAATCACGAGCGGCCACCCAAGCTCAATACCGTACGGCGTCATCGCCGGTCGGGGGCCGAAGAAAAGCCGCAGCGCGGCCATCTCCAGGACGAAGATGAAGGCACCGACCATGCCGGCGATGAGCGCGCCTCGATCCTCGACGCGCAATTTCGGGCGGAATCGGACGGCGCTCGCCAGAACAAGGAACGGGATCAGCCCGCTTGTCTCGCGATTCAGCGGGGCGATGAGCATTATCAGCACCAGCCAGCCAAACTGGCGTCGAAGAATGAAGAATCCCGCCAGCAGGTAGAAGATGAGATCGAAAAACGTATCGAACGCCAGTCCGCTACCGAAGCCCGAGTAGGAGATCCCCCAGGCCAACAGCGCCAAACCGAGCAGGCTGAACCATCGGCTCAGGCCGACCGCACGCCAGTAGGCTGCGGCAACGATGAATAGGATCATATTTTGTGCGAGCCGCATGAGCCAGAAGGCTCGATATTCGACACTTGACGATCCCACTGCGCGCAGGACGCGGATGACGCCCTCCAGGGCAACCGTGGAGAAGATCCGGTACTGCCAGGGATCGACGGCCGTCCCCGCCAGGACTCTCTGATGCCGCTCAATCTGATCGTCGAGGAGGAATTCGATCCCCGTTCGGTGGAAGATCTGGTCATATACCGTGAAGAAGCTCAGAAAGGCAGCGGCGGCCGCCAGGATCGCGATCCAGCGCAGTGAGAGCCCGGAGCGGGGTTGGGTAACACTCATCGCCGAAGACATGCGAAACGGCCGATCAACGTGTTCTGGAGCTCAGGAAGCCGCTGCCTGTTCATGGCTCGGAGTACCATCCCTGATCGCGCACAGAAGGAAGCCCATACACAATGGAATCCAATAGCGAGCCAATCACCTCCAATTCGCGGATCAGCTCAGCGAAGGGTTCAGCCTGCAGCTGGGTCGCATCTGGATGGAAGAGGACAAGAACCCCCGGTCCTTCCATCAGCCTGCTGCGCATGCGATCGAGCTGCTGCGGATAATCTGCCCGCGGCTCCCCTTTCACGGGATCGACGGCCTCCGGCACGCTATAGACCGGACGGCCGGTCCGATAGTAGACGGGAAAGGCCTCATCCGTGTAGATGACGGCTTCCGCCGGCATGCTCGAAATGAAGGCAACCCCCTCGGATTGCGTCCATCGGGCGCTGTTGAAGCCTCGACCTTCGGAACGGATATCGAGCAGCAGTACAAGCGACCGGCCGCCGATCAGGACGATGAAGGCGCTCAGGACGAGGAGCAGGGCAAACACCCACCGGCTTGCACCCCGCCTCAGCCATAGGCCGATGAGGACGCCGGCAAGCAGGACTCCAAGCAGATAGAGCGGAGCGAGGATGCGATCCCCCAATCGAGTTGAGGCATCAAAGAACGAGAGCGAAATGGCCAGGAAACCCAAGTAGATCACTGCATGGAGGACCACAAGCTTGAGGAAATCCTGGGCCACCCTGGCATCGGGTGCCGGTTCCGGAGCTTGCCTGCCTGTTCGCCACCAGAGCACCAGCAGGCCAATTCCTGCCAGCAGCAAGAGCACGAAGCCGGCCCTCGCCGTCACGCCAACCGGAGTCAGCCAGCTGCCCATGGTCGCTGCGGCCTGCCGGAGCTGCTCGCTCCCCAGAGGATGAAACCGCAGCACCCGGTTTGTCGTCGTTCCGGTCAGCGTGAAGTTGCGGGCCATCCAGGCCGCCATCGGCGCGAACGCAATTGTGAGATAGATGGCGGTACGAGCCACTCTCATTTTCCAGGGCTGTCGGAGCCAGAGCAGCAGCCCTAGCGCCCCGGTGGCCAGCAGTGCAGCTCCCGTGTACCGGGCAAGATACGCTGCGCCAGATATGACAGCGGCTGCGATGAATACCTCGCGCCGGCCGGCGTTCAGCGTTCGAGCCAGCATGACAAGCGCCACTTGAAGCAAGAAAAAGTAGAGCGGCTCAGACATCGCTTCAAGGTGGCGGTCAAGCAAGACGGGAGAGAACAGAACCAGCAGTGAAGTCGCCAAGCCGGCCAGGCGGGAGCTGCTGAGCGTGGAGACGATCCAGCCGGCCAGCCAAACATTGAAACCGAGAAGGAGCGCACTCAACCATCTTGCCGCCACTGCCGGCTCAAGCCCAACCAGGCCCAGCGCTGAAATCAGCAGGGGATACAGCGGAGGGAAATGTGTGAGCGGGATCACTTCTCCGCCGCCGCTGAGTCGGCTGAGGCCGTCTCCCTGCAGAAGATTTTCCGCTGCGGACAGGTAGAAAACAGAATCGTAGCCCACGTCCAGGCCAAGCGGCGTGAAGAGGAGCAGCATGAGCGCGGCGCTCGCCCCAATGAGCATGGGAGCGCGCGCGGCAAGCGGCCCGAGCCAACGGAACTCACGCCCAGAGACCACCGAGCGGTCGTGGAGCTGCTCGTCCAGGGGATCGGCCACAGGACTCAATCGTCTAATTTTCGACAGGCTCATCCCGAGGAGAGTCCAGAATGGAACCATAGGAAATCGGCGCCATGTCACGAGGTACACTGCGTTGTTCGATCGAGAATCGGCGCGGGTAGTAGAAGGTCTGTTTCAATTGACTCGTCAGCGGGCCGGAAAGGGCGAAGCCGCGATAGGTTCCCCAGAATTGCATGAAGCGAAACCACAGGATTTCACGCCAGACCCGTCCCAGGACGCCTTCGCGGGCGGCATGGCGAGCGTCGCTCAAGACATTCGAGAGAACCAATCGCACGAAATCGAGCAGTCGGAAGGTCTCCGCTGGCCGGATTCGCTTCAGCGCCATCGCTTCCCGCCGGTAGCGATTGTAGACCTGCTGCGGCGACTCATCATGAACGTGGATGACCTCGGCCTCTGCCGAGTAAGCGAGCGAAAGACCCTGATCAACCGCCCAGCTCGCCCATGCGAGGTCCTCCAGCCCTGGGAGCTCCTCGTCGTAGGCCTGCTGCACCCAGAGTTCGCGGCGAATGGCCGCATTTGCGTTGTTGCAGAAGGGGTGAGTCTGGTTCAGGTCGGATGTCTCTGGAAACAGCTTCGCCAGATGCTGTCCCTCGCTGTACTTCGTGGTGGAGTTGCCCCGCTGCTTGCCGTAGACCAACGCGATGTCAGGGTCTACGAATGGGCGCAGCAATTGCTCAAGCCAATCGGGGTAGACCGGGTAGACATGCGCGCTGGCCATCACGACGAATTCGCCGCGAGCCTCAGCGATCCCAATATTCAGGGACCGGCCAAAGGTGAAGGCTTCTGGAGCAATGGTCAGAATCCGCACGGGATAGCGGCTGGCGATCGCCAATGTGGCATCGGTCGAGCCCGAATCCACCAGCAGAATCTCCACCGAGCGCTCGGTCTGTTCGAGAATGCCAGCTAACAGGCGACCGATGTGGTGCTCTTCATTGTATGCCCGGATGACGATCGAGCAGCGGGGGCGGGACCTATCGCCGATCATCGGCCGGTTACGCTGCACCAGCCCTCATGTTGAGCTGTCCTTAAAACTGCCGACGATCCGCAAGATATCGAAGCCTTCAGCGTACGGGCGCTCGGCCAGTGCACCGTGGCGCACGCTGGTAGCGCGAATGATCTCAGGGTCGAAGTAGTACTTGTCGCGATAGGTCGTGTAGGCGGCCAGTGCCTCGACTTTTCGTTCGACATCTTCTTCGCGAACTTCAACGAGGAAGTCGGGGAAGAAACCATAGCTGCTGCGCAGCACGTCGAAACCAAGCACCGTCGTGCCTCGAAAAGCGCGCATCGCTTCCATCGTCACCACGGCATGATCCTGGTGCATATCGGCGCGCGTATGCACGAAGACCAGGTCGGGATGATGTTCGCGGCCAAGCTCGTAGAGGTACTCAAGGATCTCCTGCCGGTCGCGTGGGAAATTGCGCGTTTCAAATTGTGCGAGGCGCACCTGATCCGCCGGAACCCCAAGGATGCCCATGCTGCGGTAGTGCTCCTCGACAAGGTGCTGCAAGGCGGGATTCTTCTGGTTGTCGGAAAGGGTAACGCAGAGAAGCTCGGCGCGGCCCGCAAGATTGGCCAGCAGCGCACCACAGCCCAGCTCGATATCGTCGGGATGGGCACCGACGAAGAGAATCTTGCGGCCGAAGAAGTCCAACGTGAGCTAGCCCT
>JBFJVD010000022.1:0-19772 GCA_041624375.1 Anaerolineales bacterium
GATCGCGCTGCGCGGCGAGGTGATCGGGCAATTCGACGTGGAAGGATTGGATCCAGGCAAGTGGAGTGAGGAGGAACTTGCCCTGCTCGAAGCCGTCGCCGCTGAAGTCGCCGACCAGCTGGAGCAGGTCCGATTGATGCAGGAGGTCCGTACACGCGCCACCCAGATGGAGACGGCGGCGGAGATCGCCCGGGTGGCCACTGGCGTGCTGGATCTGGAGGCCATTCTGACGCGTTCGGTCCGGCTGATTCAGGAGCGCTTCGGCTATTACCACGTAGCCCTTTATCTGAGCGAAGGGGAGCCCAGCATTCTGCGCCTGCAGGAAGCCTCGGGCGCTGCTGCGAGTGAGCTGAAATCGGCCGGCGTCGTGCTACCGATTGGATCGGGCTCCGTCGTGGGGCTGGCAGCCGAACAGGGCGAATCCCGGGCCGTGCCCGATGTGTGGGTAAACGACCCCACCCGAACGCTTCCCGGCCTCGAGGAAGCTGCTTCGGAACTAGCAGTCCCGTTGAAAATCGGCGACCAGGTGATCGGCGTCATTGACGTTCGCCAGCGGACACCGCATGCCTTCGATAAAGAAGAAATCGCCGTGCTTGAAACCCTGGCGGACCAGCTGGCCGTCGCGGTGCAGAACGCGCGCCTTTTCCGAGAAACGCTGCGCCGAGCGGAGCGGGAGCAGGCGGTGGTTGAGGTAACCGGACGCATCCGTGCCAGCCGCGACGTGGAGAGCATGCTTCGAACCGCGGTGCAAGAGATGCGCACCCGACTCGGTGCCCGGCGCGGCGTGGTTCGGCTCATCTCCGGTTCCTTCGACCAGCTGGACGAAGATGGCTCGATGGCGGAAGAGGAGTCCGGAGCGGCGGACAGCTCAAGCGAGACCAACGGCCGAATGAACACCAATGGGGACGGATTCGAGCGATGAGCTACGTGATCGCCATTGCCAGTGAGAAAGGTGGGGTGGCCAAGACGACCTCGGCGCTCTCTCTGGGGGCCGCGCTGGTTGAAGGCAAGCAGCAGGTTCTGCTGGTCGACCTTGACCCACAGGCCAATCTGACTCTGGCGCTTGGCATCCAGCCCCCAAGCCTGCAGCGGACCGTTGCCGATGTCCTTATGGGCAGCCAGTCGATCATGAAGATCAGCCGCGAAACCGGTCTGCCTGGCCTTGAGCTTGCGCCGGCCAACCATGAATTGATGCTTGCCGAGCGCTTCCTCAGTGTGCGGGAGCAGTACGAGAACCTGCTGCGCCAATCGCTTTCCGGTGCTCGGGCCTACGACATGATCCTCATCGATTGTCCGCCCACGTTGGGTCCGCTCACACGCTCTGCCTTGAGCGCCGCGCATCTCTTGATTGTGCCCACGCAGGCCGAATACTTCTCGGCCCATGCCCTGCGCGACATGCTGAACCTCATTCGGGAGATCCGCCGCATCAGCAACCCGCAGCTTCGCTACCGACTGCTGCTGACCATGCTCGATCGGCGCAATCGGATTCATCGCAGTATGTTCGAGCAGGTTCGCACGGCCTTCGGCAAAGCCGTTTTTGAGACCGTGATTGAGATCGACACCCGGTTGCGAGAGAGCCCGGTCTTCGCGCAGCCGATCACCATTTATGCGCCTCGCAGTCGAGGCGCCGAGCAATACCGGGCGCTGGCACAGGAACTGAGACATTATGCGCAAGAAACTGTTGGATCGGCTCCAAGCTCGGCTTGAGGGCCTCTTCGACATCATTACTGAGAAGCGGCCCCAGACGGGCTTGCTCTCGCCGTCCACGCTTCAATTCACCTCGCCGCAGCGGCCAACGGGCTGGGTGTGGGAGAGTGACGCCGAAGGGCGCTACACCTGGTGCAGTGAGGAATTCGAGACGCTTCTCGGCTATCACGTCGACGACCTGATCGGCAGGCCGGTGCACACCGTCGCATGGGAGCCTCAATCGGCGCGCCGGCTGCAGGCCGACCTTCAGCAGGGAGAGGCCATCCGGGAAACGCACCTCGAGGCCCGCAGTCGGGATG
Source organism: Anaerolineales bacterium (assembly GCA_041624375.1). Taxonomy (GTDB): domain Bacteria; phylum Chloroflexota; class Anaerolineae; order Anaerolineales; family E44-bin32; genus JBFJVD01. The sequence continues at coordinate 2,007 of JBFJVD010000022.1, forward strand.
GCGAGCGCTTTACCGTGCTTGTGCACGCGCTGCGGCGAACCGACCCGGTCTCCGGCGAGATGCTGGGGTACCGGGGTGTCTGCCAGCTGATCGAAGCCCGCAAGAAGGAGAGCTCGGACGGCTTCGTCACGACAATGCCGCACCAGCCGCAGGATATCACCGCGACGGCGCCAGCCCCCATCGTGGCATCCTGGGGCCGCCTCAGAGGTTTCGTCGATGAGGATGGGGTCATCCGTGAGCTCGAACCCGGACGCCCCTCAACAACCGGCCCCATCGCCAACGGTCGCAAGCTTGTCGTTCCGATCCGTGCCCAGGATGAAATCCTCGGCGTGTTTGAGTTTGAGCAGCCCGAATTCGGTGAGGAATGGGTCGACGACGATCGTGTGATGGTTGAGGAAGTCGCTCAGCAGCTTGCCTTGGCGCTGCTCGATGCGCGGTCCTATCAAGTCACCCAGCAGGCGCTGGAGGACATGCGTGAGGCGGATCAACTCAAGAGCCAATTCCTGGCCAACATGAGTCATGAGCTGCGCACCCCGCTCAATTCGATCATCGGCTTCTCGCGGGTGATCCTGAAGGGCATCGACGGCCCAGTCACCGAGACCCAGGAAGAAGACCTGCGAGCGATCTACAATGCGGGACAGCACCTGCTGGGTTTGATCAACGACATCCTGGACCTCTCCCGGATCGAGGCCGGCAAGATGGAGCTGGCCTTTACCGAAGTGGATTTGGGGGAGATCATCCAGGGCGTGATGTCGACCGCCGTCGGCCTGGTGAAAGACAAGCCCATCGAACTTGTCACGAATATTCCAGAAGACCTGCCGACGCTCCAGGCGGACAACATCCGCATTCGCCAGGTGCTCCTGAACCTCATCGCTAACGCAGCGAAGTTCACCCGTGAGGGCCAGATCGCAGCTTCGGCTCGACTGATTGACCGCGGCGACCGGAAGGAAATCCTGATTGCGGTTGCCGATACCGGCATCGGGATCGCGCCCCAGGACCAGAAGAAGCTCTTCGAACCCTTCTCGCAAGTGGATGCCTCCCCGACCCGCGCCACGGAAGGAAGTGGGCTCGGGCTCTCGATTACGCGGCACCTGGTGGAGCTGCATGGCGGGCGCATCTGGGTCGAGAGCACGCCGGGTGAAGGCAGCACATTTGCCTTTACGCTCCCACTGGAGCCGCCCGCTTCATCGCCGCACCCGGACATGGCGCCAGACGACAGATCCGGGTGAGTTCGGCACCCTTCCTACGGTCCGATCCATGAGCAATCAGCGCCACAGCTACAGGGTGGAATGCCTTGACTGCGGGTTGCGCACCCGTTTTCACCCCCTCGATCTCGCCTGCCCCAATTGTGGCAGCGAATGGCGCACCGCCCGCTACGATCTGGAACTCGCTGCCGAAGTCTTCCGCACCCAACTGCGTGAACGAAACTTCGACCTCTGGCGCTACGCCGAGCTCCTGCCGCTCTCCGGTCGACCAGCCTTCAGCATGGGGGAAGGCGGCACACCGCTCTTCCCGGCCCACAACCTGGGGATGATGATCGGCATCCCGAACCTGTTGATCAAGGATGAGCGGCAAGGTCCCACGGCCTCATTCAAGGACCGGCAGGCCGCGCTCACGATCGCCGCACTGAAGGAGGCGGAGATCACGGAAGCCGTCGTCGCCTCGACAGGAAATGTCGCGATCGCATTTAGCGCCTATTGTGCTCGGGCCGGAATCAAGCTGTGGGCGTTCCTCACAAGCCTAGTCCCACCTGCCAAGATGCACGAGGTGGCGCTCTACGGGACCCAGGTTGTCAAGCTGACCAGCACCTACGATCAAGCCAAACAGCTGGCCGGCGACTTCGCCAAATCACGCGGTCTCTATCTTGATCGCGGCGGCCGCAGCATCACCGCGATCGAGGCGATGAAGACAGTGGCTTTCGAGATGGCGGAGCAGCTGGGGCGGGCTGAAGACTTCGCCGGATCCGAAACCCCGACCGGCTTTGCCGCCCCCGATTGGTACGTGCAGGCCGTGAGCGGAGGGCTTGGACCGCTGGGGGTCATGAAAGGCTTCGCTGAGCTGAGAGAGATGGGGTTGATCGATCGTGGCCCGGCGATCGCCTGCATCCAATCGGCGGGCTGCTCGCCGATGGTTGAAGCATGGAAGCGCGGGGATGCCCAGGCCACCCCGGTCGAAAGCCCGAGCACCTATATCTCGACGCTCAGCACGGGGGATCCGGGCCGGCACTACGAGCTGCTGCGGGCAGGTATGCTCGGCGGCGCCGGGGGCGCGATGGAAAGCGTCACCGACGAAGAAGCCTTTAAGGCCATGCACCTGGCGGCTAAGATGGAAGGCCTGTCCATCGAGCCGGCCACAGCGGTCGCCTTCGCCGGCCTGATCAAGTTGGCGCGGCAGGGCGTCATCCGCCCGGACCAGGTGGTGGTGGTGAACTGCACCGGTCATACAATGCCCATCGAAGAGGAACTGCTAGGCGAAGATTGGGCACAGGCGCTGGTGGTCCCCGAGGCGGCCTTCCCCGAACGACCCCGGGAAGGCCTGCTGGCGGCGCTGCAAGTGGACCAGCGGCGGGTGCAAGACATTCTGATTGTCGACGACAACGAGGACTCCAGGCGCCTGATCCGCCGCATCCTACAGGCGCAGGGAAGATTCGAGGTGCGTGAAGTGCAAAACGGCCCAGCGGCGCTGACCGAGGCCCGCCGTAAGCGCCCCGATCTGGTCATTCTTGATCTGATGATGCCGGAGATGGACGGATTTACGGTGCTGGACCATCTGCGGACGCAGCCCGAAACCGCGAACACCCCAGTGATCGTCATCACCGCCAAAGAACTCACGCAGCATGAAATCCGCCGGCTTGAGGGACAGATCGCGCGCCTGATGACCAAGGGCGAGTTCCTGGGTGAGGACCTGATCGGTGAAATCGGCAAGGCACTGAGGTAGACGGGAGAGAGTTGGAGCATGTCGGCCAGCCGGGATCGAGCCAGAGGCATTCCCTTCGCCAGCCTCTCTGCGCTCTTCCTCGGTGTCGCGCCGATCTTCGGCAAGCAAGCCATTCAGGCCGGCCTGCCACCCCTGGCCGTGGTCGCCGCCCGGACAGCAGGCGCCGCCATTCTGCTCTTCCTGGTCGTACTGGTCGTAAATCGCCGCTTTCTTTATATCTACCCGTTGGGGCTGCTCGGCTGCCTTATTGCCGGAGGGCTAAACGGCATCGGCTCGATTCTCTATTACTCGGGCCTGGCGCGGCTCGACGCCGGGCTTGCCCAGCTGTTATATTCTCTCTACCCCATGCTGGTGGCCGCCCTGCTCTACCTGGATGGCCACCGTCACACCCGCTTGACCCTGATCCGTCTTGGCCTGGCAGTCCCTGCCGTCGTCTTGCTGACAGCGGCATCGGCCAGCCGCATCGATCCGCTTGGCATCCTGCTGATGCTCGGCGCCGCCGTTCTGTACGCGCTACACATTCCGATCAACCAGCGTGTGCTCTACGAAGCACCCGCGCCCACCGTGACTCTTTACACGCTCCTGGCGATGACCGCTGTAGTTCTGCCGGCCTTTGCATTCTTTTCTCCGCCGGTCGCAGCCGTGTCCTCCGCCGCGCTCGCGCCGCTTGCGGGACTGACTGCGGTCACCTTCCTCTCACGGCTCACGCTGTTCGCCGGCGTGAAGCGCATTGGCGGGATGCAGACTACGCTACTCGGCCTTGGCGAGCTGCTGGTGGCGGTGGCATTGGCTCAGCTATGGCTGGGCGAGACGCTGACTGTCTTCCAGTGGATGGGTGCCACGCTCTTGGCAGTCGCCCTTCTTTTGGTCGGGCGCGACCAGAGCGGCGAAGGCGAGCCGGCCCAGGGACAGGGCTGGCTACATTGGCTCCTGCCACCGCTCAGCGCTCCGCTGCCGAAACCAATCGACCCGCTCGACTCCTCCCAGGACTGATCAACCCCCGACTGTTGCCCATTCTTCTGCCTCGCAGGAGCGGCTATGCTATACTCTCGGCCGAGTTTCGGCGGCAGCGCCCTGACCCCGGAGGACAAACCCACAATGAAGCACTTTCTCTCACTCGCCGACTACAGCGGGGATGAGCTCAACGAACTGCTCAAGCTCGCCATCCGGCTCAAAGACGAGTGGATGAAAGGCGGGAACGAGCCCTTGCTGCGCGGCAAGGTGCTCGGCATGGTCTTCCAAAAGCCAAGCCTGCGCACGCGCGTCTCCTTCGACATGGTGATGCGCCACCTTGGCGGCGATGCGCTCTACCTTTCGCCTAGCGAGATCGGCCTTGGCCAGCGCGAATCGATCGCCGATGTGAGCCGTGTTTTGTCGGGCTACCTTGACTGCATCATGGCGCGTGTCTTCGCACATGACCACATCCTGGAACTCGCCAGACATGCTTCCGTCCCGGTGGTAAACGGGCTCAGCGACTTCAACCACCCCTGCCAAGCAATGGCCGATGCACTGACGATCCTGGAGCGTTTCGGCCAACTACGTGGGGTCCGGCTCACCTATGTCGGCGATGGAAACAACGTCGCGGTGTCGCTGCTGTTTGCTGCCGCGCGCCTCGGCATGAACTTCACGATCGCCAATCCAGAGGGTTATGACCTGCCCGGTCATGCGCTTGCCTTCGCCGATGAGATGTCCCAGGATAGCGGGGCCACCATCCGTCAACTTCGCGAACCGGTGGCGGCCGTCGAGGGCGCGCAGGTCATCTACACCGACACGTGGACCAGCATGGGTCAAGAAGAAGAGGCCGAGCGACGAAGCAAGGTCTTCCCACCCTACCAGGTCAATGCGGCTTTGCTCGCTCACGCCGATCCAAACTCGATCGTAATGCACTGCCTGCCAGCCCACCGCGGGCATGAGATCACGGATGAGGTGATGGATGGCAGCCATTCGGTTGTCTTTCAGCAGGCAGAGAACCGCCTGCACGCTCAGAAGGCCATCCTCGTCCACCTGTTAACCTGAGGCGCTGCCTCCGAGACTGAAATCCGGGAACCCCAGCCATGAGACGCGCGAAGATCATCGCAACGATCGGCCCTGCGAGCCAATCGATGGAGCGCCTCAAGGCGCTGATCGAGGCCGGCATGGACGTCGCCCGGCTCAATTTCTCCCACGGCGAACCCGCTGATCATGCGCGAACCATCCAGCTCCTGAGGCAGGCTTCAGAGGATACCGGCCGGCCGATCGCCATCTTGCAGGACCTTCAGGGGCCCCGCCTAAGAACTGGAGACGTGCCCGAGAATGAGCCCATCCGCCTTCAGGCCGGCGCCCACCTCACGCTGAGCACCAAGCCGGTGGCGGCCTCAGCCGAGCGAATCTTCATCAACTATCCATTCCTCACACAAGATGTCTCAGTCGGCGATCGGATATTGCTCGATGACGGCCGTCTTGAGCTCCAGGTGGAAGCCGTCGGAGAGGATGAAGTCCTGACGACGGTCCGGACCGGCGGCCCGCTGGGCGCCCACAAGGGGATCAATATTCCGGGCGTCCGCTTGTCGGCGCCTCCGCTGACGGACAAAGACCGCCGGGATCTGGCCTTCGGGGTGGAACATGGCGTCGACCTGATCGCCATGTCGTTCGTGCGCCACGAAGATCATGTTACGGCGCTCAAGGAAGCGCTCACGGAGCTGGACCTGGACGGCCCGCCGATCCCAATTATTGCCAAGCTGGAACGACAGGAAGCTGTGGAGCGGCTTCATTCGATTCTGGAGATCGCCGACGGAGTCATGGTGGCGCGCGGCGACCTCGGCGTTGAAGTCTCACCGGAGCGCGTTCCGTCTCTGCAGAAGCACATCATCTCCAGCGCAAACCATGTCCACAAGACGGTGATCACGGCCACACAGATGCTCGAATCCATGATCCACAGCCCGCGGCCAACGCGCGCCGAAGCCTCCGATGTGGCCAACGCGATCTTCGATGGGAGCGACGCGCTCATGCTCTCCGGCGAAACGGCCATCGGCAACTACCCGGTGGAATCCCTGGCGACCATGGCGCGCATTATGGATGATGCGGAGGAGCACGCGAGGGAGTGGGGTTTCCAGCCCATGGAGGGTCCAGAACACCTGGATGATGATGCGGCGGCGACCACGCACGCCGCGACCACCCTGGCAGACGATCGAGGCGCTCGCTTAATCGCCGTCTTTACCCGATCCGGCCGGACCGCACAGCTCATGAGCACTGCCCGGCCCAGCATTCCCATCCTCGGATTCACGCCCGAGCCGAAGACGTTTCGTAGAATGTCGCTGTATTGGGGTGTTGAGCCGCGCCTCTGTCCGATGGCCTACACCGTAGAGGAGATGATTGGCCACGTTGAAGACGATCTCCTCAAAACCGGCGCATTCGAGCCCGGTCACCGCTTTGTGCTCGTTGCCAGCCTGCCGGTGGGCGCGATGGGTCCGGCCAATATGACCTACCTGCACACCCTGGGGGACACAAAGGCAGGCCTTTAGCTCCGGGGGTTCATCCGGAACCAGCAGAAGCCAAACGCGGAACTCGCAGGCGCGGGACACTCAAGGAGTTTTTGCGACTCGGGGGGACTGGCGGGTGAGCGAAATCCCGGAGGCAATGAGCAGGCCGGCTGCGATCAGCACGCCGCCGAGCCAGAAGCCGGGCCCTAGCTGCTCTCCCAACAGAAGCGCGCCGAGCGCCGCGCCCACCACTGGTTGTGCGAAAAAGAGTAATGAGACTTCCCCCGCCTCAAGCAGGGCCAGCGATTTGTTCCAAAGGTACATCGCGCCAGCGGTCGAAACGACGCCGAGGTAGAGCACGCCAAGTACGATGCCGAAGGTGATCTGACCCAGGGTCGGGTCGCGAAGTTCAATCCCAACAGCGGGCAAGCCCACCAGAAAGCCTCCAACGAAGGTGACGAGAGAGATCCCAAGTGTGCCGCGCTGAAAGCTGACGCGGCGGATGAGGACAGAGTACAGGCCCCAGGTCACCGCCGCGCCGAAGAGCGCCATGTTCCCCCACAACGTCGCCTCATCCATCTGAGCTGTCCGTGGGTCGATTACGGCAAGGACTCCAGCACTGGCAAGAACCAGCGCGCCCAGCCGCCGCGGGGTAATTCGCTCGCCGAGAAGGATAGCAGCGAAGACGATCATGAATGCGGGGGAGGCTGAGGTCACCAGTGATGCATTGGAGGCGGTCGAAAGCTTCGTGCCGACGAACTGCAGTCCGAGTGAGAGCCCATACCCGATCGCACCGACCCCCAGCAATGGCAGCCAGGCTTCCCGCCTGACAGCGCCTGGGTTGCGGACAAGAAGAATGGTACCCAGGACAAGAATCCCGAGCAGCAGACGCAGGCTGAGCAGTGTAAAAGGTGGAATCGTCTCCAGGACGACTTCGCTGACGACATACATCCCACCCCAAATGCTCGCCGCGGCCAGTCCACTCAGGATGGCGAGCGTCTTTTGCAATGCCCCCGTCCCTCCTCAAGCAACGAGTCTTCGATGAAGAGCAGCCCGACTATTCTGCCAGAGGTCCTGAGTTACGTCCATCGAGGCATTCACCAGGAGCGATCGTGCCGGCCATGCCCTCAGCTGGAGTTTGAGTCGAAGGGATCAGCGCCCATAGATCGACGTCTCAGGATGATACGCCGCCCAACCATACCATTCGGTGACAAAGGAGGTAACCACGTCAAGCTGAACGCCTGCGAGCGGCCCCCCGGACGCTGTCCCGTTCAACAACCACACTGTCCCGCTCGTATCGCGGATGATATCGCCATCGGATGTGAAAGCCAGTGTCTTTCCGTCAACGACTGCCGAGAAGGCCAGAGCAAATGACTCCTCCGCATGGAAGAAGAGGACGATCGGTTGATCCGAGAGCACGTCGTTGACGACCGTGACGTCCGGGCCAAATTCGTCGAGCACATAGGCCCTGTAGCTGGCGCCCACCTGCACCCCAAGGACGAGCTGGTTATCTACGAGGCGGTCATCCCGATTCAGGAGTGTTTCCTCAAAGCGGGCGCCCAAGCCGCCGCGACCGGGCTCGACATCCCGATAGCGGTCGGCGTACTCAGGATACCAGTCGAGGACGGTGGTATCAGGGTGCAGCTCGGACCATGCTTGCCAGGTGGTGTGCATCAGCGGAATGATCTCCAGCTGAATATCGCCCTCAGCCAGCGGACCTGTGAGCACCCGACCATCGTAGTGCGTCCACACCGACCCCGTTGATCGGTCGGCCATCACGAACAGGCCATTGTAGAGCCCGAAGACATCAAAGCTGTAGCGGATTCCATTCACCGTAGGGTCGAACCCGACCCCGCTCGAACAGACGATTCAGTAGGTGACCAGAAACGGTTCGCCGGCGATGGTATCGTTCGCAATGTGGTGGTAAGCCATCTGGGAAACCGGGTAGGCTCGCGCATCACTGTTCCAGATCACACCGAGGACAATGTCATCCGGCTCGAGCCAATGGGCGGCCTCGGCGGCAATCACCCGCGGTTCGTCGAGGACCTGAAATGCCTGGCCCGGTCCGATGGCCAGCCCTGCCGGGTCGAATCCGGGCTCTGGAGGCGCTGCGGTCGTGACCTCCTGAGCCGGCAACGGGCGCTCGATCGTGGTAGCCGTCGGCACCTCCTTGGTTTCGAGGGACGCTGGCGGCGCACGATCTCCCGTGGGGGCGGGCAATGCGGCCCCGCAAGCCGCGAAGAGGAGAGATAGGAGCGAGAGAAGCGCTGGCCAGAGCTTGAATCGCATGGGAGACACCTCCTGAGGCACGCATGAATACTCCGCTATATGCCGGATTGTGCGGTGTGGACGTTGTCGGGCCGATTCGATCCTGTAAACGCAGGGTAAATCCTCGCTGGGAATCAAAAGCGGCGGGGCGAGTGCCCGCCGCTTGACGGTCAAGTTACAGCGAGATCAGGCTAACGGTAGTCGGCTAGCAACGCTTCGAGCGACTCCCGGCTTGGCCGAAGCTGTTCAGCCGCAAGCTCTGCAAGCGGAGTCTCGATCATATTTTCGGCGTCCTGCAGCGAAGGCAGATCGCGATTGATGTAGATCAGCCCCGTCACCAGTTGCTGTGATTCAGTTGCGTCCTCAAGCAGGTTGATGGCGGCCCGCCGATCGGTGGGATCGTAGCTCTCATCCAGCTTCTTGAGCAGGATGAGTGAGCCGTCATGCAGTTCGACCGTCGTCGTTTCGCCGGGGTCGTAGTCCACCTCGATTTCGGCGCGGACGGGGACGTAGGTGATGTCGTGGATCGGGGTCTCATGCTCTTTGCCCCAGCTGTAGCTCTTTGTGGAGCTGTCGGCGTTATTGAAGGTTGTGCACGGGCTGATGATATCGAGCACAGCAGTGCCCTCGAAACTCAACGCAGCCTTGAGCAGCTCCTTGACCTGCTTCGGATCGCCGGCGAATGATCGGGCGACGAAGCCGCAGTTGGCGGCCATTGCCTGCAGGCACAGGTCGACCGGCATGAAGGGGTTCTCCCCTATCTTCTTGAGGACCTGTCCCCTATCGGCGGTCGCCGAGAATTGGCCCTTGGTGAGGCCGTAGACGCCATTGTTCTCGATGATGTAGACCATCGGCACGTTCCGGCGCATCGCGTGGACAAACTGGCCCAGGCCGATGCTGGCGGTGTCGCCGTCGCCGCTCACCCCGAGGGCCCGAATGGCGCGGTTTGCGACCAACGCGCCGGTGCCCACCGAGGGCATCCTGCCATGCAGGCTGTTGAAGCCGTGCGAACGGTTGAGGAAGTAGGCCGGACTCTTGCTTGAGCAGCCGATTCCGGAGAGCTTGATGATATCTTCCGGCCGGATCGAAAGCTCGTAGCAGACCGCCATGATCTGACTCGAGATGGAGTTGTGGCCGCAGCCCTGACAGAGTGTGGTCGGACGCCCTTTGTAGTCGCTCTTTTCAAGACCAACGAGATTCAACGTGGTAGCCATCTCAATTCCCCTCTCGAGCCGAAATCTGTTCGGAGATCCAGTACGCCGTGAGCGGCAGCCCGTCGTTGTGGTTCAGGGAAATAAAGCGGGTGGCATATTGTGGGTATTCGAGCTGCAGGAGCTGTCGCATCTGCCCATCGGTGTTCATCTCGACCACATAGATGCGCTCATGCGCCTCTACGAACGCCGCCACCTGCTCCGTGAAAGGCACGGCACGCAGTCGCATGTAACTCGTCGCCAGTCCATCCTCCTTGAGCCGGTCGCGCGCCTCCGTGATGGCTGGATCGGTAGATCCATACGAGATGAGAGCCGCCTCGGCACCCTCCATCTCGTCAAGGATGGGCTCGGGAACGTAGGAGCGGGCCGTGTCGGTCTTGCGCCAGAGGCGTTCCATGTTGCTCACCCAATCGTCCGGCCGTTCGCTGTAGACGGCATGCTCGTTATGTCCGGTGCCCCGAGCAAACCAGGCCGCCAGCGGATGGTCTGTTCCAGGCAATGTGCGGTACGGGATCCCGTCACCATCCACGTCTTTGTAGCGAGCGAAGGAACCGAGCCGCTCAAGGTCTTCGGCGGAAAGCACCTTGCCCCGGTCCATTGGCGCTTCGGGATATTCGAACGGCGGCGACATCCACAGATTCATGCCCAAGTCGAGGTCGCTGAGGACGAACACAGGCGTTTGGAGACGCTCGGCGATATCGAACGCCCGCCATCCGAACTCAAAGCATTCACCGATGGAGCCCGGCAGCAGCATCACATTCTTGGTGTCGCCATGGCCCAGGAAGCGAACGAAGAGGATGTCGCCCTGCGAGGTGCGCGTTGGAAGCCCGGTGCTGGGTCCCATGCGTTGGATATCCCAGATAACCACCGGAATCTCGGCGAAGAAGGCCAGCCCGGTGAACTCGGCCATCAGGGAGATCCCTGGCCCGGAGGTTGAGGTCATCGCCCGCGCCCCGGCCCAACCGGCACCGATCGCCATCCCGATCGCCGCCAGTTCGTCCTCCGCCTGGATGATCGAGTAGGTGGCCTTGCCAGTTTCGGGATCGGTCCGGAGCTGCGGTGCATAATCCCGTATGGCTTCTGCCAGGCTTGAAGCGGGCGTGATAGGATACCAGGCCGTGAGGGACATCCCACCGTAAAGGGCGCCCAGAGCTCCAGCCGTGTTGCCGTCCATGATGATCAGGCCTTCGGTCTGATCATCGCGCTCAACCCGGAAGAGATCCTGTTTGGTGAGGTGTTCGCGTGCCCATTCCGCGGCAGCGTCCACCATTTGCATGTTGAGCTCGACAGGCTTGGCTTTGCCGCGAAAGTGCGTTTCCAGGGCACCCCGGACTTCAGCCAGGTCAATGCCCAGCATCTCGGCGACGATGCCCACATAGGCCATGTTGGCCACATAATCCTTGAGCTGGCGCGGCGGTTGAACCTCTTTGATCAGCTCCTGGATCGGCATTGCGTAGTAGGTGACATCGTCCCGGTTGAGCTGTACTGTGAAATCATCGGCGTAGAAGCAGACACCGCCAGGGGCCAGGCTGGCCAAATCTTCCTGGAATGTGGCCTGATTCATCGCCACCAGGATCTCGATGGTCTCTCTGCGGGCCGAATAGCCCTCTGCGCTGGTGCGGATCGTAAACCAGGTGGGGAGTCCCTGGATATTCGAAGGGAAGAGGTTCTTCCCGGTAACCGGGATGCCCATTCGGAACAGGGCACGGATGAGCGCCATGTTTGACGTTTGGCTCCCGGTACCATTGACCGTGGCGACAACCATCGAGAAGTCATTGACGATCGGTTCTCGTTCCGACGAATCACCCGGGGATGGCGCCGGGCGCGTGGCTACTTCCGTCATCGGGTCTCTCTCTCCTCTGCTCCGTTTTCATCCAGGATGGCCCCGACCGCTGAAACGTCCGGATGGCGGGCCTCACGTCGGGTCGGATAGGTCAGCAGGCGGGTGTGCTCGACCAGCGCACGATGGCCGGCGTCTGGGTCTTCGTCATGAATGGCCTGCACCATGGCTTCATGGTATTTCCACACGCGCTCAAGATAGCTGTAATCGGCATATACGTTCAGGCCCACCGCTTCATATCCCTCCCAGTAGAGCTCAAGGATCCCGCGAACGAACGGGTTCTCGAGCCGGCTGAAGATGGTGAGGTGAAGATCGCGGTGTTCCTCGTGGGGGATCTTAATCGTCTCGCCCCGCAATTTCGACCAGGCGCGCTCGATCAGGTCGTCCAGATGATCTTCATCTTCCTGTTCGAGCAATGCCACCGCGTCATGCCAGAAGGCGGCCTCGAGGCGGTTGCGGAGCACGCCAAAGGATTCGAACAGGCTGCGGTCAAGCGCAAGGGCAAATTGAAAGCTCGTGCGGATGGAGGCGGCGAAATCATAGGCCAGCGAACGCATCCCCGTCTTCGGACGCACTTCTACCAGACCGAGGGCGCGGGCGACTTCCAGCTGTTCTCGCAGCTTACCGGTACTGATCCCCAGGTGGGTGGCCAGCTCAGGGATCGCCGGCAATCGCGCGCCAGGGTCGCAACCCTGCTCCGCCAGGTATTTAAGGAAATCGGATGAAAGCTCACTCATGACCGTAGCCAAAGCTGGCGCCCCTCTCAATCCTCTAATCAATTCGATTTGTAGAATATAACACTCGCTGAACGCCGTGTCAATGATCCCAAAGCCGGTGCGCGCACGGACCTCCCGCTCTGGTACAATCGGCCGCATGCTTGGAACACGATCTCTTCGCTGGCTGGTGCTTGGCGGGTTGGCGCTCGCGAGTCTGGCACTCCCCCGCTGGCTGCTGGGTTGGCGCTACCAGTCCGTGATCTTCAAACCCGATCAAACCCCGCCCCAACCGGTGGCGATTGTGTTTGGGGCCGGGCTGTGGCGCGATCGGCCTTCACGTGTGCTGGCCGACCGCGTCGCCGCGGCCGCGGACCTATATCATCGCGGGCTGGTCGATCGGCTGTTAATGAGCGGGACCGCCCGCACAGATGGATATGATGAGCCGGCCGCGATGAAGGCGCTGGCAATCGATCTCGGCGTCCCGGACCACGCCATTCTGACCGATGGCGGCGGTTCTCGTACGTACGAAACCTGCCGGCGCGCTCAGCAAGTCTTTGGGATCGAAGCCGCGACGCTGGTGACGCAGCGCTATCATCTGCCCCGCGCATTGGTCACCTGCGAGAGCCTCGGCGTGACGTCCGTGGGGGCTTCCGCCGACCTGCGCCGCTACTCCTCCCGGGCCTATCGCTTCTGGGAGCTGCGCGAGATCCCTGCCACGCTGGTCGCCCTCTGGGAGAGCGTCCTTCGGCCGCGGCTGGCCGCCCTCCCGCTTCGCTTGCGCACCTGATTCGCCACAGGAGGGTGAACCCTCTTGAAACGTGACGACGCGTTGGCCATCGTTCGTTCTCACGTATCGAACGAGAACCTGGTCCGCCATATGCTGGCGGTCGAAGCTGCCATGTATGACTATGCGCAAGAATACGGGGAGGATCCCGATCTTTGGGCGCTGGCCGGGCTTCTGCACGACTTCGATTGGGAGATCCACCCCTCGCTCGAATCCCACCCGCAAGACGGGGCACCGATCCTGCGACAGCATGGCGTCCCGGAGATCATCGTTCGCTGCATTCTGAGCCACGCGGACCACACCGGCGTGCCGCGCGAGACGAGCATGGAGCGCGCCCTGTACGCCTGCGACGAACTGACCGGCCTGATCGTCGCCGTGGCGCTCGTCCGGCCGTCTCGATCTGTTCATGACGTGTCCATGAGATCGATCCGCAGGAAGTGGAACGACCCCCGCTTCGCTGCGGCCGTCGACCGCCAGGAGATCGAACACGCCGCGGAAGCGCTCGGCGTGGACCTGTGGACGCACGTCGAACGGGTGCTCGAGAGCATGCAGCGGGTGGCTTCCGAGCTGGCACTCGAGGGGACCTCAGATCCCTGAGGCGCCATGCAGGCCAGAATCAAACACCCTGCGTGCCCGGAAAAAGACCTCTTGGCATCCTCAACCCTGTTGGTATAATGCCTCGGCTCTCTGATCGAGTAGAGGGCAACTCCCTATGACAGATCAGCCCGAAGCAACCCCCGCCAAGCACCAGCTGTGCCCGAACTGCGGCAGCCGCCTCGACGAAGACGCCAGCCGCTGCCAGGTGTGTGGGGAGGAAATCGAGCAAGAGCGCCGACGGTCCGTGCGCGCGCGTGGCCGGCCTGAGGTCACCCTCTCGCTGCCGCTGGCGATCGCCCTGCTGGTGATCTTCGCGCTGCTCTCGGCGGGCGTCACATACGCAGCGGTCCGCTTCTCCGCAGGCGGGGAAGCACCCGCCGAGGCCACCGAAACGCCCACCCTAGCCGCCACTGCGACACAGACGCCGTCGCCGCAGCCGACCGCCACCAACACGCCGGTCCCGACACCCACACCGCTCACCCATCTCGTTCGCGAGAACGAGACCTGCCTGGGGCTGGCGGCTTTCTACGATGTCTCGGTTCAGTCGATTGTCCAGCTCAACAACCTGCCCACGACCTGTCCGCTCTCAGTCGGGCAGTCACTGCAGATCCCGCACCCGACTCCGACACCGACGGCAGAGCCGTCATCGACGCTCCCACCCGACGAAGCCACCCGGCTGGCATGTGAAACGGTGACGTATGAAGTCGAGGCCAACGACACCCTGGTGGGGATCGCCGCGAACTACAATGTGAGCATGCAAGCCATCCTCGACTACAACAGCAAAACGACCGAGACCGTGTTCACCGGCGAGCTGCTCCTCATTCCGCTTTGTGAGCGCAATCCGGCTCCCGGGCCGTCGGCCACGCCGACCGCGCCGCCCCCCTACCCGGCGCCCAACCTCCTACTGCCGAAGGACGGCGCGCCTTTTACGCTGGCCAACGATACCGTGACGCTGCAGTGGGCCGCGGTCGGTCAGCTACGTGAAGGTGAGTTCTATCAGGTGACCGTGTTGGATGTCACTGAAGGATCGGGCCGGCGGCAGATCGTCGCCTACGTGACCGACACCAAGTACATCGTGCCGGCAACATTCCGCCCGGCGACGGGCTTGCCGCATGTGATGCGCTGGTGGGTGACGCCCGTCCGTCAGGTCGGAACGAACGCGCTGGGCGAGCCTCAGTATGTGGCCGCCGGCGCCGAATCCGATCGCCGCGACTTCACCTGGAGCGGCGCGGCCGGCGCCACCCCAACCCCCTGACGGGCTCTCAGGATGAATGCAATGGGGCGCGACCTCTACTTGTAGGGGTCGCGCCCCATGACTTTCTGGTTGATTGGGCCTAGAGCTTCAGGGCTGCCGTCACTTCACGCACGTGGTCCGCGCTCTCCTGCAGCGCCTTCTGCTCCATCTCGTTCAACTCGTACTCAATAACCTTCTCCATCCCCGAGCGCCCCAGCTGCACCGGAACGCCGAAGAAGATGCCTTCCTGGCCGTACTCGCCGTGCAGATACGCCGAGGCGGGCACGATCAGGTGCTTGTCCAGCAGGATCGCTTCCACCATCTGGGCAAGCGCAGCAGATGGGGCGTAGTACGCGCTGCCCGTCTTCAGCAGCCCGACGATCTCGCCGCCGCCCTTCCGCGTGCGTTCGACGATCGCCTCGAGCCGCTCTGGCGCCAGCATCTCGGTCAGCGGAACCCCGGCCACGTTCGAGTGACGCGTGAGCGGAACCATATCGTCGCCATGTCCGCCGAGGACGTAGCAGTGGATGTTCTGCACGCTCACCCCCAACTCCATGGCCACAAAGGCTCGCATGCGCGCCGAATCCAGGATGCCGGCCTGACCGATGACGCGCTCGCGGGACAGCCCGCCAACCTTCATGGCGACATAAGACATCGCATCCAGTGGATTCGTCAACACGATGACGATCGCCTCAGGTGATCCCGCCAGCGATTGCTCAACGGCGGTTTGAACGATCTCCGTATTCTTCATGAGGAGATCATCCCGGCTCATGCCTGGTTTTCTGGCCAAGCCAGCGGTGATCACCACAATGTCTGAACCGGCCGTCTCCTCATAGCCATTGCTGCCGACCAGGCTGACATCCGATCCGACGATCGGCATTGCCTCGGCGAGATCGAGCGCCTTTCCCTGCGGCATGCCCTCGATGATGTCCACCAGGACGATGTCGGCGAGCTCACGCTCGGCCAGCCAGTGGGCTGTGGTTGCGCCGGTGTGACCGGCCCCGATGATCGTTACTTTGGCCATCTTGCCTCCATGTTGTGCCGATAGGATGTTGCGAACAGGCCGGGCCTGCCCGCCTTCCCCGTGTGTGTCACAGGCGTTGGAGCCGACGTACAGTCACGCACTTCACATGGCCGGCTTGCAGCCCGCCTTCCTTCTGTTGTCATCAGGCACCGGTTGGATCCCCAGCGAAGGTCATTCAGGCAGCTGCTGCTACAGAGACACCCTCTCCCGGAACGACGCTGCCAATCACCCAGAGCGGCTGCGAGGCTTGCACAGCCAGCTGTCGAAGCTCCGCCTCGCGCGCCGGATCAAAGGCGATAAGAAGCCCCCCCGAGGTCTGCGCGTCGAAGAGCAGCAGCCGGTCGTAGTCGTCGATTCCGTGCTCAAAGGCGACCTCGGGCTCGAAGTGCTGCCGATTGTCGGCGGTGCCGCCGGCTATTGCGCCGCGCGCCACGTAGCGGCGGGCGCCTTTGAGGAACGGAATGCTGTCAAGCTCGAGTCGGAAGCTCACCTGCGAAGCCCGCGTCATCTCCAGAGCATGCCCCAGCAGCCCAAAGCCGGTGATGTCCGTCACCGCCTTGGCACCGATATCCAGCGCGAGGGTGGAGGCCGTTTCATTGAGTCGAGACATCCATTCCGTCGCTTCGGCGACATCCGCCGCCGCCGCTTCGCCGCGCTTCAGCGCGGTTGCCGTGACCCCGGTTCCGAGCGGCTTGGTGAGCGCCAGCCGGTCACCCGGCCGGGCGCCAGACTTGGTCAGCAGGCGGTCGGGGTGCGCCATACCCACGGCCACCAGCCCGAACTTCGGTTCCTTATCTTGAATGGAATGTCCCCCTGCGACCACCGCCCCTGCTTCGAGGACCTTCTCCGCCCCACCGCGAAAGATTTGTTCGATCATTGCCGAAGGCAGATCGGGTGGCAAAGCCGCGATATTCAGCGCCAGCAGCGGTCGGGCTCCCATCGCGTAGAGATCCGAAAGCGCATTCGCCGCGGCGATCGCGCCATAGGCGTATGCATCGTCGACGACCGGCGTGAAGAAATCTGTCGTGATCACCAGCGCACGCGCCTCATCGAGCCGCCAGACGGCAGCGTCGTCAGGCGTCCCCAGACCGACGAGCAGGTCTGGATGGTTCTCAGCGGGGAAGAGTTCCTGAAGGGGGCGCAGCACGTGCGCCAGCGCGTCCGCGCTCAGCTTGGAAGCTCAACCCGCGCAGGTGGCGAGCGTGGTCAGGCGAATCTCTCGTCCCGAGACCGCGCGCACCTCAGCCGACTCCGACATGATCGATGTTCGCTCCTGTTCCGATTGGATTGTATCTTCTGGCACGAACGCATGTCAACGCGACGGGGCAATTGCCCACCTGTCTCCCATGGCCGAACGCAGACAGTGGATAGAAACCAAAAAGAGCCCCGGGAGGGGCTCTTCGTCTATGCAAGAGCCAGCGCTATGCATCTCCTTCAGGCAGGAAGCCATAGCCAAAGCTAATGCCAAGGATGGAGCCAACGATCGCCGAGATGCCAACCCAGACAACGATGCTGGGAACAGCCAGTCCGAAGAGTTCAATCTCCGATCCCAGCGTCAGCACCCCAAAGAACACACCGAAGATGGCGCCAGCGATCGTCGCAATCACGGTCGCTTTAAGGATGGTGATGAAGCCAGATAGCATGTAAACCTCCCCAACAGGATGTTTGAATTCTATGCACGGCCGGCTGGGGCGTCA
>JBFJVD010000023.1:0-19714 GCA_041624375.1 Anaerolineales bacterium
AAAGCGCTGATCAACGATGCGCCGGTGCTGATTCTGGACGAACCGACCAACACCCTGGACGTCCCCTCCGCGCATGAGCTGCGTTCAATCGTTCGCCGCTTGAATCAGGAAGGCAAGACCGTCGTCTACACCACCCACATCATGTCGGAAGCCGAGACCCTCTGCGACCGGGTGGCGATCATCGATCGCGGCGAAGTCATCGCCTTGGGGGAGGTTCCTGAGCTGAAGATGTCGCTCAACCGGGATCAGGTGGTCCGCGTTGAAGGGGTGATCCCTGACGATGCCGCCAAGGCCATCGAATCCCTCAAGGGGGTGCGTGAAGTTGGCGTACGCCCGATCGAAGGTGCCACCCAGCTCACCGTCGTGTCGAGCAACGGGACTGCGCTGCTGCCGCGCTTGATCGAAGCGCTGAGCCAGAACGGCGCCATCGTGCAGAACATCGCGCCGCAGGAAGTGACGCTCGAGGACGTCTTCATCGCCAAGACCGGCCGCACGCTGGCCGAAGACACTCGGCAGGCCTGAGATGAGCGCTCCTGCCTATCCGGCCACCTTGCGCAGCCGGCTCAGCATCGTCCGGGCGAGCACCCGGATGCGGTTGCTGACGATCAGCCGCTATCCGGGCCAATTGGTGCTCGACATCTTTATTCCGATTGTGTTCGCGGCGATGCCCATCCTTCTCGGAAGGGCTACCGCGGGCGATGCGGCGGAGGCCAACTTCGCCCGCAACACGGGAACGGCGAACTATGTGGCCTTTATGCTGATCGGCTCGAGCGTGTTCACCGTCGTTTCTTATGCGTTCTGGCACATCGCGAACTGGGTGCGGTGGGAGCAGGAAACCGGCACGCTCGAAGGGCTTTATCTTGTCCCGGTGCATCGGCTGTGGCTGGCGGCCGGCGTTGCAGTGTACAGCGCCGGGCGATCGATCGTCAGCGCGCTAGCCGCCTACCTGGTTGGATCGCTTATCTTCCGTGTCAATCCCCTTCAGGGCGACGTGCTGCTGGCGCTGCTGTTCATCCTTGTCGGGCTGGTCCCCCTCTTCGGCATGGCCTTCCTCTTCGGCGCCGTGATCCTGCGCTTTAAGGAAGCGAATGCCCTGATCAATCTGATGCAATGGGCCGTCAGCCTGATGATGGGCATCTTCTTCCCGGTGGCGGTCTTTCCACCGCTGATGCGCCTGCTCGCCTGGCTGTTTCCCCCGACCTGGATGGTGAACGGGGTGCGCTCGGCGCTGCTCGGGGTGGGCTTCTTTTTCGGCACCTGGTATCAAGACCTGGCCATCCTCTGGGCGTTCCTCTTCATTTCGCCCTTGCTGGGCGCCTGGGTGTTCACCCGCCTGGAGCGCGGCATTCGCCAACGGCATGGGGTGGGAGAGTATTGATGCAGACCACGTCGCCCTTCGGGCTCTTCCGGGCCAATTGGCATGCCTTCTGGGCCATGGCACGCAAAGAATTCACGATCATGACCCGCTACCCGGTGCAGTTTGTGGCGTCCTTCGGCCAGGTGTTTGCCATCGTTGCGATCTTCACGCTGGCGGGATTGACCTTTTCCGGTGGCGGCCAGGAATTCTCAAATTCGGCCTCCGGGGTGGTCATCTACGGCTTCGTGCTTTTCATGTTTATGAGCGATACGCTGTGGTCGATCGGCTACGAATTGAGGAACGAACAGAAGCAGGGGACGCTCGAGCAGCTCTACATGAGCCCCGCCTCGAAATTCGCCAGCCTGGTGTCCCGTGTGTCGAACATCATGCTCTGGACGAGCCTGCTGGCCGTGGCCGGCGTGCTGCTGATGGTCTTGCTGCTCGGGTCACTGCCCTTCGAAAATCCAGGCCTGGCGCTGTATCTGCTCGTGATGAGCCTGGCGGGGACCTTTGGGGTGGGTTTCGCCTTCGCCGCCCTGACTTTGCGGGTCCGAGAGACCGCGCAGACGATCGCCAGCGGCCTGCAGTTCGTTCTGATCATCTTCAGTGCATACTTCTTTCCATTCGCCGCACTGCCGGAGCCGGTGCGCTTGATATCGCGCGTGCTGCCGCTCTCCTACAGCGTAGATGCGTTCCGCTCGACCTTGATGGGCTATCCACCCGGGTTTCCGGAGCTGGCATCGATCGAAACCGAGATCATCATCGTTACATTGTTCGGGGTACTGATGCCGCTGATCGGGTACCGGCTCTATCGATGGTCTGAAAACGTTGCCCGCCGATCGGGCAGCCTGTCGGAGTATTAGCCGCTAGGAAGGTACGATGTCGATCTATTGTTACGACGGTCAGGTGCGCCAGGCCGCCAGGGCGCGCCAGGAAGAACGGCTGCGTGAGATCGAGACGTCTCGTGCCCGCCGAGAGGTGAAGAGCCTCCGCGGCAGTAGGGGAAGGCGCCGGCCCGGGTTGTCCGGCGTGCTGAGGCGCGTGCTTGGTCTCGGACGCACCAGGTAGGCGGCCGACGCCCCGCCAATTGGGTCGCGGGAGGACAAGATGGTCAGCAGCGAAGAACGACGTAAGATCCTCCAGATGCTCGAAGACGGGAAGCTCAGTGCGCAGGAAGCCGCTGAGCTGATCAACGCCTTGGGCAAGCACGATCGAGGCCGCAGCCGTCCGGCCGATGGGGAGGGGCGCTGGCTGCGCATCGAAGTCACCGATCTGCTGAGCGGCGGGAAGACGACCACGGTCAATCTGCCGCTGAGTCTGGTCCACGTCGGGCTGCGCCTCGGCGCACGCTTTGTCCCTGAGTTCGAGGGTGTGCAGTACCAGGAACTGGTCGAAGCGCTCCGACAGGGAGAGATGGGCAAGATCATCTCCGTCTTTGACGACGCTGAAGGCAAGCGGGTTGAAATCTTCGTCGAGTAGCCGTCAGCCAACGATCAGCGAGGCTTTCGGCGCCGCCCAGGGGCGGCGCTTATGATGTGGCTTGAGGAGGTGGCTATGCAACGGTTTATTCTGCGCTGGGCGATCAACGCGCTGGCGCTCTATGTGGCGGTCGGCACGCAACTGATCCCCGGCATCGAGTCCCAGAACACAGCCTGGTGGGCCTTGCTTGGGTTGGCGCTCGTCTTCGGCGTGGTCAACGCGCTCATTCGGCCATTGCTGAAGCTGCTCACCTGCCCACTTGTCCTGCTCACGCTCGGCCTCTTCACGCTTGTTCTGAACGCCGGTCTGTTCTGGCTGACCGGATGGATCGGGCAGGCCTTCGACATCGGCTTCAGCGTGAGCGGTTTCTGGCCGGCCTTCTGGGGCGGGCTTGTGGTCAGCGTGGTGAGTGTCGTGCTCACCCTGCTGCTGCGCGACGAACTCAAGTCCTGAAGCCCTGCGAGGTCCGTTCGATCCAGCGCCCGCTTCCCCCGCGGGTGTCTGTGCATTGCGGGCGGTCAGTGGTAGAGTATCCCCGAAGGCCACGGCGGACCCTCATCGCTGAACTGCCATCGAAAGGACGCACGCTTGGAAATTCGGGGAAAGACGACGCTTGTTCTGGGCGGCTACGGCCTGGTGGGTATGGCCGTGTGCCGCGAACTGCTCGGTCAGGCGCCGGCGCGGCTCGTCGTGGGATCGCTGCGCCGCGAGCAATCGGAGCGGGCGATCGAGGAACTCCGGCGGGAGCCAAACGGGAGCCGGGTCGAACTCGTCCCTGCCTGGGGCGACATCCTCCTGCGGGCCGAATGGCAGACGGAAGACAGTGAGGTCCACCCCCGCGTCGCCATTCTTCGCGACACCGACCGGCGGCGCCGGCTGGCGGCCGACATCCTCGATGAGATGGACGAGGAGATCCTCACCGCCTCCCTGCTGTATCAGCTCATCACCGGACAGGCGAACGGTCTCGGCGGCATCCCGGCCGATATCGTGGTCGACTGCGTGAATACGGCCACCGCCGTCGCGTATCAGAACATCTTCGAGAATGCCCATCGGCTGCAGGATCGAATTCTGCAAGGCGAAGAGACCGACTGGCCGCAGGAAGTGGAGCGCCTGCTCACCTCGCTCTACGTGCCCCAGCTCGTGCGTCATATGCAGATCCTGTATGACGCCATGCTGCGGGCCGGGACGCAGGCCTACGTCAAAGTTGGGACGAGCGGCACCGGCGGGATGGGCTTCAACATCCCTTACACCCACGGCGAGGAGCGGCCCTCGCGGGTGCTGCTGGCCAAATCGGCCGTCGCCGGTGCGCAAACCATGCTCCTCTTTCTGCTGGCACGCACCCCTCACGGCCCCAAGGTGGTCAAAGAGATCAAACCGACCGCCGGGATCGCCTGGAAGGAGATTGCCCACGGCCCGATCCGCACGGGCGGGCACGACTTCCCGCTTTACGACTGCTCCCCCTCGGAAGCTGTCCGGCTGGCCGACCCAGCCAGCCTGCTTCCGAACGGTGATTTTGGCGCCCCGACTGGCGAGGTGCTCGAATCGGTCTTTATCGACACCGGCGAGAATGGGCTCTTTTCCGTGGGCGAGTTCACCGCCATCACAACCCTGGGGCAGATGATGTTTGTCACCCCCGAAGAGATCGCCCAAAACGTTGTCTCCGAAATCGTGGGGCGAAACACGGGACGAGATGTGATCGGCGCCCTCGACGCCTCGGTGATGGGACCCTCCTACCGCGGCGGCTTCATGCGTCAGACAGCCCTCAACCGGCTGCACCAACTGGAAGCTGAGCACGACGTCGATTCGGTTGCCTTCGAGCTGCTCGGCCCACCCCGGCTTTCCAAGCTGCTCTTTGAGGCGTACCTGTTCAAGCGGGCCTGCGAAGGGATCTCCGAGGCAATCCGCCGGGACTCAGCGGATCTCTCGCAGGCGTTTGCGGCCTTGATCGAGCAAGACGGCCGGCTGCGCCGCCACATCCTGTCGATCGGCATCCCGATCCTGCTTCCGGACGGCGAACATCTGCTGCGCGGACCTGTCCTGAAATCGCCGGATGCCGAAAACGGTTGGGTCGACCTCACCCCGGCGAACGTCGCTCGCTGGCAGGCGCGGCTGAAACGGCTGCAGGAGGACCTGGAGGCGAGCCAGACGGCCGGATCGGGTTCGAGGGTCGAGCGCAGCTATCCCTCCCTGCGCCGCTGGGTCGCCGACGATTCCTTTGACGTTGGCGAGATCGTCGGCTGGTTGTTCAACACCGAAGAGCAGGGCCGCCGGGGGAAGATCTGATTCCCACTGCCCGGAAGCCATCTCCCCTCAACACCTCCAGCCGCCAAGAGAGCAGCTCTTCCATCGCGTTTGCGCCCCTTCCCGGGCTGTAAACCGGGCGCAAGTTGCCCCAAAGTGCCCCTGTGCTATACTCCGTTGGCTAACCGGGCGCCGGGAGCGCCTGGGTTCGCGCCGTCCGACCGAATCTGAGCCCCCGGAGTCCCAAAGAGAGACCGTATTGCTTCCTATGTGCGCGCCAGCGGCGGCCACAGCGTTCCATGCCAAGTCCGGGAAGCCGCGCGCATGCGGTAGAGCGTATGTCTGAAAGTTCGATTACCGAGCGAGCGCCAAGCGAACGCACGCGCGCATCGCTGGATCTGCTCTACGCGATCAGTCGCGAGCTCACCGCGCAGCTCGACCTGCGAGAGCTGCTCCAGCGGGTCCTCCAGCTGACCCTCGAAAATGTGGGCGCGGCCAGCGGCAGCATCCTGGTTCTCGATGAAGACGGCGATGTCGCCGAGGGCGCCCTTGCCTACGGTGGTCGGGTTCACAACCACACGGCCGATCAGCTGGCGGACACCTTCGAGCGCGGGCTCGCTGGCTGGGTTGTCGAGAACCGGAAGTCGGCGCTGGTCAAAAACACGAACGAGGACGAGCGCTGGCTCCGGCGCCCCAGTCTCGAAGCAGAAACAGCCGCCCGATCGGCGATCAGCGTTCCGTTGCTCGCTCGCCACCGCGTCGTCGGTGCCCTCACGCTGGTGCATCCTACCGCCGGACGATTAACTGAAGACGACCTTGCTCTGCTGACGGTGATCGCGGATCAGGCGGGAATCGCCGTCGAGAACGCTCGCCTGTTCATGGCCGAGCAGGAGCGCCGCCGCTTTGCCTCAACGCTCCAGGAGATCGCCCGCATTATCAGCTCGGCGCTTGAGCCCGAGCTGGTGTTCCCACAGGTGCTTGAGCAGCTTGAACGCCTCATCGAATACGACAGCGCCAGCATCTTTGTGGTTGAAGGCGACAGCCTGCGCCTGGTGGCGGCGCGCGGCTTTGAGGACAACGAAGCAATCATCGGCCTCAGCCTTCCACTGACCCAGGAGATGCTAGCCTCCCGCATGCTGGAGAGCGGCGAACTGATGCTGGTGGACGACGTCCAAACAGAATCCGCCTGGCTGCGCACCGACGCGCTGCCGGAGGGTGGGCGCATCCGCAGCTGGATCGGAGCCCCGCTGGTCGTTCGAGAGCGCGTGATGGGGCTGCTCAATGTGGACAGCCACCACCCCGGCACGTACGGTCCCAGGGACGTGGAGGTCGTCGGCGCGTTCGCCACGCACGCTGCCACGGCGATCTCCAATGCCCAGTTGTTTGCCGAGAGCCAGCAACAGCTCGACGCCACCGTGTCGCTCGCCGAAACCGCGCGGGTGGTGACCGCCAGCCTCGAGTTGGGCGAGGTGCTGCAGCGGATTCTCCTGCAGACGATCCGGGCGCTCTCCGTGGAGTCCGCATCGCTGGCGCTGATCGATGAGGAGACCGGCGACCTGATCTTCAAGGTCGCGATCGGGGAGGGGGCGGAGGCCCTGATTGGCTACCGGCTGCCGCGCGGGGAAGGGATCGCCGGCTGGGTCGCCGAACATGGCGAAGTCCAGGTGGTGCCCAATGTGAAGGAGGACGCTCGCTTCCACGATAACGTCGATAAGGAGATCGGCTTCGACACTCGCGTGCTGGCCTGTGTTCCCATCAGGGTGCAACGTGAGACGATCGGGGTGCTCGAGGCCATCAATCCAAAGCGAGGCGAGTTCACGCCGGAGTCCGTCGAGCTGCTCAAAGGGATTGCGGGACTCGCCGGTACAGCGATTTCTCACGCCCAGCTGTTCGCCGAAACGCAGGCCGCTCGTCAGCGGTATGCCGGTCTGTTCGAAGACAACGTTGACCCGATCCTGCTCACCGATCTCACGGGTGAGATTTCCGATGCCAACAACCGGGCCGAGGCGTTTCTCGGCTATGAGCGTTCGGAGCTGCTCGGGCAGGCCGTTCTTGGGTTGCACGCGCCGGTGGACTCCGAGGAGCCTCTCGTCGATCTGGAACAACTGAACCCCGGTCAATCGGCCTCCTACGAGGCGCACGCCAGCCATCAGAGCGGCCAGCGGCTGCCGGTGGAAGTCCATGTGAAGCGGATCGATATTGAGAAACAGCCCTTCCTGCAATGGATCCTGCGCGACATTTCCGAGCGCCTGGCGCTCGATGAGCTGCGCACCGATCTGACCTCGATGATCTTCCACGACTTGCGCTCGCCGCTCGGCAACGTTATCTCCAGCCTTGAGGTCCTGCAGGCGTCACTGCCGAAGGATGATGAGACCGTTCAATCGGTGCTGGCGATCGCCATTCGCTCAAGCCGTCGCACCTCCAGGCTGGTGGAATCGCTGCTCGACCTCGGACAGCTGGAAACCGGTCAGGCGGTGCTGCACAAGTCGGCGGCGTCGATTGGAGCCCTAATCGCCGACGCGGTGGAGGAGGTCCATCCGGTGGCTGAAGCCAAAGGACATATGCTTCAGTTCGAGCTCGACCCGGCCCTGGAGCCGATCGAGGTCGATGGTGAGATGATCCGCCGGGTGGTGATTAACCTGCTGGAAAACGCGATCAAATATACGCCGGTGGGCGGCCAGATTCATGTTTCGGCCGCCGTTGAGGAGGCGGCGCTTCGGGTGAGCGTGCGGGATACCGGCCCCGGAATCCGGCCCGAAGATCGCCAGCGGGTGTTCAACAAGTTCGCCCGCGTCCAGGAAGAGGGGCGCCCCAAAGGGTTGGGACTCGGTCTGGCGTTCTGCCGCCTGGCGATCGAAGCTCACGAGGGCCGGATCTGGGTCGAGAGCGACGAAGGCGGTGGTTCCACCTTTTCCTTCAACCTGCCTCGCTAAGTGCCCCTGCAGTCCCGACAGAATCGGAAGGCGTGATGCGGCGGCTCGCGACCAAAATCTTCATTGAACATGCGTATGACGGTCTCTACATCGGCGGCGTTGCCGGGGAGAAGAGCGTGCTGTTGATCGATTCGCCGCTGAGGACGGAGGACGCACGCGACTGGCTCAACCTGATCTCTGCGGAGTATGGGGAGCCGCGCTACATGGTGCTGCTCGATCAGCATCCAGACCGGGTATTGGGGGCGCGCGGCCTGGAGATCCATCGGGTGGCGCATGAGAAGACACGCCAGGTGATGAGCGGCTGGCCCGATAGCTTCAAAGGCGGCGCCAACCCGATCGGGTCGGAAGCCGACCGCATCAAGCGCATCACCGGTGTCACCCGCGCAGTGCCCGAAATCTCCTTCGCTGATGAGATGATGATCTACCTCGGCGACCGTCGGGTGATCCTGCGCCATCAGCCCGGACCGACAGCCGGTGCAGCCTGGGTGGTCCTACCCGAAGATAAAACCCTGTTCATTGGCGACGCCGTGACCGTCGCCGAGCCTCCCTACCTGGGCGAGGCGGAAATTGAGCATTGGCTGGCGCTGCTTGACGAACTCCGCTCTCCACAGCACGAGAGTTACCGCCTCATTTCATCCCGCGACGGTCTGGTGGATCGGGAAGCGGTCAACAAGATGGCCCGTTTCCTGCGCAAGATCCCCTTCCGCATCGAGCGGATGGAATCGCGCGTCGACCCGCTTGCCGCGGCCACGACCATCGCGGAAGAACTGCTCGAGGACTTCAACATCCAGCCCTCGAGGCGGCCGATGGCACGCTTGCGGCTTGAAGCTGGCCTGCAACGCCTCTTCCGGCGCAAGTACCCCACAGACGAGTAGGCTTTTTGGTCCAGTCCGTACGCCTCGGGAAAGGAACGCCCACGCGCCTGGCGCAGGTCTCTCATGAGCTATGCCCCGATCGTTGAATGGATGCGCGGTGACTGGGTTGAATCGGTTCATGCCGGCGCGGTCGCGGTTTGCGACCCTCAGGGAGCTCTGCTCGCCTGGCATGGCGACCCGCAGGCCGCCACCTTTCTGCGATCCTCCGCAAAGCCGCTTCAGGTACTACCGCTCCTCACCACAGGCGCAGCTGAGCATTTCGGTCTGAATGATGCTGAGATCGCCGTCGCCTGCGCCTCCCATTCCGGCACGGACGGGCACGTTGAAGCCGTACGCTCGATCTTGGACCGGGCCGGGCTCGAAGAAGCGCAGCTACAATGCGGCTCCCATCCGCCATACGACCCGGAGACAAGGCGTGCGCTGCGACAGCGTGGCGAGCAGCCCACTCCGATCCGACACAATTGCTCGGGGAAGCACGCCGGAATGCTCATGCTGGCGAAGTATCTCGGGCTGCCGCCGTCGAACTATCTCGATCGCGAACAGGAAGTCCAGCAGCGTATCTTGAACGCGGTGGCTGTCGTCGGCTCCGTCCCCGAAGCGGAGATCCGCGTCGCGATCGATGGCTGTTCGGCGCCCAATTTCGCCCTGCCGATCCGCAACGCGGCCTTGGCTTTTGCCCGCCTGGCCGAGCCCGGCGGGTTGATGGATCCCTATCCTGCGGCCTGTCGCAGGGTGTTCGCCGCAATGACCGCGCACCCTTCACTCGTCGGTGGACCAGGACGCCTCGACACCCGCTTGATGGAAGCTGCACCAGGAAGGCTGCTCGCAAAAGGCGGCGCCGAGGCGTACCACACGCTGGCGCTCAAGCCCGGCGCCTCGTTGCGCGCACCGGGCGCTCTCGGCGTAGCGCTCAAGATCGCGGACGGCGCAAGCCGGCCGGTCGCGCCGGTGGTGCTTGCGATGCTCGAGCAGCTGGAGGTCTTCGCGCCCGAAGAGATAGAGGCGCTCGGCGACCTGGCGACGGCGACGCTCACCAACCATCGTGGGCTTGAGGTGGGCAAATTGAATGTGTTGCTCCGGCTGGGGATCGGGGAGCCCCCGGCGGGGGCGGCATGAGCACAGTCGACCTTCCTGCACTGGTGCAGGCGCAGCTGGGCATCGAGCTGACGCCAGGTCAGATTAAAGCGTTCGATGTCTACGCGGCGGAGTTGTCAGCCTGGAACCAACGCTTCAACCTGACGGCGATCACCGATCCTGATGAGGTGCGAATCAAGCACTTCCTGGACTCCCTTACCTGCCTTCTGGCGATGGGCCGGTCACCGGCAGGGCGGATCGTCGACATCGGAACAGGCGCAGGGTTTCCGGGGCTGCCCTTGAAGATCCTCTGTCCCCGGCTGTCGCTCACCCTGATTGAGTCCGTTGAAAAGAAGGCTGATTTCTGCCACCATATGGTCGACGTGCTTGGGTTGTCCCGGGTCGAGGTGCTCCACGCACGCGCAGAGACGGTGGCGCATCTGCCAGTACATCGGGCGTCGTACGATTGGGCGGTGGCGCGCGCGGTGGCTGCGCTGCCTGTGCTGCTTGAATACCTGCTGCCTTTCCTACGGGTGGGGGGTGCGGCCGTGGCCCAGAAGGGCGACACCGCGCCAGCGGAGGTGGCTTCAGCGGATGAGGCGCTGCAGCTGCTGGGCGGGGCCGTTGAGCGGCTGATCCCGGTGGAGCTGCCGCAAGTCGTGGAAAAGCGGTACCTCGTCGTGGTGTCGAAGGTGGCGGCCACGCCGGAGGGCTACCCGCGGCGGCCGGGCGTCCCTGCAAAACGGCCCCTCGGCGCCTGAGTCCTTCCCCGCCGGTCGACACGTAGGGTCGGCCGGCAAGCCCGCGCATCAGGCCGCGGTGCTGGAACCCTCATCCGCAAGCGGCGCCAGTTTTCCCCCAGAAATCTGCCAAATGGTGGCCTGTTCGCGAAAACCGGCATGAAACAGGGCCAGATCGGCCGAGGTGAGAATCGTCTGCTGCATGTCACCGACACGCTCGAGAAGATCCCGCCGCCGGACCGTGTCGAGCTCCGACAGCACTTCGTCGAGCAGCAGCACGGGATCTTCCCCGCTGCGGCGTCGCAACCACTCCACCTCCGCCAGCTTGAGGGCAAGCATCGCCGTCCGGTTCTGCCCCCGCGAACCATACGGATGCAGATCGATCCCGTTTGAGAGGAAGCGGAAGTCGTCGCGCTGCGGACCCGTGAGCGTCATGCCCTGCGCGATCTCGTCTCGCCGGCTGCGTTCAAGGGCGCGCAGCAAGCCGTCTCGGATCTCGGCATGACCGATGCTGGTTCGATCGAGCGGGACGTCGAGTGGAAGCCCGAGCTGACCTTGCGGCTGGGGGAGCGGATCGTATGCCGGCTGGTACTCCAGCCGTAGGGCTTCCTTGCGGCGGGTGAGATCGTGGTGAATGGGCGCGGCGAGCTGCTCCAGTTCGTCCAGCGCCAAGGCCCGGGCGCGAATTAGGGTCGCGGCCTGTTCGCTTAGGCGCTCATTCCAGAAGGCCAGCTCCTCATCGCCGCTGCTCGGACGTTCCTGAAGCAGCTTCAGCAGGGCGTTGCGCTGGGAGAGCACCTTGCCGTAGGCGCTCAAGGCCTCGGCATACGCGGCATCGGCTTGGGAAATGATGGCGTCGAGGTGACGCCGGCGGTGGGCCGGCGATCCATCGACAATGCGCGTGTCCTGGGGCAGGAACAGCACGGCGTTGAAGACCGCTGCCAGTTCGCTCACCCTGCGTTTCACCCCATTGAGCAGCACTTCCTTGCGCAGCCGGCGGTCTGCTCCCGGACTGCTTGCTTCAAGCAGCAGCCGGATCTCGATCCGCTGGAGGCGGTCGCCGCGCCGCACCTCGCCCACGATGCGGGCGAAGGGCGAGGCGGATTGAAGCGCAAGGAAATTGATCAGCTCGCGGTCGCTGGTCGTGTGCGCCGAGCCGGCGCCAGTGAGGTAGTAGATCGCTTCGAGCAGGCTGGTTTTGCCCTGCGCGTTGGCGCCGATCAGCAGCGTGAGTCCTGCCGGAAAAGCCGATTCGAGGCGGGCGAAGTTGCGGAAGTTGGTCAGGGATAGGTGGGTCAGGTGCATCGACGGCTGGATTGTAGCACAGGCGTTATTCGCGCCCTGCTGGCGGAGCGCCGTGGCAGCTAGTGCCATCAGCGTCCTGAAAGCTTCCCCCCTCGACCGGCACGAACATCCAGTCGTAGCTGCGTGGATGGAGCGTCAGCAAGAGCACGCCATATTCGGTGTTGTTCCGGACCTGGCTGTTGGGGTGGACAAGCCGCTGGAAGGGATAGAGGCTCCTGCCGCCAGTGCCCACGATGAACTGGCGGATGCCAAAGGCCGGATCATCAACACCGTCTGCGTCGTGCGGCGCGTAGCGCTCATAAAGATGGTCGTGCCCATTGAGGACGACATCGACCCCAAAGGCATAGAGCAACTGCCAGATGTCGCCCATCCCCGGATCGCCGCTGTTGAACTCGCTTGAGGTGAACTGGGGGTGATGCCAGTATGCCAGCTGGCAGTAGGCTGAGCTCGCCGCCAGCGCCGAACGCAGCCACTGGTGCTGCGCCGACCCGACGGAACAGCCCCCGATTTCCTCGCAGTTGCTGTTGAGGACCAGGATGAGCCAGTTGCCCAGCTCATAGCTGTAGTAGCCGCGCGCCGGGTCACCGGCAGCCGGGCCGAAGTAAGCATAGTAGGCGGCGGCGCCCGGCGTGCGATATTCGTGATTGCCAACTGCGGGCCGGGCGCGCGACCGTTGCGCGTCCCAGGCAGGCTTGTAGCAATTCTCAAATTCGGCAGTGGAGCCCACCTCGTAAACTACATCGCCGAGGATCGCCAGCGTCCCCGGCAGACGGGCGACAACCTGGGCTACGGCTTCATCATGTTCTGAGTCGCAGCTGGCGATGTCGCCGACTGCGATCAGCTTGACCTCAGGCGGAGGGACTCTCAGATCGGAGCCGGCGAACGGAACCTCCGCAGACACACCCAGCAGGGCCGGGCCCAGCGCGGCGACGGCATAACCCCCCAGGAGCAGTGCCGCGAGCGCAAGCCCGCTGACCCAGAGAGGCATGTTGTGGCGCACATGTGGGTATTCCGGAAGCCGCTTTAAAGGGTTGCTCAACAGATTGATGGGGGCCGCCTCGATCGAGGCGGGGCTCAGTCGGCGGCGATGGTTCCGGTTTGCTCTTCTTCGGGGCGCCAGACCTCTGTCGCCCGGTCGATGAAGAGCACCCCGTCCAGATGGTCGATTTCGTGCTGGAAGATGCGGGCCAGCCACCCCTGCGCCCTCACGCGGTAGGTATCCCCTTGCCGGTTGGTGGCCTGCACCGTCACCGACGAGTACCTTTCGACATCGCCGGCGAGGCCCGGCAGCGAGAGGCAGCCTTCAACGCCGCTCTCTACCTCGCGATCGTGCCGTACGATCACTGGGTTGATAGCGACGTAAAGCTGGGGCGGCTTGGGTGGCGCATCCGGATCTTCGCTTGGCTCGGTGTACTCGATGACGATCAGCCGCTGCGGCACGCCGACCTGCGGGGCGGCCAGGCCGACCCCAGGGGCGGCCCGCATGGTTTCGATCATGTCGTCGATCAACACCTGCAGCTCAGGGGTCAGCGCGCGAACCTTACGGGCTTTCGAACGCAGGATCGGATCCGGCGGGGTTACGATCGGACGCAGAGCCATCTCATTGATCTTCGCGGTCGTCTGTGGGCAATGGCGTGCGACCACCAATCTCCTCGTGGTACACGTTCAGCCATTCTACCATCTCGACTTCGCGCTGCCTGCGTTCACCCTCTCGCTTCTGTTCGAGGTAGGCCTCGATGGCGCGGTTGATGTCCTCCTGAACCCCGGTTGGATCGAATACACCGTCGAAGTCGAAGCGCGCTGTGCCGACATTGGCGGTTACGGTGCCGTAGTTGAGGATCAGGCCCACGATCCCTTTGCGGTCGACTTCCGTCCCGAGGATGTTCTCCAGCGGCGCGACCTTGCGCAGCTCGCGCGCCAGCGGCTTCTTGTAGATGTCGATGATATGGGTCGGGGTGACCTGGTAGATGTCGTTGGCCCAGTCCACGAATTCGTAGGCCCACCAACTCGCGGTCGGCACCAGCAGCAGCAGAACACCGAGGGTGTACCAGAGTGTCGAGAAGACGCGAATCATCCCGGCGGCGCGCAGCGCCAGCAAGCCGACCACGATCAGTACGGCGATAGAGGGCAGGAGGATCCCCTGGAGCAGCACCGCCCAATGTTTGCGGTAGGTGATCACCCCGCGCTCTTCGAAGCGCATCAAGAAGTTCCAGCGTCCCAGTCCGATCGCCGCGGGGCGGCTCGCCGGAGGCTTGGGTGGGGCGGCCGGCAGCACGGGCTCGTCGGGCTCGAGAATGGCCGGCGTTTCTTCGGGGACCAGGATGGTGCGTACGGCAGCCGCCTTCGCCTCCTGGTCTTGCTCTTCCTTCTGCATCTGAACCCGGTGCCAGTGCTCTTCGACCAGCGCCGCCATGGCGCGCGGCGATTTGCAGTTGCGGAAGACGACCTGGCTGGTGAATGTGCGGATGATCACATCGCCATAATCGAGCAGCCGGCCGATCACATCGGTGCTGACGCTGACGGAGAGCACCTGACGCAGGGGGGCCTCGCGACGGCTGTCGTAGATGGCAACCACCTT
Organism: Anaerolineales bacterium; assembly: GCA_041624375.1. GTDB lineage: Bacteria > Chloroflexota > Anaerolineae > Anaerolineales > E44-bin32 > JBFJVD01. The sequence continues at coordinate 14,583 of JBFJVD010000023.1, forward strand.
CTCGAGCCAGACGGCGCGGCGGTCGGTCACGATGTAATAGTCGTTGCGCCAGTCGATCCACTGCCAGACGGAGAGCGCGAGTCCCACGAGCGCGACGCCGGCGCCGAGCCAGCCGAAAAGCGAGAGGCCGGTCTGATAGGCCCACCAGCCGGAGGTGGCGGCGATTGCGAGCAGGACAACCGGCAGCGCCTCGCCCTGAAGCAGGAAGAATCGGTGCTTGCGCGCCAGGCCGTAGACCACCTCGTCCTCGCCCAGCCAGGAGAAATCGATTTGGCGGGAAAGCACGATGCTTTCGGCGGCGAAACGCATGTGCTCGAGCGCCTCGGGATGAAGATTGAGGAAGGTAAGCACGTCTTCGGTGCGCCAGCGGAGCAGGATCGTCTCGCCGACGGCTTGCAGGGTCGCAATCCAGGGTTCGTCGAGCACCAGCTCCATTTCGCCGATGACGTCGCCAGGCTCGAGTGTGACCCGCGGACTGAACCCACCCTCGGGCAGCGGATCGAGCACCTTCACTCCGCCCTTGAGGATGAAATAGAGGGCATGTACCGGAGAACCGGCGCGCTCGATGATTTCGTCGGCTTCGTAGATCTCTTCGCGCATCTTACGTGTGAGCGCGAGCAGATCCTCGCGCTCAAGATCGCGCAGGAAATGGACCAGCTCGAGCAGTTCGGTGGCTCGAAACTCGGGCATGGCCCGATTGTAGCACGGGGGTGGCCGGGTCGCCGCAGGCTGTGTGCTATAATCGCAGGCCGTGCAGAGGACGTGGACATTGTGACCAAGAAGGCCCGTTCCACCGCCAGTCGTGGGCGGAAAAAATCCCGATCCCCCAGATCTACCGGTTCCCAGTCGTCCCGCGCTCGCGCTCGTACCAAACGCTCCCCTTCTCTCTTTTCCAGCTTGCGGAGCATCCCTCGCCGGCGCAAACTCGAGCTCACCGGCCTGGGTCTTGTGCTCCTGGGGTTGTTCACCGTCCTGTGGATGCTTTCGCCTGAGCAGGGCCTGATTAGCGGCGCCTGGCTTGGGCTGCTGCGCCGCGGCTTTGGTTGGGGGCGCTTCGTTCTGCCGCTGGTGATGTTGGCCGGTGGCTTGGCGCTCCTGCTGCACCATTTTGAGGAGCGTGTGCCAGTTCCTGAGCCCGAGCAGCTGGTCGGAGGCGTGCTCCTTTACGCCGCTGCGCTTGCCGGGCTGCAGGCGCTCACCGGCGCACATAGCTTTGCCGCCGGGTTGGAGACGGCGCGCCTGGGTGCCGGCGGCGGTGTGGTTGGCACGGCCATCTGGTCGCTGTTGGTCAGCGCGCTTGGGCAGGCCGGGGCTGTCGTGGTGCTGATCGGCTGGCTGCTGCTGGCGGTCGCTTTCAGCTCGAGCTTCTCTGTTCCCGAGCTGCTGCTGGTCGCTGTGCGTGGCCTGGAATGGCTCCGAGAGCAGGTGAAGGCGTTCTGGCCGGGGCCTTCGATCCGCCGCCGGTCACGGGCTTCCGCGGCCCCGATGGAAGGTGACGTGCCTGCGGGCTCACCCACCGCTGCACGCCTGGCCGACGCCGCTTCCGCGGCGGTGGTTTCGCCGACGACCCCGCTGGGCCCCACGGCCGTGCGAACCGTCTGGGAGCGCCCAGATCTGGAGTCGATCCTTGAACCTGGCAGCGCGCACAAGGCCGATGATGCGTACGATCAGGAGCGGGCGCGGCTGATTGAAGATACGCTGCGCGCGTTTGGCGCCCCGGCCCATGTGGTCGAGATTAACCGCGGCCCGACGATCACCCAGTTTGGGGTGGAGCCCGACTACATTGAATCGCGCGGCGGACGGCGCATCAAGGTGAAGGTGAGCAAGATCGCCTCGCTCGCCGACGACCTGGCGCTGGCGCTGGCCGCCTCCTCCATCCGGATCGAAGCCCCGGTTCCCGGCAAGAGCTATGTCGGCGTCGAGGTCCCCAACGCCGAGATTTCGATGGTGGCGTTGCGCGACGTGATGGAGTCGGAGTCCTTCGTCCGCATCGACTCCCGCCTGCGCCTCGGCCTGGGGCAGGACGTCTCCGGCCGGCCGATGGCTACCGACCTGGCTTCCTTGCCGCACTTGCTTGTCGCTGGAACCACCGGCGCCGGCAAGTCGGTGTGCATCAACGCCATCATCTCCTGTCTGTTGCTCCAGAATACGCCCGATGAGCTGCGCTTTGTCATGGTCGATCCGAAGCGCGTCGAGCTGACGTACTACAACGGGATCCCGCATCTGCTGACCCCGGTGGTGGTTGATCTGGATCGGGTGGTGCCGACGCTGCAGTGGGTGTCGCGGCAGATGGACGACCGCTACCGGCGCTTCGCCACCGAAGGTGCGCGCAACATCGCCGACTACAACCAGCGGATGCGGCAGACGAACCGGGCGCCGCTGCCGTATTTGGTGGTGGTGATCGATGAGCTGGCCGACCTGATGATGATGTCGCCTGATGAAACCGAACGGGTGGTCACCCGCCTGGCACAGCTGGCACGCGCGACGGGGATCCATCTGGTGATCGCCACGCAGCGGCCCTCCGTTGATGTGGTGACCGGTCTCATTAAGGCCAACTTCCCGGCACGGATCGCGTTTGCGGTCGCTTCATCGGTGGACAGCCGGGTGATCATCGATCAGCCCGGCGCCGAGCGCCTGCTCGGCCGCGGCGATATGTTGTTTCAGGCGCCGGATGCGGCTGCGCCGCTTCGGATGCAGGGAGTCTTTGTCTCGGAACCGGAGCTGGGTCGGTTGATTCGCTATTGGAAGAACGCAGCGCTTGGCGGCGAGCACACCCGCCCGAGCGCCGCTGCGCCGCGCACGACCATCCCGACTGGCGCTGATTTAAAGCAGGCGCCGCTATGGACCGACGTCCGGGAAGAAATCGACGAGGTAGCCCAGGACCGGGATGATCTCTTCGATGAAGCCGTGGCGGTGGTCCGCGAACAGCGGCGGGCTTCTATCTCGATGCTCCAGCGCCGCTTGCGGATCGGCTACACGCGGGCGGCGCGCATCATCGATCAAATGGAGTCCAGCGGCATCGTCGGGCCGGAGCCGGGAGGCTCGCAGGCGCGCGATGTGCTTGATTACGGCGAGCTTGAACCAGCTGAAGAGGAATCCTGACGCCGGAAATCCGGATTCATTGCAACCACTACGGGTACATGCTATCATTCGCTTTGGGCCGGCCAACGGCCTGGGGGATCGCACCCTGGAGTCAACCTTAAGAGAAAGGGGTGAACCTCGGCCCACATATCCCACCGAGCTCGACTTTCCACACACTGCAACCTTTGCCCTAACTTCTCACTTGGAGGAGGAGACACGCAATGCATCGGAAGCTCACTTTTGTCCTATCGCTCCTAATCGCCACTTCGCTTGTTTTGGCGGCCTGCGGCGGCGGGCCGACCGAGGAGCCGGCCGCTGAATTCAAGGCCTGCCAGGTCACCGACGTCGGCGGTATTGACGACCAGTCGTTTAACGCCACCGCCTGGAAGGGCGTTCAGGACGCAGAAGCCCAGCTGGGGGTTCAGGGAAGCTTCCTTGAATCGCAGGAGCAGGCCGACTACGAACGCAACATCAACGCCTTCGTCGAGGAAGGCTGCAACATCATCATCACTGTCGGCTTCCTGCTGGGTGACGCCACCGCCGCTGGCGCCCAGGCCAACTCGGACACGCTCTTCACGATCGTCGACTTCGCCTACGATCCGACCATCCCGAACGTGCTCGGCCAGGTCTTCAACACCAACGAGGCCGCCTTCCTGGCGGGCTACGCTGCGGCCGGCACCACCCAGACCGGTATCGTCGGCACCTTCGGCGGAATCCAGATCCCGCCGGTGACCGTGTTCATGGACGGCTTTTTCCTCGGCGTCCAGTACTACAATGAGCAGCACGGCACCAGCGTCGAAGTCAAGGGCTGGGATCCGGTCTCGCAGACCGGTCTGTTCGCCGGTAACTTCGAAAGCACCGACGACGGCCGCCGGTTGGGTGAGGCGCTGATGGAAGAGGGCGCCGACATCATCATGCCGGTCGCGGGCCCGGTCGGGCTGGGTACGGCTGCGGCCGCCCAGGAGCGCGGTGATGTCTACATCATCGGTGTTGACGCCGACTGGTTCGTCATCAACTCCCAGTACGGCGACGTCACCCTCACCTCCGTGTTGAAGAACATGGACGTCACCACCTTCTCCGCCATTGAAGCGGCCCTGAACGGCACGTTCGAGGGCGGCGTCACGGTCGGTACGCTGGAGAATGGCGGCGTCGGCTTGGCTCCGTTCCACGACCTGGACAGCATGGTCTCAAGTGAGCTCAAGGCTGAGCTCGAGACCGTCCGTGCCGGGATCATCGACGGCTCGATTCAAAGCTCACCGTAGCTCTCGATCTCGCGCGTTCACGTCGAAATTCGGGCGGGGCCGGCATGCGCCGGCCCCGCCTTGCTTGTGAATCCCTGCCTGCATGGTAGAATGTTTTCGTTCATCTGACGGCTTCATTCCTGGAGGATCATGGCGCCCGTCCTCGAACTACGTGCGATCACGAAGCGCTTCCCCGGGGTTCTTGCCAACGATCATATCGATCTGACGCTCGAAAAGGGCGAGATTCACGCGCTGCTGGGAGAGAACGGCGCAGGCAAGACCACACTGATGAACATCCTCTACGGCCTGTATGCGCCCGACGAAGGTGAAATCATGGTGCGAGGCGAGCGGATCGATGTCCGCTCCCCCAACGACGCGATCGCCGCCGGCGTCGGCATGGTGCACCAGCACTTCATGCTTATCCCCGTATTCACCGTCACCGAGAATGTGATGCTCGGTGAGGAAGCCATGCGGGCGGCAGGCATGCTCGACCGCCGCGCCGCTGCAGCCCGGATCCGCGAGATCTCCGAACAGTTCAACCTAGCGGTCGATCCGGAGGCGTATGTGCGCGACCTGCCGGTGGGCGTGCAGCAGCGAGTCGAGATCATCAAGCTGCTGTATCGCGAGGCCGACATCCTGATCCTCGACGAGCCGACGGCCGTGCTCACCCCCCAGGAAGCCGACGAGCTCTTCAAGATCATGCGCTCGCTCACCGAAGAAGGCAAGTCGATCATCTTTATCACCCATAAACTGCGCGAGGTGCTCGAGTTCGCCGACCGCATCACGGTCATTCGGCGGGGAAAGGTCGTG
>JBFJVD010000024.1:0-19637 GCA_041624375.1 Anaerolineales bacterium
AGTGAGACTCGCCGCAAGGTGCAGGTCATCCTGGCACAGGGGACCTGGCACATGGAACGGGTGCAAACCTCGGAGTGAGCGGGAGCCAGATCAGACCGCAAGCCACGCCGGTCCCTACCTATCCTCGGCACCTGTCCTGGATACAATCTTCAGCGGTGAGGGGGTCTGCGGAAGCTGAGCAATCTACACATCTATCAGCCTTTCAGACGGAGATCCGATGCCAGCCAAGCGATCAACCCCGCAGCACATCGATGAGTACATCGCCGGCTTCCCGGATGAGGTCCAGGAGACACTGAGCGAGATCCGGCGGACGATCAAGGAGGCGGTGCCAGGCGCGGCAGAGGCGATCAGCTACCAGATTCCCGCCTTCAAGCTTTACGGAAAGCCCCTCATCTATTTTGCGGCCTATCGAAAGCACATCGCGATCTATCCAGCGCCGAGGGGAAGTGAGGCGTTCAAGGAGGAGCTATCGGCCTATGCGGGCGGAAAAGGCACGGTCCAGTTCCCCCTGGATCTACCGATCCCTTACGACTTGATCCGGCGGATCACGGAATTCAGGGCGAAGGGAATCGTGGACGAGTCTGAAGCGAGCAGCTAGATGCAAGGGCGAGGATTCTAAGGAGTTTTCCGATGGATGACCAAACCGATGGAACGATCCAGCGCATATCCCAATTCTTGACCACTGAGCACTTCACCCTGCAGGGCGCCAGAAATGGGACGATTTCCGAGTCCAATGGCCGGCTAAGTGCATATTTAACGACGGTCTCCATGAGCATCATCGCCCTCAGCTTCGTCGCCCAGGTGAGCCGGCTCGGCCCGGTCTTCCTGGGCTTCTCGATCGTCATCTTTCCGATCCTGATGTCTCTCGGGATCGCTACCCTGATCCGCCTCACCCAGCTCGGCATCAGCGATGTTCTCCTGATCCAGGCGATCAACCGCATTCGACACTACTATCTCGAAATGGCGCCAGGGGCCGAGCCCTATCTCAGCTACCCACATTTCGACGACGCAGAGTCCATTCTCTCCACCGTCGTGCCGATCCGGGTGGCTTATGAGGGGTTTGGGTCTGCGGGGTTCCAGGTCGCCGTCCTGAATAGCTTCCTGGCAGGTGCGTTCGCCGGGATCCTGGCGGCAGGCCTGCTCGCCTTGGATGCCTTGCCTTCGATCGCGACGGGTGTCGGTGGCATGATCCTGGCCTTTCTACTCCAAGGGCTCTTCGGCGCGGCGATGGGCAAGCGGATCGAGCGGTCCATGGAAGTGCGTTTCCCGCGGCCATTGCCTTCGAGCGATGCTTGATACGCGGAAGCGCATGTATCCTCCGCGAACTCAAGCTGGAGCGGCCCTCTCGAGTGGGGACGCTGGCCGCCATGTGCATCGCAAATCTGCTGCCCCTCGGTGTAGTCGCGCTCGGAGCGGTCGGCTTTACGATCCTTGGGCCGAGCCTCCACCGATTTGTTGGGGACTGAGGGACAAGCGCCTCGCCGCCCAGGAACGCCTCTGCTACACTCTCCCGCGAATCTACCTTCGCTGCCATGGAGGGCAAGATGCCAGCGTCACGTTCTCCACTCCATCGTCTGGTTGCCATCGCCGCCGTGCTTGCCGCCAGCCTCGCCTGCAATCTGCCGACCCTCTCCCCCCCGCCCCCGACCGAGACGGAGAGTCCCATACCCGCGCAGCCTACCGCAATGCCCGATCCGACCGAAGCCCCAACAGCAACCATTGATCAGCCCCCTTCCCCATCGCCCCTGCCGACTTCAACGCCGCTCTATCTTTCTGGCGGCGAATCCGTCGAGCTCGGCGCCAACTTGTGTTTTGATCTCGACGAAGGGGTCGAACTCGCCTGCAGCGACCCGAAGGCCGATGTCCAATTCGAGGTCATTGAGACCGCTTCGACCGCGCAATGGGCCGTGATCGCGCTCGGGAACACCCTGGTTCGGTCGCTCGGCATCGCCTATCAGAGCCAGGACCCTCCGCCGAAGACCGACTGTGCCTTCCCATCGGGCACCCACGACGAACTTGCCCTGCTGCCCATGGCCGAGACGTTCTGGAACTGCTTCCAGACAGGCGAGGGTCGCCTCGGCTGGCTGAAGACGCATTCCTGGGTACCCGGCACATTGATCTTCAGCTGGCAGACCTTCTCCCCTCCCCCCTGATGGGTCATCGGGCCGTCGCCCGCGAGGCCGACTTCGTCTCCGCCAGTCCTGCTCTGAAGAAGCTGCAAAAGGCACCTGAGGAGCATGCTGCCTCTGGGAATCGCGCCAGATAGATAAACAAGGAGACGAGATGATCGCCCAGCTTCCTCGGACAAGCCCAAACCTATTGCCGCTGGTGGGCCTGCTTATCAACCTGATCGCATGCGGCCTGCTTGTGGACGACGAGCCTGAGCCGACATCCACCCTGCCTGAAGCAACCGTACAGGATGTATTTGGCGTTGCGTGCGACCCGCCCGGCGGCAGCACATCCATGGATCTCGGCGTGAATCCGGCTGGACAGCTCTCGCTCAGGTTGGCGGGACTCGAACCGAGAGAGCGACCTGTCATCCTCTACTCTGCGAGTGCAGACGATGAGCAGGTCCAGGGCGAATGGGAAGCGCGTCGGGATATCGGCCCGAATGGTAGGCTCAATGAGCAGATCAAGCCGGAGGATGTCGGCCTGTCGCGCCAGCCAATGGCAATCACATGGGAGATCGCCGCCATCCATGCTGGGGGCGTGATGTGCGGGCGGGTATCCATGCCCTAGGGCTTTCCAGCCTCTCTTCCAACTCCGCTGGATCGTCCACTGTCAGGAAGGGCAGAAGATCGTTAATCCAGTGGTTGCATCCAGGGAAACGTGTCGCGGCGGGTCGAGCACTTGGAGACAGCGCAGCGCAGGAGTGAGCTAAATGCCGAATTACATCTGCATCACCTGTGGGCATCAGTACGCTGAAAGCGAGAAGCCGCCGACCCGCTGCCCGATCTGCGATGATGATCGTCAATTCGTCAACCCTCGAGGCCAATCCTGGACCACCATGGATGAATTGGCCCTCGACCACCGGAACGAGCTCCGGCCGCTCGAACCTGGGTTGACGGGGATCGGCACGGAACCGAAGTTCGCCATCGGGCAGCGCGCCCTGCTGGTGCAGGGGGCGGGAGGCAATGTCCTCTGGGACTACATTAGCCTTCTCGATGAGAACACGGTCAAGGCAGTCGAGGAGCTGGGTGGAGTCTCAAGTCTGGCCATGTCCCATCCCCACCTCTTCGGCAGTATGGTCGAGTGGAGCCGCGCGTTTGACAACGCACCCATATATCTGCACGCCGACCACCGGCCATGGGTCCAGCGGCCCGACCCCGTCATCGAGTTCTGGGGAGGGGAGTCGCTCAACCTGACCGAGGGTGTCTCGCTGCACCGCTGCGGCGGGCACTTCGATGGCTCGACGGTCCTCCTATGGCCGGACGGCGGGGAGGGCAAGGGGGTGCTGCTCTCGGGAGATACCCTCTATGTGGCCCCGGATCGCAAGCATGTTTCGTTCATGTACAGTTTTCCGAACTTCATCCCTTTATCGGCCCCGGTCATTGACAGGATTGTCGAGCGGCTCAAACCACTGAAGTTTGATCGGATCTATGGCCATTTCTTCGAGTTGGAGATCGAATCTGATGCGCCGCGCGCGGTCGAGAGATCCGCGGAACGCTATAAGCGAGCCATTGGTGCACTCGGCTGAACCGGGGGATCAGAGGGCCGACCGCGTGCAGGGCTCTCGCCTGAACGCGATCCGCGCCACCCGCTTCGTAAACTCGCTCATCCGCTGATCTCCTCTGCGAGTCGAGGGGGCGAACGCGTTCATGGAGAGATCCAAGAGCATTCGAGAAATCGAACTGCGGACAGGCACGAGGCCGGTCGGGCCGGCAGTCTGGCTGCTCGACTAGAAGGGCCAGAAGAACGGTACGACGAAGATAACAACCACGAGGACGACCAGCGTCAGCGGCGCCCCGACCCGCGTGTAGTCCCGGAAGCGGTAGCCACCGGGGCCCATAATGAGCAGGTTGGCCGAATGGCCCACCGGGCTCAGGAACGCCGCCGAAGCCGAGATGGCCACCGCCATCATCAGTGGATAAGGGGATACATCGAGGTCGGCCGCCGTGTTGAGCGCGATCGGGGCCAGCAAGACCGCCACCGCCGGGTTGGGCATCACCTGAGAGGCCAACGCCGCAAGCACAAAGAGGGCCGCCATCACCGCAGTAGGGCCCAGGCCGCCAACGAAGGAGACCACCGCCTCCGCCAGGAATCTGGCGGCGCCGGTGCTCTCGAGCGCAATGCCCAACGGCAGCATGCCAGCAATGAGGAAGATCGCCTTCCACTCAATGGCGCGATAGGCCTCATCCATTTGGATGCATCCGGTCATGATCATGAGCACAACGCCCATCAAGAAAGCAACGGCGATAGGGAGCAAGCCGATGAAGACGGTCGTCAGCACCAGCGCCATGATCAGGGCCGCAAGCGGAGCCTTTCGGTAGCGGGGCGCCTCCTGCAGACCCTCTTCAAGGACCAGGAAATCTGGATCCGTCGCCAGCACCTTGAGGTTGTCCCGGTGGCCATACAGCAGAAGGGCATCGCCAAATTCCAATGCGAGACCGCCGATGTGCGATCGGATCGCCCGTCCGGCACGCATAATGGCGACTACACTCAAACCGTACTTCTCTCGGAAGCGGATCTGTTGGAGGGTCTTCCCCACAAGCTGCGTCCGCGGCGAAAGCATCACTTCGCTCATGCCAATCTCTTCGGTCTCGAGTGAGGCAAGATCCATTTCAGGCTGCCCTTCGATCACCAATTCTTCGCGACCCTGCAGCGCCAGCAGGTAGTCCGATCTCCCTTCGACCAGCAGTGTGTCGCCGGGTTCAAGGGTTTCATGCCCCTCCGGCATCAGGCGGGTCTGTCCGTCGCGCACAATGCCAAGCACCGTCAGGCCGAACGCATCCACCAGCCTGCTTTCCGAAAGTGAATTGCCGGCCAGGCTCGAATCGGGCGGAATGCGTACCGCGAAGAGGCGTTCCCCCAGTGCGAAGATCTCGGTCTCCTGGGCTTCAGAAACAGACAGTCCGGGCTCCACTCTCAGGCCATCGATCCGAGTCTGAGGTCCCTGGACCAGCAGGACGTCGCCGTCCATCAGCTCCATGTCCCGCAGCCGTGTGCGGTGGGATTCGCCGCCGCGCAAAATGGCGAGCACGTTCAGGCCGAACCTGCGACGAAAATCGGTCAACCGCAGCGTGGTTCCCACCAGAGAAGATTGTCGATCGAGGGCCACCTGCGCCAATTCCACATCCGTCGAAACGAGACGTTCAAGATTGACGCCTTCGCCCTCGATCAGCAGCTGATGATGGCCGACGAGTTCCCTCAGCCGTTCTTGCTGGCCGGAGACAAGCAGGCGGTCATTGCCCTGCAGAACCACACCCGGGCCAGGAGCAAGCTGATCGTTGTCCGGGCGAAAGATGCCGATGACGTTGATCCCCAGCGCCGAGCCCAGGCGAGCTTCCGACAACGTCATGCCAGCGAGCGGGGACTCTGGCGGCAGCTGAAGAAAGAACATCCTTTCCCTTAAGACGTAGGCCTCCTCGAGCTTGCCACGCCCGCTTCGCGCTGTTTCCCTGGCGATGTCTCTGTCTGGCAAGAGACGACGCCCAAACAAGGCCATAAAGGCCACCCCGGCCAGGAGAACGGGGATACCGGTCGGCGCGTAGTCAAACATCCTGAACGGCGGCAATCCCGCCTGACCCAGCGCGTCACTGATGAGAATGTTCGGTGGTGTGCCGATCAAGGTGATGAGGCCACCGAGCAGGGCCGCAAAGGCCAGCGGCATGAGCAGCTTGGAGGGGGCGCGCCCCGTCTGACGGGCCAGAATGATGACGATGGGCAGCATGAGCGTCGCCACGCCGATATCATTCATGAAGCCGGATAGGGCTCCAACGACCAGCATAATGATTACGATCTGGCGCATCTCGCCCGTGCCGGTGATCCGGAGCAGCCGTTGCCCGATGATGCTTGCTACGCCTGTGCGCGCCAGGCCAGCGCTCAGGATGAGCACCGCCCAGACGGTAACCACAGCCGGACTGCTGAACCCCGAAATGGCCTCCTGCGGCGTGACCAGCCTTGTCACCGCCAGCAAGACGAGCATGAGCAGCCCCACGAGGTCAGGGCGCAGCAATTCGGAAACGAAGAGGACAATGGCCAGAAGCAGGAGAGCGAGCACAACTAAGATTTCAGGCGTCATCCAACTGCCCTCCCCATCCTTCGAGCAATCACGACGCGGAGTCTCACAAGCCCAAGACGCTTCATCGACGCATCTTCATGGTCGGCTGATCCATCTCGTTGATGTTCAGATTGAATCCAAAGCGATCTGAGGTCGATCGCCCTCGTTGAGGCACGCCCTCTTGAGGACTCGTCTTCAAGAGCTGCCATTCATCGAAAGGCTCAAACACAAGACAGTGTAACCGAGTCGGCTCCGATCATCGATCGAGAGGACTGCTCTCTGCCTGAAGGACGCACCAAATTGGGCTGCCGCTGCGCTTTAGATTTGGTAGGACCGGGCACGCGCACCTCCCTCTTGACTTGTTGGTGTTCGGCCTTAAACTCACTGCAAGACTCGTCTGCGGCGATGAACGCGAGCCGTGGACAACATGCCGCTCGAGCCCGGTGCCCGCTCGCCACATCGAGCTCCGCAGCCTCTCCGCCGCTCCACACCTGATCGCTTCCACTCTCTCCCTGCTTGCTCGAGAATTCAGGATCGGCCTTCCCGCCCTTTGATCGGGTTGGGGATTGACCGGTTAACGCTTTCGTAGATGCCGCGGTAACACCTGGGCATTAGGCTGCGGAGGAGGAAGCAGCTTCAACGGACAAAGAGTCCTGTTTTCCACATGACGGATCAGCGAGGTGAGTCATGAGCATTTTCTCGAGGATCGCCATGCTCTTCAGGATGAAGACGAAGACGGTACTCGACCGGGCAGAAGACCCACGCGAGGTGCTCGAATATGCCTATGAGCAACAGCAGCTGCTGCTGAGGCGGGTTAAGCAAGGGCTGGTAGATGTCGCCACATCCAAGCGCCAGCTCGAGCTCCAGGCAGAGAAGCTCCGCAAGCGCATCCCAAGATTGGAGGATCAGGCCCGCCAGGCTTTGAGCCACAACCGGGAGGACCTGGCGCGCCAGACCCTCGAGCGAAAGCACACCGTCCTCGCTGAAATTGAAGCCCTCGGCGACCAGCTGACGGAGATCGCAGCGGAGGAGCAGCGGCTGGCGACCGCCGAACGGCAGCTTGCAGCCCGGGTGGATCAATTCAAGGTCCGCCGGCAGGTCATGTCGGCAAGCTACACCGCGGCCGAGTCCCAGGTGAGGGTGCACGAGTCACTCGCCGGACTCTCCGGTGAGCTCACGGAACTCAGCATCGCGCTCGGCCGGGCGGAGGAGAAGACCGATCAAATGCGCGCTAGGGCCTCCGCGTTGGATGCCCTATTGGAGAGCGGAGCGCTTGAACCGCTCGCCGGGGTTGAAGATCGGGTAGACCGTGAGCTGCGCGAAATCGAGATCGCCCGGTCGGTGGAAGACGAGCTGGCTGCCCTCAAGCAGGCCGCGCCGAGCGAGACGGAAGGAGATACAAGCTGAAGGCGACAAGGGTCTCTTGCTGATGAAACGCCGTCCGCCGGTTCGGCGGCATCGCGGCGACGATCCCGAATGTGGGATCCACCACTTCCAAGGAGGGTGTACAGGTGGCCGAGAAGAAGGAAAAGACGCAACCCCTCATTCCTGAAGTCAAGCCCGAGGAATTGGCCTGGGGCCAGGGCGTGGTCATCACGGCCCGCTGGATCCTGGTCGGCGCTGGTTTGCTGCTTGCGGTCTGGAATGCTGACAGCCTTGCGGAACTGCGTGTGCAGGTGCTCGTCATCCTCTTGCTCGCCGTCGCAAACTTCTACCTGCATGCGCAGCTGCTGATGCGGCGCCGGACACTGAGCATTGTTGTCTATGGCGCCAGCGCTGCCGACCTGGCCGTGATCACCGTCCTGGTGCTGTCGAGCGGCGGGTTCAGTTCCGATGTCTTCATCTTCTACTTCCCCGCGCTGCTCGCGCTTTCCGTAGCGTTTCCCACGATGTTGACCTTTCTCTATACCGGAGGGATGCTGGGGTTCTACGGGTTGATCGGGCTGGCCAGTGTCGATGCAAGCCTGGATAACCTGCAGATCCTGCTTGCGCGGCTGATCATTCTGGGTGGCGTTGCCTTCTGCGGAAACCTCTACTGGCGCATTGAGAATCACCGGCGCCGTGCAGCTGAGGAAACGCGGGAGCAGCTGATGGAGCAGATCCAGAAGCGTCAGGCCCGGCGACCTGCCCGCGCCTGACGACGTCGGTACAGCGGGGTGCCATCGAAAGGAAAAATGCGATGCAGAACATGCGGATGCCAGAGCAAGAGGCGGCGGAGGATATCTTCTTTGGTCAGGCGGTTATGATCTGGGCGCGCTGGTTCGTCATCCTGGCGGGTGCACTCATCGCCCTCTGGGCGGCAGAGAGCATTGCCGAGCTGGCCCTGGCCATCGGTTTCGTCGTCGTCTTGATGGGGATCAACTTCTTTGTCCATGGCCGCTACCTGATGGAGCGCCCGGCAAATCGAAGCCTGCTGCTCCTGGTGGCCGTCGTGGACACGGCGATCATCACCTTGATCGTCCTGGCCTGGCAAGGCCGGACCGGGATGGAGAGCCCGTTCTTCATCTTCTACTATCCGATGGTTCTGGCCTTTGCGTTCGTCTTTCCCCCGGCGATGGCCGTCGGGTACACACTGGTTGTGATCGCCGCCTACCTTGGGGCGAACTTCCTCACGGACCCCGGGATCTTGATCAGCTCGCGCAGCCTGGAAGCACTCACCATGCGATTGATCACCCTGGCCGCGATGGGCGCGCTTGGGGCTTACTACTGGCGTGTCCAGCGAAACCGGCGCAGGCTGGCCGCTGAGGGATCAGCCGAGCGAGTCGAACTCTCAGCGAGCGCCAATTAGCGTCGTCGGCAGGCTTTGGGCAGGAAGGACAGCATGGCAGGGTTGCTGCGTCGCAGCGCGCGAGTTCTCCGGGGCCTTATGTCCGGGCTGCTCACCCCCGCCGAGGACCCCCGTCAAGGCTACGCGAATACGTTCCAGCGTCACCATGACTTGCTGGCCAAGATTCAGCTGGGCATCAGCGAACTCAAGCAGGCGCATCAGCGTCTTAGCGAAAAGGCGAGCAACCTTGGGGAGAAGGTCGAGGCGCTCGAGGAGGAAGCCCGCGGCGCCGTTCGGCAGGGCCGCGACGACATCGCCCGGCTGCTGCTTCAACGCCGGCAGGCGGCGGTGACTCAATTGCGCGTGCTCGAAGAGAACTTGCGAGACGTTGAACTCGAGGAGCAGCGCCTGGGGCTCATCGAGAGCCAGCTATCAAGCAAGCTGGAGGCCTTTTACGCTCGCCAGGAGGTCATCGCGGCGCGCTTCAGCGCGGCCGAAGCGCAGGTCAGAATCCAGGAGACGCTCGCCGGCCTTTCCGATGAACTGTCCGATATGGAACAGATCCTCGAAGGCACTGAAGAGAAGACCGAGCGCATGCAGGCGCGAGCTTACGCGATCGACCGGCTTATTGATGAGGGGATGCTCGAATCGCGGGGTGCTCTGGACCTCGATTTGGGAGCCGAGTCAGCGACCGGCGACCTCAAAGATGAGCAGGTCGAGGATCTCCTGCGAGCATTTAAGCGCGAAGCTGCTGCAGAGGGAGATTCGACAACGGAGAGGTGAAGCCGAGATCCGCAGGCCGCTAGGGTTCGATTCGCCAGAGCCAGGCGTTGTTGAACTCGCAGACCGTCCGCCCCGACTCGCTAAGTGCGACCATGGCGACGAAGCCGCGCTCGAACTTCGTGTTGTACTTGTCGTACGCACTCTGCTGCGATCGGAAAGCACCGCGCGCCTGCGTGATCTCTTCTTCGTACTTTTCCAGCTCAGCCTGATAAGCCGCCAGGGCCTCATCATCCGGGCTGCCGGTCGGTGTCGGCGGCGGCGGGAGCGAGACAGGAGGCAAAGGAGGCTCTCCGCCGGTCACCTCGCCCACCTTAACTCCATTCGTGTAGATCTCGAACAACAGGCCGCGGCCGACGATCGTCAGCCGGTTTGTCGAGCCGTTCTGCCAGTCGAACTCAGGATCCTCCCTGCCCGGGAAGATGTCCTTCACGTACGCCACCTCCCCGTTGGCCTGGGTGGTGAAGATGATGTGGCCCAGGGAGGCCCGGGTGGCGATCACAAGATAGTGATTGGGCGCCTCCTCATTGCCGTCGGAGCGCAGCACAAACCCGCAGCCGGAGGTGCCGAATTGGGTGTCCCAGGTGAGGTCAGCGGAGAGGACGAAGTCGCGGACCACCGTTCCGATGAACTGGTTCTGCGCATCATTTTGCATAAAGCCTTCGAGCTCGAAGCGAACCGGCGGATGGATCCAGGCCGGCCGCCCCGACGCCGGATCGACTCCGTAGGTTGGCAGTTCGGCCGCAAAGGGGGCGAACGCCGTCGCGGTAGCCGCCAATTCAGCTTCACTTAAGCTGGCTTCTGCGGTCTGGGAAGCCGCCGCGAGGCGGAACTGCTCGGTCGCTTCAACCTGAGCGGTGAGCAATCGGTCGGCCGAGCTGATCTCGCCCTCCGCAGCTGCCGTCGCCGTGCCGGCGACGGAGGCGGCTAGCGCATCCACGGTAGCCTGCTGATCGCCTCCCGACCCAACGCTGCAGGCAAGGGCCAGCAGCGCGAGGGCCATGACGGCGGAGAGGGGTGTGCGGGGCCTAGATAACATCTTTGCGCTTCACCAGATAGAGCACTGCGCCGATCATGACCACAATCATCAAGCCCTGCGCCCCCCAGGCTCGCAGGATCTTGGTGTAGAAGGCGGATGTATCGTTCTTGTCGACGTAGCTCCAGCCGAAATCGGTGTAGAAGACTTCGATCGTACCTTCGGCTGGGCCGACCGCGGCCCCGCGCTTCGCCTGCCATTCGAAGAGCGATTCCTGGTAGGCGACCATCGCGCTTTCAAATACTGCGGCTTCGCCTTGATAGGCTTCCACATCGGCCTTGTAGGCTTGTTGAATGGCGTCGACTTCATCTTGATATGCCTGTAGGGCTTCGAAGTACTCCGCCATCGCCACCGAATCGGATTGATCCGCCGGTTGCTCCGGGGCTGGTGGGATTTCGGGTTCCGGCGGCGCCTCTCGCAGTGGAGGCGGCTCGATCGGCCGCTCCTGCTCGATGACCTCGTCGTAGAACTGGCCATTTCCGGGGAAGTTGCAGGACTCTTGATCGAGCACGTTAAGGCCCATGCAGTTGCAACGATTGGTGCGCTCTTCCAGCGTCATCGCTTTGCGCAGGTCTTCCGGCAGCGCCCAGCAGACATCTCGGGCGACGTCGGAACCCACGCCGGTGATGCTCATGAAGGCCTCAAAGGTCCAGCGGGTGGCCGCCGGGGCGCTCACGGTTCCGGGCAGCGGGACGAGCGCGCCGCTCAGGACGATCTGGGGCATGATCAACAAGATCACCAGCATCGGGGCGGCGTTCGAACTGGGTGCAATCGCCGATGTCAGCAGCCCGAGCATCATGCCGGCCATCGCCAGGAAGACCATCGAAACCAGCATGAGCCCGAATTCCATCGCGCCGCCGGGCATCTCATAGGCCAGGTAATGAATGGTGATGTAGGCCGTCGCATGATAGATCGCCAGCATGCCGGCCACCCAGACCTTTGACGAGACATACGGAATCACCCGCAGGTTGACCAACCGCTCACGCTTGTAGATTTCTTTTTCTTTTACGATCTCGCGCATCTGTGAGAGGCCGCCGACGAACATGGAGAAGATGATCAGCAGGAAGAAGCTCATCACAATGTCGCCGCCGTCGCCATCGACATAGTCGAAGACGTTGCGTCCCACCATGAAAGCGATCAGCACGTCCAGCATGCTGACGAGTGGCGCCGCCAGCAACATCAACAGCAGACTCGTCCGATCGCGACTCAGGATCCTCAAATTGCGCCGCGAGAGAATCGAGAACTGCCGCAGCGACGAGACCCTCTTCTTCGACTCCTGCGCTTTGATCGGTTTGGGCGCCGTCGGCACTTCGATGTGCGACTGCTCCGGCGCGATCTGGTGCTGGCTGTACATCGGCTCGACGACGTACTGCTGGTAGGCGGCCGTCTGCATGTAGCGTTCGCCCCATTCGGCCGGTGAGCCGCGATCTGCCTGCTCCAGGATGGCGTAGATCTGATCAAATTCCATCGCCGAAGTCCGCCGCTCGCGATCGGAGCGGTACTGGTCGAAGTAGGCCAACGCCTCATCGGGAGGCCCGAACCAGGTGAGATATCCGCCCCGCGCCAGGAAGAGAACCTTGTCGGCGAGCATGACGTTCTTGGTGGCGTGGGTGACAAGCACAATCGTCCGGCCCTGATCCGCCAGCCGGCGCATCAGCTGCATCAGCGCAGTTTCGGTTCCCGGGTCGAGGCCGGAGGTCGGTTCATCGAGGAAGAAGAGGCCGGGTTCGGTGAGCAGCTCAACGCCGATCGAAACGCGCTTTTGCTGCCCGCCGCTCAGGCCGCTCACCGGAACGTCCCTGCGGTGGGCCAGATCCAGATCGTTCAGCACCTGCATCACGCGCTTGTGGCGTTCATCCTTGGTCGTATCGGCCGGCATCCGCAGCTGGGCAGCGTAATCTAACGCCTGATAGGGAGTCAGCTCACGGTGGATGATATCGCGCTGCGGCACGTAACCGATCTGATCGCGCACGACATCGAAATTGCGGTACACGTCGACGTTGTTCACCAGCACCTTGCCGTGCGTGGCAGGACGGTAGCCGGCGATGGCGTCGAGCAGGGTCGACTTGCCGCCCCCGCTCTGGCCGACGATGACGATGAACTCCCGCGGCTGGAAGACGAGCGAGATGTTTTGCAGGATGTTGAGGTCTTTGCGGACCCATTTGTTCAGGTTGATGGCGTCGACGCGCACCCCGCCGGTTTCGTCGTACAACGAGAGGGCGTCTTCGCCCATCACGAATCGATGCTGGCCTACACGGACCACATCGTTCGGCTGAAGCCAGACGTCGTCCTCGATCCGCTGGTCGTTCACAAAGGTGCCGTTCGAACTGCGCAGGTCGCGGATCCGGAAGCGCTGCCCGATGCGCTCGATTTGGGCATGGAAGCGGGAGACCGTCGGTGTGTCGATCACCACGTCGTTGGTCGAATCGCGGCCCAGCTGCAGGACGCTCTTCTCTCCGAAGGTCACTGGAACGGCTTCTTGGCGCTCCATGGCTTCGGCGGGAGACTGATAGACCAGCGTCACCATCGGGGCCGGATCATCCGGCGCGCCGATGCGAAGCACATCGTTGTGATGCAAGCGTTGATTTCCGGTGAGTGGGCGGCCTTCGAAATAGAGAGGGTTCTTCGCCTCCGCAAGCGGCTCGACGCTGAAGCCACCGTCGACCCGCAGAAGCCGGAAATGACGCCGGGAGACGAGCCCCGACTCGATGGGGATGTCGTTCCCCTCCCCACGGCCAACCAGGTAGGTGTCTTTCTCCAGCGTAAAGCTGACCGGTTCAGACCCGGCCATGATCACCGTGAGCTGGGGCGGCTCCACCACCGCCACCACCTCCGGCTCTTCGGCTTCGAGACGCGTAACCTCGTAGCCTTCTACGCGCGTGGCCATTTGGCCCGCCTGCTCAGACCCGCCGTCGACCTGGTCGATCCGGAACTCGAGAATGACCTCGGTCCCCAGTTCGACACGATCGCCGGACTGCAAGGGGGCCGGGTCTGCGCCCAGACGCTCGCCGTTCAGAACCGTACCATTGCTGCTGCCCAGGTCCTGGATAAACCAATCCTCACCCTGGCGCCGGATGGAGGCGTGCCGCCGGGAGATCTTCGGCGAAGCCAGGATGACGTCGACCCCTTGAGCCGGGTCCCGGCCGATCACGGTGTTCGGCAGAATGAGGTCGACGGTCTGGCCGGCGGAAGGGCCCTGGAGGATGTGCAGGCGGGTGGCATGGGAATGGTCCACGGCATCGTCCTGTCAAGCTGAAGTCAAGGCGGAACCAAGGGAAAGGCTCGCGACGAACCTCTCCACATTATAGATTAAGACGTTGAAGCGTAGGTGGCGTGCAAGGCGGAGAAAGCCCCCCGGCCCGAAAGGCCCGGGGGGCTGCACGAGAAACGGCGACTCGCCCTGGAATGACCCGGGCGAGCTATGGCCGGGAGAGATCCGTGATCCGGCCTTCGATCGTCGGGGTGATCGTACCGAGCCCCTCGATGTACTCGAGAACCACGTCCGCCATCACCTCACGCGTCGTGCCCTGTCCGTCGACGAGCATCGTATAGCCGTCGCCGCCGGCGTTAACGAAATCGTTGGTGGCAAAGCTGTAGACCGTGCCATCCGGCAGGATCGGCGTGCCGTCATTCAGCGTCACCGAAATGACCCGCGCTCCAACGGGGAGCGCCGAATCATAGACGAAACTGAAACCGGAGATCTGGCCGAAGCGGCCGTTTGCCCCCGGAATGATCGCCACGCTGTGCTCAAGCACCGCGTAGAGCTGCGCGCCGGTCACATTGCGGGTGACCACCGAATTGCCGAATGGGAGCACCGTAAAGACATCCCCCACCACGAGGTCGTAGGGTGGCCCGGGCGCGTAGCCTGGGGTCGTCCGGCGCAGGGTCAAATCGGCCGGCAGATAGCTCGATGGGAACGGCGATCGGATGCCACCACCGTTGGTGAAGCCCAACTGCGTGCCATAGCGCAGACGCATCGCGTCGGTGATCAGGTTGCCGATCGCCACCTCACCGAGGCGCTCGATGTTGCCGCCACGTGGGAAGAGGTCCGTGGCCACCCCAATCACCCCGTCGAAGACGGCCGCCAGGGCTGTGCGGTAGGGAGCGAGCAAGGCCACGATGGCCGGGTCTGGCGTGACGGCACTGCTGAAGGGCGTGACGAATTCAGCGCTGCGGGCATCGACGCGCCCGTTGCGCGGATCGACGGAGAGGATAATCCGTGCGTAGGTCAGGCCCTTGCTGCGGTTCTCGACCACCAGCGCGTTGTTGTGGATGCCCGAGTACTGGACGTCGGTGTGATCGCCCAGGATCAGGTCGAAGCCGCCGATATTGTTGGCCAGGTCAATGAGCGGGCCGAACGCCTCGCCCGTGACCGGATCAAACCCGGTAACGCCCATGTGCGTCAGCAGGATGAAGACCTTGGCCCCCGCCCGTCGGGCCTGGGCGCGCGCCTGGTTGGCGGCCGGGATGGGATCGGTGACCTCGATCGTGCCGAAATTGCCGGGGAAGACCAGCGTCGGCGCCTCTGGATTGGTGATACCGATCACGGCCACTTTCACGCCGCCGACCTCGAAGATCTCGAACGGCTTGACCCCGGTGAGGTTGTCATTGACGTTCCGCAGGTTAGCGGAGACGTACTGAAAATCGGCCAGGTCGATCATCTGCTGCAGGTGGGCAATCCCACGATCGAAGTTGTGGTTGCCGAAGGTGTCGGCGTCGAACCCCATCAGGTTCATGGCCTCCACCGCCGGCCTCTCCTCGAAGAAGTTCGATAGCGGGGGTGAGGCGCCATAGGCGTCGCCGGCGGTCAGCGTGAGCGTATTGGGATTGATCGCGCGATCCATCTGGAAGTAGGCGGAGAGTTCAGCCGCGCCACCAACATTGCCGACGCCGAACACTGACAGCGGATCCAACTGCGCATGCCAGTCCGATACGGAAAGGATCTGTAGATCCACCGTCGGACGCGGCGCTGCCGCTGCCGAGGCCGCTGGCGCCAGCGTAAAGGCCAGCAGCAACAGCCACGTAAGCATGAGGCGAAGGGAGGGAAGCTTCATCGGTTTGTCTCCTCGGGGGCTCTTCCCGCGCGACTGGCCGAAACGCGAATCTGACAAGCTTGCACCAAGCGTGCACGCGTTGCGCTGCGTTCTTCGGTTGGAGGGAACGCCCATATCTCAGGGAATTCCAGACAGTCTAACATCCCAGGCATTGAAGTCAATCTGCACAAACCTGACTCTCAACCCACGGAATGCCTACGCAAAGTGCGTTAGACTTACTGCCATGGAAATCCCACGCTGGCTCCTGCCGGCGATCGGCGCCGGCATCGCCCTGCTCAGCCTGATCCTCTGCGGCCTGATCGCCTCCCGTTTGCTGCTCGCGCCACCGGCTGTCGAGGATCCACAGCTCCCATCGACGGTCGCCGTCACGCCGACCCAATCAGCGCAGGACTCCGTCGCCGCCACCTTGGCCGCACTCACCGCGCAGGCTCCCACCGCGCCGCCCTCGCCGACCCCGCTCCCGCAGCCGGCCGGCCAGATCGTCTACACCTGCCAGTTGTCCGGCCAATCGGATCTCAACCAGCTCTGCCTGATGAACGCGGATGGCAGCGGGTACCGGCGCCTGACGACCGCAGAGGGCGCCGACCATCTGTATCCGACCTTCGCTCCCGATGGTTCGTCCATCCTCTACGCCTCCAACGTCACCGGGGACTACGACTTGTATGCCCTGAATTTGGCCGGCGGACCCGCCGAACGCCTTACGACGTTCGGCGACGCGTACGCCCCTGCCGTTTCGCCCGACGGGGGACAGATCGTCTTCACCCGCGCCGACGGTGAATCCAGCAGCCTCTGGCTCATGAACCGCGACGGCTCAAACGCGCGTTTCCTGGTCGGCCAGGCCTGGGACGCGGCCTGGTCGCCGGATGGAACCCAGATCCTGCATGCTTCCGACCGAACAGGTGAGATCCAGCTCTTCATTCTCACCCTGGCCGACCTTACGCTGCGCCAGGTGACCGACCAACCGGGCCTGCGCGGCCGGAACGACTGGTCGCCGGATGGGCAGACACTGGCCACCTACATTGGCGAGCCCTGGGACCGCGAAATCTGGCTCTTCGATGTCAGCGGCGGGCCCGGCCGCCAAATCACCAACGGCGGGAACAACCTTGCACCCGGCTATTCGCCGGACGGGAATTGGCTCGTCATCACGGCGTATTACGATCTCTACCGCGACGACAATGGCTGCGAAATCTACCTCATCCGCCCCGACGGCAGCGATCTGCGCCGCCTGACAGAGAACGACTACTGCGACTGGCAGCCATACTGGAGCCCATGAACGCAGCCCAACCCCCGTCACATTGCCCCGCACTTACGCCTGTGCTAGAGTCAACATGGGTACGGAGAAAATCTTCAGGGCAAGCAGTCCATGTCGCCAGCACCTAAAGCGAACCTCAGTGATATCGATTTCATCGACGTGAGCTGCGCCATTTGCGGCGCCGAACTGCTCATCGTCGTCCACCTCGAGGAGCTTCCCGACTACGTTCGCTGCCGCAACTGCAATTCGGCCTTCGTCGTGGAAGAAGGCGGCGAGCGCGTGCTTTATGGTCAGATCCCGGAGGAATACCCGCAAACCCGAGGCTTCGCCCTGCGCCAGTGGGCGTGGCCGGAAGCCATCGCCCGCTGGGCTGTGAAGGAACGTCCGACAGAAGCCGAATCGATCGAGCGCCAGGCAGAGGGGCCCCTTGAGGCCGGTCCATCGGCCGAGGACGACGGCGCCGCCCCCCCGGCAGACGACGTCGCCTCCGGGGGAGAAGCTGCGCATGTGGATATGGCTCCCACCACGGAGCCCGACGGCAAAGCAACGCTCGCCGCAGACGGCGAATCACCCAGCCAGGAAGCGGAAGAGCCGGACGCCTCCGCCGAAGGCCCACCCAACGTCGAGGTCGATATCGAAGGGCTGTTTGAGGACGTCCTCGCCGAGGCGGAGGCTGCCAGGGAAAGTTTGGCCGCCAGTCGAGAACCTGCGGCAGCGCCCGAAGACGTGGAGGTCGACGACCCGCAACCACAGCGCGTTCGGCCCTTCGCCCAGGAGTATGAAGATCAGCTCCTCGAAGATACGGAGGAAGAGGAAGAGGCTGAACCTGTCCAGCCCGAGGAGAGCCCTGAGCGTGCGGTCGACGAGCCGGAGGTCGAAGCAGCCGCAGACAGCGAAGCCAAACCGGGCCAGTCGATCGATGATCTGGTCGCCGAGGTTTCTGCCCGAGCCGAGGCAAATTCCACGGCGAGGGCGCCTGCCCCGGAGCAGACTGTTGAGGCACCGCCGGAAGAGATCGAGGACTCCGCTGCGGAAGTCGACGAGGCTGAGCCGATCCTTGAGACGGAAGGTTTCGAGCCCGCCGCAGGCACACGCTATCGGGTGCTCATCGAAGGCGCCCTTGTCGTCTTTCCGGATGAACTCTGTGCGCACACGGCCGCGCCCGAGGTCAAAGGCCGGCTGGCCATTCCTGGCTCGGTTCCGACCGAGGACGAAAACGGGGGACGGACGTGGACGACCTTTCAGGTCCCTTTGAGCGGCGCCAGCCTACGCCGCGCCGCGGCGCGCAGCGAAGAGGAAGGCCAGGCGCGGCTCACTGCACACCTGTTGGCCGGTCTGGTGGCGCTCGTCCTTGTTGTGAGCGCCGTGGTCTCAGGCCTGGTCAATTTTCAGGAGAGCCTCATCGCCGACCTGGCGATCGTCGCCATCCTCGGCGTGATTGGTTACGCGCTGTCCGTGCTGGTGCTGCTCAACCGGGCAGGCCAGCTGCCGTCGCCCCCCGACGCGGCCTACGTGCAATCGACGCTGCTTGTGCTCAACGACGCCGGCGAAGGCCGGACGGCGTTCGAGTTCCGCAACCGGATCTATGCCGAGCGCTTCGTGGAGGCCAACCGCGGCCGAATCATCGGGGGCATCTCGCAGGTCGGCGACCGGTTCCGCCTGAGCACGTCGCCGGCAGACGAAGAACCGGACGAATAGGCACGCCACCTGTTCAAGCTATCTGTGAGAGCCTGATTTGAGTGAGCTGATCGACGGTACCGATCACGAATCCCCGGCCAAGCCCACGGCGCAGGAGCCTTCCTGCCCAACATGCGGCAGCGTGATGATCCGTCTCCCGCGCCTGGATGGCGATGGCGTCGAACTGCTCTGCCCCCGGCAGCACGATGCGCAGGACACACTGCTTGCATTTGAAAGAGAGCTGGCCGAGCTCTGGGGGACGGCGCCAAAATCGGCGGCGCGCTTCCGATCGCTGGTCGAACAGGCCAACTCCGCTGAACCACTCCCGGAGGCTTTGCTGGACCAGCTGCCAGACAGAGCCCGCCAATTGTTTGAAGCTCGTCAATTGCACGGCGAGAAGCAGACGGCCCCACTTCCCGATCCGCCCGCGTCACCCGAGGATTCTCCGGAGCCTCCCCCGGAGGCGGCCCCCGTCGGCGAAGTGCCTGCGCAAGCCGCCAAACCGCCGGTTCGGCCTCGCTCCTCAAAGCCCACACTCCCCGATCAGATCACGCAGGAAGACATTGCTTTGCTGGCCACCGAGCTCGAGCCGGGCGCCATGGCGGATAAAGAACGCCGTCTCTGTTCGAATTGCGAGGCAGTCATCGCCCGCAACCGTGTGCGCTGTCCATGGTGCGGCGAGATTCTGCCGCCGCTGCCGGACTGGGTCGACTAGCCCCCGCCCCTCAGCGTTTTCTCCTCGCCCGAAACGACTCCCCCAAAGCCGAATGTTATAATTCAAGTTTGGCATCTCACCCATTTCTCGCAGGCTGACGGCATGGCAAAAGACAAGATCGTGGTGACCGGTGCTC
>JBFJVD010000025.1:0-19031 GCA_041624375.1 Anaerolineales bacterium
CCCCAGGCGGCTTTCGAGCGATACGCTGCCGCCGTGTTGTTCTGCGATCGACTTCACGATCGACAGGCCAAGCCCGGAGCCCCGCGTAGAAAGGGTTTCCCGCCGCCGGGCGCGGTAGAACTTCTCGAACAGCCGCGCTTGGTCTGCAGGCGCCACCCCGACCCCGTTGTCCTCAACCTGGATGATTTGCCGCCCATCCTGCTGGCGGGCATGCACGATCACCCGCCCACCAGAGCGCGTGTATTTGATCCCGTTGTCGACCAGATTGGCGATGGCCTGCCGCAAGAGGGTGGCGTCGGCTTCGATCCGTTCCATCCCCTCCGCCATCATCACATCCAGAACGATCTGCTTGTTTACAGCTTGCGGCCGGTACGTGGCGATCACCTCCCGCACCACCTCCTCGATCTCCAGCTCCTCAATGTGCAGGGCCACGCCCGCCTCAATACGGCCGAGATCGAGTAGATTGTCCACCAGCTCGGACATCTGCTCGATGCTGTCCAGAATCTTGCGGACGAATTCTTTCTGCTGATCGGTGAGCGAGCCGACCATCGAGAGCATCGTCCCGTACCCTTTGGTGAGCGTCAGCGGCGCTCGCAGATCGTGACTCACCGTCGAGACAAATTCCGATTTCAGCTTATCCAGCCGCTTGTAATGGGTGATATCACGCAGCACACAGATGCGATCGAACCAGCCGCGCTCGGCAGCCTCGATTTCGCGGACGGCGGCAAAGAGCACGCGCCCGTCCTCGAGCGTCACCTCGGCCGTTCCGCCCTCCGGCCCCGGTGATAGCAACAGCTGGACCAGCGCCGGAACACGCAGTGAAAGATGGAGCGGCTGGCCGATCGATTCCTCCGGGCTCTGGCGCAGCACGGTCTCGGAAGCCCGATTGGCGAGCGAGATCCGGCCGGCCCGATCCACAACCAGGACCGCGTCGGGGGTCGCCTCGAGCACCGCCCCGAGCCGTCGTCGTTCTTGCTCGGCGCGATGGTAGAGCCGGACATTGGCGATCGAGACCCCCAGCTGGCCGACAAGGATCGTGAGCAGGTTCAGCTCATCGGGGGGCGGCACTCGCGGCACAGCATGGCCGATCCATACCGTCCCGACATACTTCCCTTCATGCTGGATCGGCAGCGCGATCAGGGACTCAAGCATAGCCTGAAGCCGCTCGAGGTCGAGCACGGCGCGCGCCCGTGATGGATTCTCGAGCGTAATCCGGCCGCGCTCCCGGCAAAGTTCGAAGATCTGGGCGTCAAGCGCCGCCCAATTTCCGGGGTCCTTTCCAGCCGAGTAGATCTCGCGCGCCCCCACTGCCGGATCGACGGGGACCAGCACCAGCCGCACATGCGAAGCGCCGGTCTGCGACCGCACCCCTTCCAGGATGGGAGGCAGGACACGCGGCAAGTCGAAGCTCGACGCCAGGGATTGGCTGGCGGTGAGCAGCATATCCATTTCCGTCAACCTGGATCGCAAGCCTCGCCGCATCCGCTCGAACGAGGTGGCTAATCGCCCGATCTCATCCTCATCTTCGATCGGAACCGCCAGATCCAGGTTGCCGCGTGCGATCGACTCGGCCACTTCAGCCATCGAGGTCAGCGGACGCGTGAGGCGGCGGCTGATGAGATAGGTCGCGCCGAGCACAAGGATGCCGATCGCGGCCAGGGCGGCAAATTGGCGCAAAGCAATCGATAGCGCCAGCCGATCCACTTCTCTTTGTGGCGCGGTGACGACGATTTGCCAGGAATAGCCGGCGATGGGAAGCACATAGACGAGCCGCTGGCTGCCATCCGGCGCGGTGTCTGGATAGAACGCAGCGCCGACGGTGGGGGAAACAGGGAAGTTCTGCAGCTCTACCGCCGGGTCCTTGTGGACCAGGATTCGACCGCGCTCATCGAGCAGCAGGATCTCGCCGAGCCCCTCCACCTCGACCAGCCGGATGAAGGAGGCCAGGGCTGGTGTGGCCTGCAGATTGACCCAGCCGGCGACGGCGCCAAGCGGTTCCGCGGCGCCGGGGCTCAATAGCGGAAAGAGAAAGACAATCTGGGTTCCCCCGCCCGGCGCCGGTGACAGGGCGAGTTCCTGGGGAATTCCCTCCATGACTGCCGACAGACCCGCCTCGAGCTCCAGCGAGAGCGGATCGGTGACGCCCTCGGGCGAGGGGGAAGCTCTCACCAGCGCGCCGTTCGAGTCGTACACGGCCAGTTGGCGGAACATCAAGCCCGACCGCAGTTGCGCGTCAAGCTCGCTGGCGTCCAGGCTGCCCGCCTGAACAGCGGGCAGCACATCCTCTCCGATCGACCGAATGGAGGCGCGGCCGGATTGGATGAAGAAGGGAATGAGTTCGGCGGCCTGGGCTGCCGTGCTGGTCATTTGTCCTTGCACCAGGTCGCGGGCCGAGGCGCGGGCCAGGATCCATCCACCGACGAGCGCCAGGGCGCTCGCCGCAAACAACACAAGCAGGAAGGTGCTCACCAGCCGGGCGGCCAGCGACCGGTTGTAGGGCGCCGACCGCATCGTGACCGGCTTGTACCAATAATCGGCAAAGCCGCGCCGGAATACTTCCGCCAGAGCGCCGCTGACGGCCGCGCTCGACAAACTGGCGAGCAACAGTGGGATAAAGCGCGCCAGGGCAAAGTTGAGGCCGTCGTACAGATCGCCGCCACTGTAGGCGAAAGCCTCCAGGCTGAGGAAACCCGCGCCGATCAGCCCGCCCGCCAGCGAGGCAAAGAAAGGCTCGCGGGCCCGCGCGGCAAGCCAACCGCTGTAGTTCTGGCGCAGCAGGGCGGCGACAAAGACGGCCTGGAGCGCCACGGTGGCTGCGGTCATCAAGCGCTGCACGTCCCACCCGGCCCGCATCAAGCCTGAGAAGGCCCCGACGACGCCGGCAAAAGGCACCCCCAGCACCCCCCCGGCCAGGAGCCACGGAAGATCCCCCAGCAGCGGCACCCTGGGCCCTTCGGCGTCGCTCGGCAACCCGGGCGGTGGCGGGGCGGCAGCAGGGAATTGAATGACCAGCGCCCCGGAGGCCACCAGCGCAGCCAGCAGCAGAAAGCCGAGGAACAGCCAACGCCAGCCTGGTCCGAGCATGGACGCGCCAGGCCTGCGCTGAGCAGCGCCTACCACGGCCAGAAGCAGCGAAGCTTCGATAAACAGGAACAAATAGCCGATCGGGCGTAGGGGGAGCCCGAGATAGAAGGTTGCGTCAAGTCCCCAGAGCTCGACAGTCATGGGCAAACCGATCACGTGCAAGAATGGTGCCGGGATTATAGATCACGCCCATTTTTCGCACCAACGCCACGCTGTTTGCTTGCTCGTGTCGTGCCTTGTGTGCTAGACTGCTCGCACTTGGCGGTGGCGCCAATGCCAGGAGTCGCGTCCATGGCCACCAGCATATTGATCATTGATGACGATTTGGACACCCTGAAGCTTGTCGGGCTGATGCTCGAACGGCAGGGTTACGACATCATCGTCGCCGGCAACGGCACCCAGGGACTGGCCAAGGCAGCCGAGGAGCGGCCCGATCTGATCCTGCTCGACGTGATGATGCCGGACCTCGACGGCTACGAAGTCGCCCGCCGCCTACGGGCCGATGCCTCCCTCTCGCATATTCCCATCATTATGTTTACTGCAAAGTCCATGGTGGACGACAAGGTCGCCGGATTTGAGGCGGGCGTCGACGACTACCTCACCAAACCGACCCACCCGGCGGAGCTGACAGCGCACGTGAAAGCCGTCCTCGCCCGGGCCGCTCAGACGACGGCCCAGCCCGATGGGCGAGAAAAAGGGACGGTCATCGGCTTCCTGGGCGCCCGTGGCGGTGTGGGCACCACCACCTTGGCGATGAACGTCGGTGTCGCGCTTCAACGACGCGGCCAGCAAGTCATCGTTGCCGAAATGACTCCCGGACGCGGCACCATGGCCCTCGATCTGAACCTCACCGAAGACATGGGCCTGGGGACCCTGCTCACCCGCTCCTTGAACGATATTCACTTGCGCTCGGTCGAGGCCGAGGTGGTAAGCCACAGCTCCGGCGTGCGCTTTCTCTTCTCCGATTTCCATGGGGATGAAATCGAACTGGAGCGCGCGTTCCCTCAGATGAAGGCGGCTGTCGGCAACCTGACCTCGATGGCGACCGTCCTGATCCTCGATCTTGGCTCCAGCCTTCGCCCTCACATCATGGAGCTGCTACTTCAGTGTGATCGAGTTGTGTTTGTCGTTGAACCCATCTACCCAACCAACGTGATCGCCAAGGCAATGCTGGCCGACCTTGAAGCCGCCGGCTTCAGCCGACACATGTTCCACCTGGCGTTGGTCACGCGCATGCGAACGAGCCTCCAGATGCCATGGCGCGAGGTACAATCCGAGCTAGGCATCAGCCTAGCTGGAATCATCTCACCGGCCCCCGAGCAGGCCCATCAGTCTGCCCAGGGGGGCGTCCCGCTGATCCTCATGGACCGAGAAAGTCTGGTGACCGACCAGATTCTGAAACTGGCCGACCATCTTGCCAAGCAACTCCAACCCCTTCGAAGCTGACCCCCCTGAACAAGCCGATGAGCTCGAATTGCTGATCACGCGAGCAGCAGGATTGATGCGTTCTGCCCGCCTGCCAGTCGCCCTCACCGGCGCCGGGATCTCCACGCCCTCAGGGATACCGGATTTCCGGTCGCCGGGCTCCGGCCTGTGGGAGCGGGTCGATCCGATGGACGTCGCCACGCTGACGGCCTTCCGCCACCACCCGGAGCGTTTCTTTCATTGGGTGCGCCCGCTGGCGGCACTCATCCTCGCCGCTGAGCCCAACCCGGCACACGCGGCCCTTGCCCGTCTCGAAGCCGCCGGCCGGCTGCATGCCGTGGTCACACAGAACATCGACGACTTACACCGGCGCGCAGGGACTAAGCATATCTATGAGGTCCATGGTCACCTGAGGGAGGCGACCTGCACCGATTGCTTCCGCCGCTTCCCAGCCTGGGAACAACTTCAGGCGTTCGCAGAGCACGGCACCGTGCCGCTCTGTAACGCCTGCGGCGGCATCCTGAAGCCCAACATCGTCCTATTCGAAGAACAGCTCCCCTACCAGGTGGTTGAAGATGCTCAGGCGTGCATCGAATCCAGCGACCTGATCCTGGTGGTCGGATCCTCGCTCGAAGTCACACCCGCTGCCCTCTTCCCCATTCACGCCCTAAATCAAGGTGCCCGCCTGATCATCATCAATCATGAACCCACCTACCTGGATGAACGCGCCGACGTGATCGTCCGGCACGATGTCGCCCAGTTCCTGCCACGCCTTGCTGCGGAGGTGCTCGATGGCCAAGCCTGATATGCGCCCCCCCGGCCTTGGCCCCCAATCTGAGGGCTACCCTGAGCTCATCCGGCGCTATGCGCGCCTGCTCGAACTCGCCACCGACCTTGTCTCCACGCTCGACCTCGATGCGCTGCTCGACAACATCGTTCAGGCGGCGCGCGAGCTCACCGAAAGTGAAGCCGCCTCGATCCTGCTCTATGACCCACAGACGCATCAGCTCTACTTCGAGGCGGCAACCGACCAGCCGCTCAACGAGCTTGGCGGGACCGCTGTTCCGGCCGACAACAGCATCGCCGGCTGGATCTTCACCCATCGCGAGCCCCTGCTGGTCGAGGACGCCATCACAGACCCCCGCTTCTTCCGCGAGGTGGACATCCTCACGCGTTTCCAGACCCGCTCGGTCCTCGGCGTCCCGCTGCGGGCCAAAGACAAGACACTTGGGGTGATCGAAGCCGTCAACAAGAGCGCCGGCACGTTCGATGATGGGGATATCCGGGTTCTCGAAGCCCTGGCGGCTCAGGCCGCGATCGCAATTGAGAACTCGCGACTCTTCCAGCAGAGCGACCTGATCGCGGAAATGGTCCACGAACTACGGACGCCGCTCTCCGCGCTCACCGCGGCGGCGCACCTTCTTCAGCGTCCGGATCTGAAGACCGACCAGCGCAACCAGATCAGCCGAACCATCTACGACGAGGTCCGCCGACTCAACAACATGACCAGTGATTTCCTCGAGCTTGCCCGGCTTGAATCAGGACGTGTCCGATTCGTTCGCGAGCCTGTCCATCTGGGCGGGCTGGTCGGAGAGTGCCTGGCGATCGTCAGCCCGCAGGCCGACGAGAGGTCCATACGCCTGGTGGACGACCTGGATCCTTCGCTATCAACGGTGCAGGGCGACCGAAACCGGCTGAAGCAGCTCCTGCTCAATCTGCTGACCAACGCGATCAAATACAACCAACCCAATGGCGAGGTCCGCGTTCAGGTCCGGAGATCCGGTGACGCAGTGGTGGTGAAAGTGAAGGACACCGGCCGGGGCATCCCAGCCGAAAACCTCCCGTTCATCTTTGAGCGCTTCTATCGTGTTCCCGCCCTGGACGGCCTGGCCGGCGGCACCGGGCTGGGGCTGGCGATCGCCAAACGGATCGCCGAGAGCCATCAAGGTGTGATCACTGTGGAGAGTGAGGTCGGGAAGGGGACAACGTTTACCGTACAGCTCCCGGCCGCGTTCTAACTTCCTAGCCGCGTCGTCCAAACTGTCGTTCGAGCGCCTCAACCGGCAGATGAATCATCGTCGGGCGCCCATGGGGGCATGTCCGGGGCGCCGCGCAGGCCTCGAGATCCATGAGCAGCCGCTCCTGCTCTTGCAGCGAAAGCACCTGGCCGGCCTTCACAGCTGCACGTTTGCACACTCGAGCGGCAACCCGCGCTTCAAGTTCCTCTGCAAGCGGCGTCTCATCTTCTTCGAAATCCTCGACCACCGACCGCAACGCCTGCTCGGGGGAGAGGTCCCTCAGCAGCTCGGGGACCGCCCGAACCCGGAAGGCGCGACCGCCAAAGTGCTCCAGCTGGAAACCTAGCTTCTGAAGGATTTCAAGTTGGGATTCAAGTAGGCTGGCCTGAGCCGGTGGGAATTCCACCGTTTGCGGCTCTAGCAATGCCTGGGATTCAATTCGCTCGGTCTGGTGGGCATGCATCAGCCGCTCAAAGAGAATGCGTTCATGGGCAGCATGCTGGTCGACAAGGTAAATGCCATCCGGCCCTTCAGCCACAACATAGGAGGCGCTCACTTGGCCGACCACCCGCAGCAGGGGCAGTCCCCCCGCTGCGGCACCGGGACGACCCGGCGCTGGGTGCAATCCGGCCGGCTCTACGCCCCGGACCGAGGCCGCTGCTGCCCAGTCAAGGCCGATCCTTCCCTGCTCCCCGTCGCCAGCCGGCCTGTCAGCAGGGGCATAGCGGACCCGTGGCGGGGTCGTCTGGCCGAGCAGCGTGGCGCGCACCGCTCGCTGAAGCACGGCAAATACCCTGCCCGGGTCCCGGAAGCGAACCTCGGCCTTGGTGGGATGGACATTGACATCCACATCCTGGGCGGGGAGCTCGAGCTGGAGAATCGCCATCGGATGCCGCCCGACCATGAGGAGGCCATGGTAGGCCTGCCGGACAGCGGCGGCGAGACTTGGATCATGAATCCAGCGGCCATTGACGAAGAAGGTCAACTGGCGCCGGTTTGAGCGGTGGACATCCGGGGGGCTCACAAAGCCACGAATGCGCAGCGGGCCTGCGCCTTCCTCCCGAATCGGGAGCAGCGCCCGCGCCACCTCGACCCCATAGACCGCCGTCAGCGCTTCAAGTGGATCGCCGCGCCCCGTCGTGCCCATATGCAGCTTGCTTTCATGGTGCAGCTGGAATTGCACCTGAGGGTAGGCCAAGGCATAGCGAGAGACCACCTCCGTGATCCAGCGCCTCTCGGTCGCCTCTGTCTTCAGGAACTTGCGGCGGGCGGGAACGTTATAGAACAAGTCGCGGACCCGGACCATCGTGCCCGCGGGAGCGCCGACCGGCTCATGGACGAGCGTGCGCCCACCTTCGACCTCAAGCCGCGCCCCCACGCTTTCCGCTGCAGCTCGCGTCTGGATTTCCAGGCGGGCCACCGCGCCCATGGACGCCAGCGCCTCGCCGCGAAATCCGAGGGTGTCGATGGCCTCCAGGTCCTCAACCGAGTCGAGCTTCGAGGTGGCGAAGCGGGCCACAGCCAGTGGGACCTCGGCAGCCAGGATTCCGGAACCGTTGTCGGCCACCTCGATGAGCCCATGGCCGCCCCCCTCCACCCTGATTTCGATCCGTGTAGCACCAGCGTCGAGCGCATTCTCGATCAGCTCTTTCACGACCGAGGCTGGACGCTCCACAACTTCGCCAGCGGCGATGGCCGAGGCGACTTGCTCGGGCAGGACACGAATCGGCAAGCTACCCTCCGGGACACCCCATTATACCGGCGCCAGAGCCCCTTCCGTTGACACGCCTACAGCGGCAACTTATACTGCCTCGCATGGACTGGCAGAGCGTGCAAAATGTCGCGTTAATTGCACTTCTCAGCGCCGCCATTGCCATTGCGCTCTTGCGCACGCCCCCGGCAAGACGGCGGATTGCATTGATGCTCCTGCCACTCCCGGCCGGATTTCTCCTCTACCGCTGGGCTCGGTTTCGCGATGCCTGGTTGGAACTCGGGATCGCGCTGGTTCTTGCCATCGTGCTGGTCGCCGCCTGGTGGTATTACATCGGGCGTGAACTCCCGCCTCCCAAGGAGAGCGAGATCCGAGTCTGGTCTGAGGACGACCCGTTCTAGCATGGCGAAGCCGGGAATCGTATTTCTCGACCTCGACGACACACTCTACCCAAAGAACAACGGCGTCTGGCAGGCGGTCAGCGATCGAATTCATGAATTCCTGGTCACACGCCTGGATCTATCCCGCCAACGGGCCGCAACACTGCGAACTCACTACCTGCAGGTATACGGCACGACTCTTCGCGGGCTACTCAAAGAGCATGAGATTGACCCGCTCGACTACCTGGACTTCGTCCACGACGTCCCGATTGAGGCATTATTGATCCCGGACCCCGCGCTGCGTCTCATGCTCGAGCAGCTCGTGGGGCAGCGAATCGTCTTTACGAATGCAAGTCGAAACCACGCGGTGCGCGTCCTTCGGCGACTTGAGATCGAATCGGCCATCGATCAAATCATCGATATCCAGGCCTTGGAGTTCGTCAATAAGCCGCTACCTCAAGCCTATTTGCGCGCCATGGCCCTGGCGGGGACCGAACGCCCCGAGACCTGCCTGATGGTCGACGACCGTGCCGAAAACCTGCTGCCGGCTCAGGCCCTCGGGATGACCACCGTGCTCGTAGCGCCCAGCGGCCCAATGCCGGGCGCAGATTACGTCGTAGATCAGATTACGGATCTACTGCAAGCCGTCCCCGGATTGGGCGGGAACGGGAAGGGTCAGCATGGAGCTTGACCGGGGCGTCCTCATCCTGTGCGTGATCATCGGCGCCGTGATTCTCTTCAACGTCAGCCTCATCTACTCGTTGATGAGCGGCGGCGCCCGGCAGCAGCTCGATCTGCTCTCCCGCGCAGCGCGCCGGGCACGCAGCCCGTGGCAGGCTGAGGATCGGGCGCTCGATGAGCTAAGAGCCGCCGTTGATCGGCTGGAAACCCAACGTCGGGATGCGGAGGACAACGGTGACGGAGCCTCCGAATAAGATCCAGCAGATGGCCCAGGCCGCTTCGCTGGTGCCCAGCGGAGCCCGGTTGGCGTTCGGCGGCGTTACCCTTTACCGCCGGCCAATGGCCTTTGCACTCGCTTTGCTCGCCCGCCACACGCAAAGCGGCGCACCTGAGGATCTTTGCTTGCAGAGCTTTACCTCCGGCCTCGAAAGCGATCTTCTGGTTGCCGCAGGCATGGTCAGGCAAGTCCGAACATGCTACTTCGGCCTTGAGGCATTCGGCCTTGCGCCGCATTTCACGCTCGCGGCCGAACGCGGATGGATTGAAATCCGAGAAGAAACCGAGGCCAGCATTGTGTTTGGCCTGCGCGCGACACTCGCCGGAGTGGGCTTTATGCCATCCAAGGCCTGGTTGGGGACCGACTTGCTCCGCCTGCGCCCGGATGTCAAGCGGGTCCATGACCCCTACAGCGGCGAGGAGTTGGTGGCGTTCCCTGCGATCGATGTGGATGTGGCAGTGCTTCACGCGCTCGAAGCCGATTCCACCGGGAACGCCGTACTCGGTGGGAACCTGGGAATCGACGAGGAATTGGCGCTGGTAGCGGAGACGGTCATCGTGACGGCAGAGCGCATCGTACCCCGCCTCGAGCGCGCCGATATTGTCGGTCTGAGCGTTGATGCGGTCGTGGAAGCACCTGGCGGCGCCTGGCCGACATCCTGCCACCCCGACTACCCACTTGACGGGCGCGCCGTCCTCGAATACCTCGATGCCAGCAGCGCGGACCAGGTCGACCAGCTGGTTCGAGGCTGGACAGATCGGCAGGCTCCGGCCTAAGGGAAATTCGACCGCTATGCGGTGCCCAAAGGTGCTCATGGAAATCTTATGAAGATGTGTTATCGTTCGCCCAAGAAGGGTGATGAACCCGTCCTGCAGGTAGGAGAATCGTGGATATGGCTTCTCGCGCGGTAAAGATCTTCGCAGGCCTGATTGTCGGCCTTTTCCTTGCCAGCGGTGTATTTACTGCTGGTCTCGCGGTCGGTGCTTCCATTCCTGGACTGAGCCGTGGCAATCTGCCCTTCCTCAATCCCGTCACGGAATTTGAGCCCCCGCTTGAAGTCCAGTCGTCGACTCCACCTGCTCCTTCAGCCACCTCGACACCCGCCCCGGATCCGGAAGAGCTCTTTGCGCCGTTCTGGGAAGTCTGGGACATCATCCACGACCAGTATGTGGACCCTGTGAACGACCTTGAGCTGATGCGGGGAGCGATCCGCGGGATGCTGGAGGCGCTTGGCGACCCACACACCTCCTATATGGATCCGGATGAATACCGGCAGGCAACCATCCCGCTCGAAGGCGAGTACGAAGGGATCGGGGCCTGGGTCGACCCGGAGGGTGAGTACCTCACGATTATTTCGCCGATGCCAGATTCGCCTGCTGAACGCGCCGGCTTGCGTCCCGGGGATCAAATTATCGCGGTGGATGGAGAAGATATGACGGGTGTCGACGGCAACCTGGTCATTCGCAGGGTGCTCGGACCTGCGGGGACGAGCGTTTCGTTGACCGTCCGGCGAGAATCCGGCGGTGAGCCCTTCACTGTCGAGATCGTTCGGGAGAGCATTACGATTCCGAGTGTCGAGGCCCGCATGCTGGAAGGCGATATCGCCTATATCCGATTGTTCAACTTCGGCGATCAAACGACGCAAGATTTGCGGGCGGCGCTGCGTGAGCTCCAGGCCGATGACCCGAGCGGGTTGATCCTGGATCTACGGGGGAATGGGGGCGGTTTTCTTAGCACCTCCGTCGAGGTGGCTTCAGAATTTCTGAGTGATGGCCTGGTCCTCATTGAGCGGTTTGGTGACGGTTCCGAACAGAGATATCCGGTTCAGGACGGCGGGCTGGCGACTGACATCCCGTTGGTGATTCTCATCGATGGCGGAACCGCCTCGGCGTCGGAGATTGTCGCCGGGGCGATTCAAGACCAGGAGCGCGGACTGCTGGTCGGCGAGACCTCCTTCGGCAAGGGATCCGTGCAGAACTGGGTCCCGCTCGATGGGGGTGAGGGTGCCGTCCGCGTGACGATCGCCCGCTGGTATACGCCGGATGGCCGGGAAATCAGCGAACTGGGGCTGACGCCGGATGTGATGGTTGAGATTCCTGAGGAGGGTCTTGATCCAGAGGAAGACCCTCAGCTCGATAAAGCGATCGAGCTGTTGCGGAACTAGCGGGGCGCTTTGCAGCACCTACAGTTCCGACGGGTGAGGTGAGAGATGTTCTTCTTCAACTACGAATACTTATTGTTCATGCTGCCGGCATTTGTCTTGACTCTGGCCGCACAGTGGTGGGTGTCTTCGACCTACCGCAAATGGAGCCAGGTTCGCAATGCCCGCAGTATGAGTGGAGCTCAAGCGGCGCATGAGCTGCTGCGGTATGGCGGGATGTCGGATGTGAAGCTCGAGCCAACGCCCGGCGAGTTGAGCGACCACTACGACCCCCGCGGTCGGATTCTACGTCTCTCTCCAGGTGTCGCGCGCGGCGAGTCGGTGGCTGCGTTGGCAATTGCGGCGCATGAGATCGGCCACGCCGAACAGCATCAGCAAGGATACGCCCCACTGCGGTTGCGCAGCGCGCTGGTGCC
Organism: Anaerolineales bacterium; assembly: GCA_041624375.1. Taxonomy (GTDB): domain Bacteria; phylum Chloroflexota; class Anaerolineae; order Anaerolineales; family E44-bin32; genus JBFJVD01. The sequence goes on from JBFJVD010000025.1 coordinate 12,154, forward strand.
GGCGGTGAACATCGGCTCGCAGCTGGGGTGGATCTTGATCGTGGCCGGGATCTTCCTGCAGGGGTTCCTGGGCACCCAGCTGGCATCGACCGTTGCCTGGATTGGGGTCGGCGCGTTCGCCTTGGGCGCCGTCTTCGCACTGGCCACGCTTCCGGTCGAGCTGAACGCCTCCGCCAGGGCGCGTGAGCTACTCCAACGCAGCGGACTTGTCCACGCTGGCTCAGAGGTGCGAGGGGTGAGCGCGGTGCTAAATGCGGCCGCATTCACCTACATCGCCGGGCTGGCGACAGCCCTTCTTCAAGTGCTTTACTGGGCGACTGTCGTGGCCGGGATGGGCCGACGGCGCTAATCGCAACAACATCCTACTCTCAGTAAGGCTCCGAGGGCGGCCGATGGGCCGCCCTCCGTTCGTCTCATGCCAGTGGCATGATAGAATCCTTCCCCGGACCTTGCGTCCCTCTCGATCCCTCCTTTCCAGACCGCCAGACCGCCTTCCCGCACCGTTCCGGATGCAGAACAGGCAGGCTACAATGTCCCCCGAAAGGTGGATGCCTGAAGCGATGCTACGACCCTGCCGGCCATGGAGCCGGGAGCGTCTGAACATGGATGCCGAGTATGAACGAAGTTGAGCGACAGAAGGTCCTTCAGATCCTGAGGTCGCATCTTGAGGCGGGCAATGCGCCCGCGGCGCGCGCAATAATGGATAGCCTGCACCCGGCCGACCGGGCCGAACTCTTTGGCCTGCTCGACGAAGTTCAACGAGCCGCTCTGCTCCCTGCCTTTGACGTGCCCACGACCGCCGCCCTTCTCGAAGAGCTCGCCGACATATCGGCCGCTGGTGTCGCCGAGGCGCTTCCCACCGAGCTTCTCGCAGACATCCTCGACGAAATGGAGCCGGACGAAGCCGCCGATATCCTGGGAGATATTCCTCCCATTCAGGCGGCGATGGCGCTGGCCGAAATGGAGGATGCCGAGGACGTCATCCCCCTCCTGGAACATCCGGACGAGACCGCTGGCGGCCTGATGACCACCGCGTACATCGCGCTTCGCCAACGAACGACGGCCATGCAGGCCATCGATTTCATCCGCCAGATTGGCCGCGAGATGCAGACACCCTACTACCTCTATGTCATTGACCGCATCGGGAAACTCATCGGGGTCGTCGGGTTAAGAGACTTGATCATCGCCGATCCGGAGCAGGTGGTCGGGGATTTCATGGACCGGGAGGTCATCCTGGTTCATGCCGGCGTCGACCAGGAGGAAGTTGCCCGCACGATGGCGCGCTACGATCTGGCCGCGATTCCCGTGGTTGACGACGAAAACACCTTGCTTGGTGTCATCACCCATGACGATGTGCTCGACGTGCTCGAAGAGGAGGCGACTGAGGACGTCCTGAATCTGGCCGCGATCGAGGCTGGCCCGATCAGCGACCGCTCCTACTGGTCGCTGCGCGTCCCGGAGATCGTCCGCTCACGCTTTGTCTGGCTGTTGGTCCTCTTTGTCGCCCAAACTCTGACGACTGCGGTTCTGCGTTACTTCCAGGGAACGATTGAAGCGGCAGTCTCACTGACTTTCTTCATCCCACTCATGATTGGCACCGGAGGCAACGCCGGCTCTCAGACGGTGACAACGGTGATCCGGGCGCTGGCGCTGAATGAGATTCAGCGGCGCGATATGCTCAGGGTTCTCCTGCGGGAATTCCGCACCGGCGCACTGCTTGGACTCCTCCTGGGCACCGTAGCCTTCTTCTGGGTCCTGGTTTCCGGCGTAGCCTCAACGCTGGCGATCGTCGTTTCCATCACGGTGTTCGCCATCTGCATCTGGGCCAATCTCGTGGGATCGATCGTCCCCATCCTGGCCTCATTCTTCGGCATCGACCCGACGGTGATGTCGGCCCCGCTCATCTCGACGTTGGTGGACGCAACGGGGCTTCTCATCTACTTCAGTGTCGCCATCTTTGTGCTGCAGCGAGTGTGAGGGAGGAAGATGTCTGCCTGCGTCATTCTTAATCCATATGCCAGCAGATGGGAGGCCGGCAAACGGCGCGATGAAGTGGCGCTGGCGCTGGCGGGAGCCGGCATCGAGCATGTTTTGAAGATCTCGGAAGCGCCAGGACACGCCACCCGCTTGGCCGCCGAGGCTCGACTGCAGGGCCACACGCCCATCATCGCTGCGGGCGGGGATGGCACCATCGGCGAAGTACTCAACGGCCTGTGGGCTCCGGACGAGGAGCCTCCCATCGGACCCTTCGGCGTGATCCCACTCGGGACTGCAAACGACTTCGTTAAGAATCTTGGATTGCCGAACGATCTTGCATCGGCGGCCGCTGCGATCCGTGAAGGAAGAACGCGGCGTGTTGACCTCGGACAGGTGAACGACTGGATCTTCGCCAACAACTCGGCCGTTGGACTCGAACCGGTTGTCACCATTTTCAACATGCGCATGGTGCGTCTGCGCGGGGTTATCCGCTATCTGGTCGCTGCGCTGCAAGCCATCCATTCGAAGCCGGAATGGACGATGGAGATCCAGTGGGACTCGGGAGACTACGAGGGTCCCGCCTCCCTTGTCTCCGTCGGGAATGGCGCAGTCACCGGGGGCCTGTTCCGCATGGCGCCCGCAGCCGACCCCGCCGACGGATTGCTCACCTTCGTATTCGGCTACGCCCCCACCCGCCGCAAGATGCTCTCTCTGCTCCCCAGGACCATCAGCGGGACGTTCGTCCAGGACCCGGTCATTCAACAGCATCACACGACGAAGCTGACGATTCGCACCACCCCAGCAACGCCTCTGCAGGCGGACGGCGAGCTCCGGGCTACCGACCTGGAGCTGGCGACGTATCAGATCCTTCCCGGCAGGCTGGAACTCATCGCTCCCTGAGAGCTGCACGCGGTGTTGATCTGGAGAGCCAACGGCAGACCCGAGAATTACGCCTGCCTGCACCCGCTCGGTGAATTCAAGGACTAGGCGAATGCATCCGGCGCATGCTGCCAGACCGATGGACCGCCTTCTGCGCGGCTTCCTGCGGTTCTTCTTCCATCATCTCTACACCACGGCTGCGCCGCTCTATGATCTGGTGGCCTGGTCGACATCGATCGGTCAGTGGAGGCGGTGGACCGAAGTTGCGCTCGAATCGCTGCCGCCCGGTCGAACGCTGGAGATCGGACATGGACCCGGTCATCTCCTGCTCCAGTTGGTGGTTGGCGGAAAAGTGGCTTATGGCGCAGATGCCTCAAGGCAGATGACGCGCCTGGCCAGCCGCCGCCTGCGTCGCCGGGAGCTGGGGGGGCGCGTCATCCGGGCCCGGGCGCAGGAGCTGCCCTTTGCGGGGGACAGCTTTTCTGCCATCCTCTCAACGTTCCCGAGTGAGTACATCCTCGCCTCCGAAACGCTGCATGAGATCCGGCGGCTGCTCTCGCCCGAAGGCAGGTTCGTCATCGTTCCCTCTGCCACGATCACCGGGGGTTCATGGCTTGACCGAGCGGCTGCCTGGCTCTATCGAGCCACCGGCCAGTCTGGTGATGCAGATGCAACCTGGCTGGACGGTCTCTCCTCCCACGGATTCAACGCCCGAATCGAGAATGTGAATTTGGACCGAGCGACTGTAGTGCGGATTGTGGCTGAGCCAGAGGCTGATTTGGCAGAAACCCGTGGCAGCCCGTAGAATGAAGCTTCCTATGGAGCACGCACTGAAATCTGCCCGCAGCGGCGATCTCACCATGCTCGTCGCCGAAGATCGCAAGAGCTTTGTGTTTCGGCTCAAACCAGGAGAGATCTTCCAGTCGCACCTGGGCATCCTGAAACATGACGACCTGATCGGTACGCCTTGGGGCAGTCGCATTCGAACACACCTCGGCCACGAATTCCTGGTATTTGAGCCCAGCCTCCGTGACTTCCTGCTGCAAATCGAACGAAAGTCCCAAATCATCTTCCCAAAGGACCTGGGCTACCTGCTCCTGCGGCTCTCGATCAAGCCCGGATCGCGAGTCATTGAAGCAGGTACGGGATCGGGCGCCCTGACCGCGGCCCTCGCCTGGGCAGTGGGAGCTGAAGGAAGGGTCTACTCCTACGACCGGCGTGAAGACATGCAACAGCTCGCCGAACGCAACCTGTCGCTCCTGGGGGTGCAGGAGCATGTCATCTTCCACCGACGGGATATCGAGCAAGGGTTCGTCGAAAGCGGCGTTGACGCGCTCTTCCTGGACTTGCCAACCCCCGAGCTCTATCTGGCTCACGCGCGCGCCGCACTGAGCAGCGGCGGGGCGTTCGGCGCTCTTGTCCCCACAACCAACCAGGTGACGTCGCTGCTGCTGGCTCTCAAACGGGATGCGTTCGCGCTGGTGGATGTATGCGAGACGTTCTTGCGCTACTACAAGACGGTGCCCGCCCGGCTGCGGCCAACCGACCGCATGGTCGCGCATACAGGCTACCTGGTCTTCGCCCGCCCACTTGCTCCAGGATTTGAATCCTCGGCCGGATCTGACGAGGAGTTTACGGAGCCATAACCGGACGGATACACGCGGCCGCTACCCTGATTCTTGCGGTCGGTTAGGAGGTCACTGAACATGCCATTCTTCTCACGGCGTATGCGACGGCGGCGAAGACCTTTCGGTCGGCCGCGTCTGCGTGCGGGCGGGCGCGCGCTGCGCGAACTGCAGGCGGCGCACAAACTGCTCCGGTCTGGCCGCCATTCCGCCGCCGCAGATATCTTTGAGGAGCTGGCCAGCTTAGCTGAGGCCCGAGCGCCCCAGCGTGCGCCCCAGCTTCATTTTCAGGCCGGCAGGGCACGGCTGGAGGCCGGTCAGGTGCCGACGGCGCTGAACCATCTGCGGCGCGGGCTTCATCTACTGGCGCTGGGTGGCGCAGCGGAGCGCTTGGCAGCGACAGCAGCCCGCGTCATCGCAGGGCTGCGGCAGCACGGCCTCCAGGACGAAGCCGAGGAGCTGGAGCGGGAGTTGGCGGCGCCGCCCTTTGAGCTAGCTATCGGAGAATTTGAGCCGGAGGTTCGACGCTCCCGGCCCGACCTGAGACCCAACTGCCCAGCGTGCGGCGCGGTCGCCAGGCCAGATGAGGTCGAATGGTTTGAGCACGCCACGGCGCTTTGCGCCTATTGCGGAAGCATCATTCCCCCAACATCGTCCGCGGAATGACCGACCTCAGCGAAGACCTTCGCAGGCGTCTTGGCAGGCATGAGCGCACGGTTCGGGCAGAATGGGACGCCCGACCGGCGGCTGTCCTGATTCCGCTCTACGAAGAGCAGGGCGCATGGAGTCTGTTGTTAACCCGTCGCACGGATGATGTCGGCGATCACCGCGGGCAGGTCTCTTTTCCCGGTGGGCGAATCGATCCGAATGACTCCGGGCCGGAAGAGGCCGCCTTGCGCGAGGCCCAAGAGGAGATCGGGCTGGAGCCGAAGGATGTCGAGCTGCTTGGCCGGCTGGACTCCCTGCTTACCGTGACTCAGTTTCTCATCACCCCGGTCGTGGCCAAGATCCCCTGGCCTTACCGCTTCACCCCCAACCCCACCGAGGTGGCAGAGGTCTTCGGGGTCCCTATCACCTGGCTTTCAAATCCAGCCAATCTCGAAGCCCGCCGCCGGCAGCCGCTCATCCCCGGGCGAAGCGTGCTCGTCTACTACTTCCGCCCCTTCCATGGAAATGTACTTTGGGGTGCTTCTGCCCGCCTGACACTCAGCCTGCTCGATATCCTCGGCGTCAGCCCGCTCCCACACAACCCGGAAAGCAAAGCGGCGCCGTCCGGATAGGCGGCGCCGCCAAGAACCGATCGAGTGGAGGGAACGGGCTACTCCTCCACTTCCTCGTCCTCTTCTTCGTCTTCGTCCTCGCGCCGCTTGCCGCGGTCGACAAGCTCAGGCTCAGCCTCGAGGGACACGAAGCCTTCGAGCTCCTCTTCCTCTTCGACGACTTCCTCGGCCTGGTAGATCACGCGCGCGATAAGCTCGTCAGGATCGTCCAGCACTTCGACACCGGCGGGGAGTGTCAGGTCCCCGACGACGATGCTGTCATCAATCTCCTTCAGAATCGAAACGTCGACTTCAAATCGTTCCGGCAGATCCTGTGGCAGCGCCTCGATTTCGATCTCATCCAGCCCGGTAACCAGAACCCCGCCCTTTTCCTTCGCAGCTGGAGCAGAGCCTATCAACTCCACCGGCACGACAGTCCGGATCGAGGCATCCATCGAGACCCTCAGGAAATCGACGTGCTGAAGGTCCCGTCGGATTGTGTCAACCTGGATCTCACGAAGCAGGACCTTATGGGTATCCCCATCGACCTTCAGGTCGATCAATGTAGAGCCGCTCACCCCGAGAAGCGTATTGGTAGCATCGTGGGCGTTCAGTTCGATCGGGGTCGGCTCGATTTCGGAGCCATAGATGACCGCCGGAAGGATCCCTTCCCGCCGCAGCCGGCGCACGCCCTTTCCGATCACGGTTCTCGGCTTGGCTTCAAGTTCAACTTGCGTCATTTGTCTTTACCTCCGAAGCGCCTCTCACCCGATCCGGGTTACCTTCGCTTCCTGGGCTTGGTGTTGATCGACGGCGTACACGGATCAGCGGCCGCGCCTGAGCAGACCGCCCACCCAGAGAACCAGCCCCAGCGCGACGCCGGCTGTCAGGCCCGCGAGCAGCGTTCCGCGCGTGTCGAGCACGGTCTGTACCGGTCCCTCGACCTTCCGTGCAAGCAGCACAAAGGCCCCGCTGTTCTCGATCTGGACAACATCGCCTGCAGCGAATCCCACCCTCGATCGCTCGAGGTGGATCTGGCCCGACCGCACTGCGCCGATTCCGCTTGTTTCTGCCGAGACATACTCCCCCTGGATGACCCCCACACCTGCCATCCGAACGCCAACAGTCTCTGCCTGAA
>JBFJVD010000026.1:0-18755 GCA_041624375.1 Anaerolineales bacterium
CGGGTCGCGGCGCAACCGGCTCTTTGCCCAGCAGCAGCCGCCAATAGGCGGCGATCACGGTCGGGATGCGGGCGACCAGACGGACCGACCGCTCGAGGTTGGCCGACCTTGAAGCGTCAGTCGGGTTGGCGTCGGTCAGGCTGAGCGTGTCCACGCCCATGCGCAGGCCATCCATGGGTGGCAGCTTGCGCTCTGCGGCGGCGTGCAGCACGTTGAGGCTGATCGCCGGAATCGCGCGGTTCTCCGAAAGATCTTTACGCAGCGCATCGAGCTCGGCTTGCTTCGGCAGGCGGCCGTGCCAGAGCAGGTACGCCGCCTCCTCGTAGGTTGCGTTCGGCGCCAGCGCCTCAACCGGATATCCGCCAATCACGAGCTTGCCCGCCTGGCCGTCCACCATGCTCAGGCGGGTCTCCGTGAGGACGACGCCATCCAATCCGCGCGCAATCTCACTCATTCGCGTCCTCTCCTCCTTGTTGCCACTGGCGCCACCAGGCGGGCCAGCTGATTACATGTTGATGCTGTGTCCTTCGGCGCTGTGGGCTGCCTCCATCAGCGCCTCGCTCAAGGTCGGGTGAATATGAACGTTGCGGGCAATTTCCGCCGGGGTGAGCTCCATCATTTGTGAGATCGTCAGCTCAGGCAGCAGTTCCGTCACCTCCGGACCAACGAGATGTGCCCCCAGGATCTCGCCATATTTTGCGTCCGTGATCAGCTTCACCCAGCCGGTGCTTTCGCCCATGCCGAGCGCCTTTCCATTGGCCTGGAACGGGAACCGGCCCACCGTTACCTCGTAGCCACGTTCCTGCGCCTGCGCTTCCGTCATGCCGAAGGAGGCAATCTGCGGATCGGAGAAGGTGCCTTTGGGCATCATTTCATAGTCGATGGTGGTGGTATCGACTCCGGCGATGTTCTCGGCGCAGACGATTCCCATCGCCGAGGCGACATGCGCCAGCATCAGCTCGCCGGTGACATCGCCGATGGCCCAGACGCCGTCCACATTGGTCGCCATCCGGTCATCAATCTGAACCCACCCTTTCTCATCGGTCCCGATCCCGGCCTCCTCGAGCCCGAGTGACTCCGTGTTCGGCGCCCAGCCGATGGCGATCAGGGCCTGCTCGGCATCCAGTGTCTGCTCGCCCTCATCGTTCGAGACTGTAACCTTGACCTTGGTCTTCAATGTTTCGATCTTTTCGACCCGCGTGCCGACATGGAACTTGATCCCGTTGCGGCTGAAGGCCTTGGCCATTTCCTTGCTGACTTCTTCGTCCTCTTTCGGCGCCAACTGAGGGAGCATCTCGACCATGGTGACGTCAACGCCGTAACCATTCCACAGCGTGGCAAACTCGAGCCCAATCGGCCCAGCGCCCACGATGATGACTGACTCCGGCAGCCGGTCTTGCAGAATCGCTTCAAGGTAGGTGACCACGCGCTCACCGTCGATCTCAACGCCGGGGATCATGGCCGCCCGGGCGCCCGTGCCGATCACGATGTGGTTGGCGGTGATTTCCTTCGTGCCACCTTCCGCCTCCTCAACAACCAGCGTGTGGGCATCCTTGAACCTCGCAGTCCCCATGTGGACGTCGATGTTGTTCTTCTTCATCAGGAAGCCGACGCCCTTCACCAGCCGGTCGGCGACGCTGCGGCTGCGCTTGACGGCGACGCTGTAGTCGATCTTCAAACCTTCCAGCTCGAAGCCATATTCGCCGCCGCGCTCCCGCAACAGGTGGGCGACGTGGGCGCTGTTGAGCAGCGACTTCGAAGGGATGCAGCCCACGTTCAGGCAGACCCCACCCAGCCACTGCTTCTCCACGATCGCCGTCTTCTGGCCGAGCTGCGCGGCGCGAATCGCGCACACATAACCCCCAGGACCCGCGCCGATCACGACAACATCGTAATCTGCCATCGAGGATGTCTCCTCCTCATGCTTCAAGCCGCCGGGGCTTATGTGGCCGCCAGCGGCCGGGATGCTTCAAGTTCCGCGCTTGCGCTCAGGACCAATGATTGAGCCGCTCGACGACCCTGCCCAGGTAGTCATCGGCGACCGCCCCATCAAGGATGCGGTGGTCGAAGGTCAGCGTCAGATAGACCATCGGCCGGATGGCGATCCCGTCGCTCATCCCGCCGTCCCCTGCCGGACTCTCAACGACCATGACACGTTTCTGGATCGCGCCAACCCCTAGAATTGCGCATTGCGGCTGGTTGATGATCGGCGTCGCAAAGAGCGAGCCGCTGACACCGTGATTGGTGATGGTAAAGGTCCCGCCTTGCACCTCGTCGGGCTTCAGCTGCCGACTGCGCGCCCGTTGAGCCAGATCATTGATGGCCTGGGCAAGTCCGCGCAGCGACTTCTGCGCTGCATCTCGAACGACCGGCACGATCAAACCCTGCTCTCCAAGCGACACCGCCATGCCCAGATTGACCTGCGGATGGAGCACGATGCCGGTTTCGCTCCAGGAGGAGTTGACCACCGGCATCTCCTTCAGCGCCTCGACGGCCGCGGCCGCGAAGTAGGCGCTGAAAGTCAGGTTTACCCCGTCGCGCTGAAAGCCGTCCTTGTGTGCGTCGCGATGAGCCACCACGCGGCTCAGGTCCGCCTCCATCACGGTGGTGACATGTGGGCTGGTGTGCTTCGAGCGGACCATGTGTTCGGCGACCGCCTTGCGGATCGGGCCGAGCGGCTCGACGCTGCCCGGGGCGGCTGCAGGTGGGGGTTTGGGTGCAGGTTCAGCAGGAGTCCCGAAGACCTCCTCAGACGGCCGGAAGAGCTCGCCGGAGGCCGGTTCTTCCCACGGGGCGGCTGCCGGGGCTGCCGCCCTTTGCTCGACAAAGGCGAGCACGTCCTTCTTAGTGATCCGGCCGTCCCGTCCGGTGCCGGCCACCCGGTTCAGGTCTACCTCGTGTTCGGCAGCGATGCGCGCCACAACAGGCGAAATAAAGCCGAGGCCGTCCCGCTTGCCGGCGCGCACCCTGGAGGGCTGGGTGGTATCGGCCGAGGCCGCCGACTCGGCCACTGGCGACGGGGTCTTCGCTGCAACGGCGACCTCACCGGTTCCGGCCGGCACGTCTTCGCCCGGCTCGCCGATCACCGCCAGGAGCGTACCGGCGTCCACCGTCTCGCCTTCCCCGACGTAGACCTTGAGCAGCATGCCGCTTGCCGGGGAGGGCACCTCGGTGTCCACCTTGTCGGTGTTGATCTCGACCAGCGGCTCGAACTCCTCGACCGCCTCGCCCGGCTTTTTCAACCAGCGGGTGACGGTGCCTTCAACGACCGATTCACCAAGCTGGGGCATTTTGACTTCAGTTGACATCGCCCGCTCCGTTACACAGTCTGCAGCACCGGGGAAACAGAGGCCGCAGCAATGCTTCCTTCGCTAGTAAGCAACCAAATCTCGGATCGCTGCCGCGATCTTCTCTGGATTGAGCATGAACCAATCCTGCAGTGGGTGGCTGTAGGGCATCGCCGGTACGTCCGGACCGGCCAAGCGCCGGATGGGACCATCCAGGTGGGTGAAGGCCGCCTCGGCGATCAGGGCCGCGATCTCGGCGCCGTACCCGCCCGTGAGGTTATCTTCATAGACGATCAGCGCCTTGCCCGTCTTGCGCACCGACTCGAGGATCGTCTTCCGATCGACTGGGTACAGGGTGCGCAGGTCGACCAGCTCGACGTCGATACCCTCCTCCGCGACGGTCTCCGCCGCTGCCAGACAGTAGTGGTGCATCATGCCGTAGGCAAAGACGCTGATGTCGCTGCCGGAGCGGCTGATGTTCGCCGGTCCGATCGGCACTGTCAGGTCGGGCTCATCTTCCGGGACCTCGCCGCGGATGAGCCGGTAGCCCTTCTTCGGTTCGAAGAAGAGCACCGGATTCGGGTCCCGCACGGCCGACTTGAGCAGGCCTTTCGCGTCGTGCGGGTTCGATGGAATGACCACTTTAAGCCCAGGGACGTGGGCGAAGAAGGCTTCAACCGATTGCGAATGGTACAGCCCACCGCCGATCCCACCGCCGTAGGGGGCGCGAATCACCATCGGCGCGGTCCATTCGCCATTCGAGCGGTAGCAGAGCTTGGCGGCTTCATTGACGATTTGATTGAACGCCGGGTGGATGAAGTCGGCAAACTGGATCTCGCAGATCGGCCGCATCCCATACAGCGCGGCGCCGATGCCTACGCCGACGATAGACAGCTCGGCCAGCGGCGAATCGATCACGCGCTCGGGGCCATACTTTTCAAACAGCCCCTGAGTTGCCCGGAACACCCCGCCGCGAGGTCCGACGTCCTCCCCCACCAGAAATACCCGGTCGTCCCTTGCCAGTTCTTCGTCCATGCCCTGGCGCACGCCTTCGATGAGTGTGATCTCAGCCATGGATCGCCTCACGCACATCTTCGGCATATACCGGATACTGCGCCTCTTCCACGGAGGGGTAAGGAGCGGCTTCGGCATGCTCGACCGCATCCTCGACGACGCTCTTCGCCTTCGCCTGCATCTCCTCGTCAATGGGCTCGTCCAGCACGCCCCGCTCCATGAGCGTGTTGCGGTAGCGGTTGACCGGATCCTGGGCCTTCATCTCCTCCACCTCTTCCCGCGGCCGGTAGGTTCGGTCGTCATCGTCCGACGAATGCGGGGTCATCCGATGGACACGCGCCTCCAGCAGCGTCGGCCCTTCCCCGCTGCGGGCGCGAGCGGCCGCCTCATGGACGGACCGGTGAACCTCGAAGACATCCGTGCCGTCGAGCACGAAGCCCGGCAGGCCGAGGCCCGGGGCCTTATCGGCGACGTTGCTGACCGCCATCTGGCGCTCCTGGCGCACCGAGATAGCGTACGTGTTGTTCTCCACCAGGAAGATGACCGGCAACCGATGGATTGCGGCCCAATTCACGCCTTCATACCACTCACCTTGTGAGGTTGAGCCCTCACCGATCGTCGTGAGGATCACGATGTCATCGCCGCGCATCTTGGCGCCGAGCCCGATGCCGGCGGCGTGCGTGGTCTGGGTGGCGACTGGCGACGAATGGCTGACGACATTGAGGCGGCGCAACCCCCAATGGCTGGGCATCTGCCGGGCGCCAGACGAGGGATCGCCTGACTTGCCCATCAGACCCAGCATGAATTCGCGCGGGGTCAGCCCCCACGCCAGCATGAGTGCCAGATCTCGATAGTACGGAACCAGCCAATCCGTGCCCCGATTCAGGGCAAATCCGGTCGCCACCTGTGCGGCCTCATGGCCGATCCCGGAGATGTGGAACGCGATCTTGCCCTGCCGATGGAGGATCCAGGCGCGCTCATCGAGACGCCGGGAGAGCAACATCACCCAGTACATCTCAAGCAGGGTTTCATTGGCTAACGACATCGAAGCTTCTCCTTGGCTCCGGCCACATTCATCGAGGTGCACATCCAATCGGACGCGGGCCGGCCCGAGGCGGTTCGCAGTGCAAGGCGTGCGATATCACGGCATCCTGCGGCCCGCCGCAGATTGCAGCGAAATGACCACGCAAAGCCGCCATGGGGAATCGGAACGAATGGAGAATCGGCGGTAACAAAGCACGAGGACAGGCTAACCCCGATCGCCATACGGCTCGTGCGGGGGAGAGGTAGCCAGGCAGCGGTACATATCTTCAGCAGAAGACAAATAGGCTCGACAGGCGGGCATGCCAGGTTGATCTCTGTACAATCGATTCATGTGGCAGATCAATTCTACCGTAACCGGGCGACTCTCCCACCCGCGGTCCGGGCGAAGCTCATGGCGAGCTCGGGTCGAAAGCGCCGTCGCCCGATTTCATTCGGTCGGCGACAATCTCAGCCACATCCCGGACCACGAGCGGGTCATCGGCCTGCTGCGCCGAGCTGAGCATAATCATGCAGAACGGACAGCCGACGGCAAGCGTCTGAGCGCCGCTTTCCTGCGCTTCGCGCAGCCGCTCCTCGCTCACCCGCGCCTGACCGGCCTCTTCCTCCTTCCACATTTGCGCGCCGCCGGCGCCGCAGCAGAAGGATTGGGCACCGCTTCGGGGCATCTCCCGGACGTCCATATCGATCAGCTTCAAACTGTCGCGCGGCGCCGCGAAGACACCATTCTGCCGGCCCAGGTAGCAGGGATCATGAAACGTGAGCAAAGGCGATTCGGCGTCTTCGAACTCGAGCCGGCCGTCGGCGATCAGCTCCTGAAGCAGCTGGGTGTGGTGGATCACCGTGTACTGGCCGCCAAAGGCCGGGTATTCATTAAGCAGCGTATGCAGGCAGTGCGGGCAGGTCGTCACGATCCGTTTTGGCGCCACTTCGTTGAGCAGCTCGACGTTGGCGCTCGCTAACTCATAGAAGAGATATTCGTTGCCCGCCCGGCGCGCCGAATCGCCGGTGCATTGCTCCCGCCCACCGAGCACGGCGAAATCGACCTCGGCCGCGTTCAACACCCGGGCAAAGGCCCGCGCCGTCTCCTGCGCGCGAGTGTCGGTGGCCGGCGCGCAGCCGACCCACCACAGCAGCTCAGCGGTGGGGTTTTGCTCGACCGTCGGAACCTGCAGGCCTTCGGCCCAGACTAGCCGCTCTTCCGGCGGCACGTTCCAGGGGTTGACGGTCCGCTCCATGCCGCGGAAGGCGGTCTGAAGCTCCTCAGGGAAGTCGTTTTCCATCAAGACCAGGCTGCGGCGGATTTCCAGAATGTCGCGCATCGGCTCGTTGCCGACCGGGCAGACCTGGACGCATGCGCCGCAAGCCGTACAGGCCCAGACAGCTTCCTTGGAGATGGCGAATTCTGTCAGCGTGAGGCTGCTTTGTTCACCGGCAGCGAGCTGCCCACCTTCCTTGTTTAGAAAGTAGCGTTTGTTGATCTCGAGCGCAGCCGGCGAGAGCACTTTGCCGGTTTCATGCGCCGGGCAGGCGTCGGTACAGCGGAAGCACATGATGCAGGCATACGCGTCAAGCAGGCCGGCGTAGGAAAGGTCTTCAATGCGCGTGACGCCGAACTGCTCGAGGGACTCGTCCTCGAAGTCCAGCGCATCCAGCTCGCCCATCGAACGGCGCTCAGGCTTCAAAAGATAGTTGATGGGCGCCATACCGAGATGGATGTGTTTCGAATAGGGGGCGTACGGCAGGAAGGCGAAGATCAGCCCCAGCGCGACCCACCAGCCCACATGGCTGCCGATGTCCAGCGCGGCCGGCGACCAGCCCGACCAGGCGCCGGCCAGCAGCGTGGCGAACGGCTGCCAGGCGTCGGCGTCTCCCTCCAATGCCACACGAAAGCTCTCGCCCAGGAAGCGAAATCCGACATGAAACAGGATCAGAAGGGTAACAATGAGTGAATCCCGGCGGATGCCGATGCGGGCGCCCGGGTAGAGGGTTGTGCCCGCACGGACTTCAAACGATGAAGGCCGCAAGAGGAAGCGGCGGATGAAGAGGCTGGCCATCCCAATCAGGGCGGCGACACTGAGCAAGTCAGCCCCCAGGCGGTACAGGCCGCCAATCAAGCCTGTGCCTAGGAAGATGAAACCGGAGATGTACCCTTGCAGCACATCTCCGAGGTTGACCAGCAAGTAGTACATGAACCCCCAGGCGACAAAGCCATGAAGGAGGCTCACGAGGGTCCGAGCACGAAAGGTGGGTTCGAGGCTGGCTGTCTTCAGGAAGAGCACATCGGGGAGGCGGCGCCAGGCCAGCGACCAATTAGGACGTCCCCGGCCGCGCCCGATGATCCGGATGAGGCGCAGCGCGCCGCGGGTGGCCAGGCCCAGCGAGACAAGAACGACGAGGAGAAAGGCGACTCTCTCCAGCGGCGTGAGCATCATCGCACTCCTTGGCTCCCGGCCGGCGCAGCGTGTAGTTCGCAAAGTGTACCATAGAGCCCCCGCGCGGCTAGCCGGCCAGAAATGAACAGCGGGCGCCCTGAGGGCGCCCGCCAAAGCCTCGTCTATAGAAGGGTAGCGATCTCAGGCGGCCCTGGCTGAAGGCTCGCGCTCGTAATCGGGGATCGGGATGACCGGAAGGCGTTCCAGCTTCTCGAACTCGACCAGGGCCTTCTCGTAGCGATCCAACAGCTCGCGATCCGCCCCCTTGTAGCGGCGGAGCGTCTGCTGTGTGCACATCCCACAGCCCCGCATCGCCCGGTAGGAGTCCGTCTCACAGGCGAGGCAGCCGTTCAATCGAACCATCATCAGGGAGAAAGCCAGACTCTCCCGATGGTCCTCGGGAAGATCGGCGACTCGCTCAATCAGCTTGCGCCAGGAGTCGCCCCGAGCGCTTTTCAATGTTGGAATGACATAAGGGGGAAAGAGGAGTTCATTGTCAGCATACATCACAGCACCCAACCTTAAACATTAAGAAACCAATGGACGTGGGACCATTGTAGAGGCGCCCGGAGTCCCGAAGACACGGTACTTTGGTACCATTTTGCAAAGAACCATGCTTGACTCGGTTCTGCGGCAAGATATGAAGCTTGCAGACCGCCCTCCTCATAGCCCAGCCGCGCCAGCCGTCCTACCAGATCGAAAAAGGTAGCAAGATTTGTGCCAGCCCGGCTGCCGAACAGCTGGTGGATGCTTCCGCTGGCGCCGCAATCACCCGCTCCTCATGGAAGAACCCTGCCGGAACCTGAAGCAGGTGTGCGCAGATCTCATGCGGCAGTTCGATCCGCCGCAAATTGAATCCATAGTGAGCCTGCATGAAATCGAGGATCGCCTGCGCCAGACGATCGGCATGGCGCCGGCGAAGCTCGGGCTGCACGAAATCGTAGGGGACCTCCACCTGCGTGGCGTCGACGGTGCCGCCGCGGCGCGAGCCGTGACGGTCGATGCTGTAGCCGCCGGCGAAGTAGTCGGGATGCAGGGCATGCGGGCGAGCCGGACTTGGCAGGGCGAAGTAGCCGCGGCTTTCAAGCAAGCCGCCCAGGCTGGTTTCGCCGCGGATCACTTCGGCCAACCGTGCCGGTTCGCCTGTTACCAGCGCACGCACGGTGGATCGCGCGACGAGCCACGGACGGTCTAGCAGCTCATCGTCAAGCGACAGCTCTTCCGGAGAGAGTCCGTAGCCCAGCTCGAACCAGCGGTCCGGCCGGCCGTGCGTGTGGAGGTCGAAATAGTGCCCGCGTCCAGCGGATGCCTCGATGGCGGCGGTCGCCCGCTCGAGGAAGCCATGGTACTCGTGCCACGCGCGGACGGCCGCCGGGGCTCCCTGCGCCCCGGCAGTCAAATCGCGGTTCGGGTCGAGCTTCGCCCGGTGAAGCTCGTTGACGACCACATGGGGATAGCGGCCGGTCTGCTCGAAGAGTGCGGCCGCCAGATCCCAGACAAAGGCCTGGCTGAGGTGGTCGTTCAGGGTGACTGCGTTGCGTCGATCGGGAATGCCGGCAGGCTGCAGCGAGCCGCCGTGCGGGGCGCTGAGGATGATGGGGAGATTCCCGGCCTGATATTCGATATAGCCTTGCGTGCCGGCGTAGCGCGCCCCCGGCACATAGCCGCCGCTCTCCGCCGCGTGCGCCCCCGGCGGCAGCACGCACGCCAACGCCGCCAGCAACGCAGCCCGCGCTGCCGCAGTCCGGATGGTCTGCCAACGTTTCAAATCAGCTGCTACTCCCCGCTGGTGCGGAGTGTAGACCGGACAGGTGCACAAATCAAGCCAGCGCGACCCTAGGGCCGCGCTGGCTCTCCTGGACGTCCCGGTTTGTGCCGCAGTAGATCAGACCCCTGCTTCGCTGTCCGCCTTCGCCCGGCTGATGACGTCGTCCAGCCCCACCGGGCCAAGATCCTCCTCATTGCGCAGCCGGAGCGAGACCGTGCCGTCTTCAGCTTCGCGATCGCCGACGATCAGCATGTAGGGGATCTTCTGCGTCTGGGCATCGCGGATCTTGGCGTTCATGCGCTCCCCACGGTCGTCGACCGCCACCCGCAACCCCGCTTCCTCCAGCTGCGCTGCCGCCTGCTGTGCATACTCCACATGCCGGTCGGCAATGGGGATCAGGACCGCCTGCACGGGCGCCAGCCATACCGGGAAGGCACCAGCAAACTGTTCGATCACAACGGCGAGGAAGCGCTCGGTTGAGCCGGTGACTGCCCGGTGGATCACCACCGGCGTATGCTCACTGCCGTCTTCGCCGATGTAGCCGAGCCCGAGGCGCGCCGGCTGGATGAAATCAACCTGGATGGTCGAGAGCTGCCATTCCCGCCCAAGCACATCGCGCGCCATGAAATCCGCCTTGGGGCCGTAAAACGCCGCTTCGCCGGTCTCTTCGTCGTAGTCAAGACCCGTGGCGTCCAGTGCGGCGCGCAACGCCGCCTCCGCCTGGGACCACTTTTCATCGTCTTTGACGTACTTGCCGCCCTCCCCGCGCAGGGAGAGGCGGACCCGGTAGTCCGTGAAGCGGTAGCGATCCAGGATTTCCTGGATGAGATGGAGCGCTCTGGCGAACTCCTGTTCGATCTGCTCCGGCGTGCAGAAGACATGACAATCGTCCTGCGTGACGGCCCGCACCCGCGTCAGGCCCGTAAGCTCGCCGGTCTTTTCGTAACGGTACAGCGTGGCGAACTCAGCGAAGCGGAGCGGCAGCTCGCGGTAGGAATGCAGCCCCATTTCACGGTACAGCGTCATATGGCTGGGGCAGTTCATCGGTTTCAGCCGGTAGGTGACGTTCTCGTCGACCATCGGCGGGAACATCGACTCGCGGTAGTTGTCGTAGTGGCCTGAGCGCCGGTACAGGTCTTCCTTCACGATGTGCCCCGTCCAGACATGCTGATAGCCGTAGCGAGTCTGAACCTCGCGGACGTAGGATTCCATCAAGTGGCGCAGGATCTCACCTTTGGGGGTGAAGAGCGGGATCCCGGGTCCGACATCTTCCGAGAAATAGAACAGCCCGAGCTCTCTGCCCAGCTTCCGATGGTCGCGTTTACGGGCTTCTTCCAGCCGGTCGAGGTGCTCTTCGAGCTGCTGGGCCGACTCCCAGGCCGTACCGTAGATACGCTGGAGCATGGGTTGATGCTCGTCGCCGCGCCAATAGGCGCCGGCCAGGCTCATCAGCTTGACGGCGTCCGGGTTGATCTTCCCTGTGCTCTCGACATGCGGGCCGCGACACAGGTCGGTGAACTGATCCTGCGTAAAGGTCGAAATCTCGGGCTTTTCGGCCACCGGCTGGCCGTACTCGTCGACCTCGCCCTGTTCGAGGCCGTCGATCAGCTGCAGCTTGTAGGGCTGATCGGCGAACTCCGACCGAGCCTCATGGGCCGAGAGCACCTGACGCTGAAACGGATGGTCCTCGGCGATGATCTCGCGCATCCGGCGTTCGATTTGCTCCAGATCATCCGGCGTTAAGGTGCGCGGCAGGTCGAAGTCGTAGTAGAACCCCTCCTCGATCGGCGGACCGATGCCCAGCTTGGCTTCGCCGGGGAACATCTCCATGACGGCCTGCGCCATCACGTGGGCCGCCGAGTGCCGGAGGCGGTAGAGGTCGGAGTCTTCATAACGCTCTTGAGATTTTCGCTCAGCCATGTCTTCCTCCTTGCCGGCTGCCGTTCACCGAAACAGAAAAGCTCCCACCCTTCCGGGACGGGAGCTAGGCTCACGCGGTTCCACCCAGATTCGGCCGCCGTCGCAGAACAAACGGCCCTCGTCTGCAGCTGGTAACGGGGCTGATCCGTTCCCCATACTTGGCCGCCGCAGGGTGGGCAGCCGTTCCGGTTTCCGCTCGCGGGGGGTATTCGCCGGCTGGCCTCCGGGGCGAACTCTCAGTCTCTGGTTCGCCTTCCCTGTCGGCGCCGGGTCCGGCTACTCGTCCCGGTCCAAGCGTTCCTGTTGCTTCGGTTAGGCCTTCATTATATCCGGCAGTGGCGCCTCGTCAACCACGAGCGGGCTCTTCGGGAGATCCTGAGCTGGCAGAATCAGCCCAACCGTCTCAGATCACCGTCCTGCCCAGCGGAAACGGCGGCCGGAGTGCAGGCATTGACAGTTCGTCGTCCCCGGACACAGCGATCGAATTGTGTCATAATAGGGTCGTGAGGAGCGCCCGCCGAACCGGGCCTTAATCCGTTCCATCCCAACTCTTGATCGGCGGCTGAGCCCAACACCTGCAATCCAGCGAGCTCCCACCAACTCGTGGTGCTGCGCGGCGCCTGCGCTGCGCGGGGTCCTTGTGCCAGGCGATCCGACGCGGTTGTGTGCGAGCCGATAACAGCCAAGGTTGAAAAGCAAATACCAAGACGGTCGGCTGCCGGTGGCAGCGCCGTATTCGGGTTGAAGGATTGAGCGTACGGATGCCGAAAGACCCCCAGCATTGAGGAGCGAAGCCTGATGGGTTTGAACAAATTCGATGGGTACCTGGTGATCGGCGACATCTCAGGCTACACCTCCTACGTTGCACAGACCGAATTGGAGCACTCGCAGGCGGTGCTGAGCGAGCTGCTCGAGCTGATCGTCAACCGCCTGAAGCCGCTGCTGCGGCTTGTGAAGCTGGAAGGCGATGCGGTCTTTGCTCATGCGCCCGGTCAGCATGTCCCGCGCGGCGAAAGCCTGGCCGAGCTGATCGAATCGACGTACGTCGCCTTTCGCGGCCGAGTCGATGGGATCGTGCGCCACACGACCTGCGAATGCAAGGCCTGCACGGCGATCCCAACGCTCGACCTCAAGTTCCTCGTACACTACGGCGACTATGTCATCCAACATGTCTCGGGGATCGATGAACTGGTCGGCACCGATGTCAACCTGGTGCACCGCCTGACGAAGAACCATGTGAGCGAATCCACCGGCTGGCAGGCTTATGCCCTCTTCACCGGCCGTGCGCTTGAACAGCTGGGTATGCCCACCGACGGCCTGCACGAAGAAACCGAATCGTACGAGCACCTGGGGGAGGTCAAGGTCTACTGCCTCGACCTGCGCCAGCGCTTCAAGGAATTGACCGAAGAGCAGCGCAGGTTCATTTCGGCGGATGAAGCCCATCGCAGCTACTCCTATGAGTTCCCCGTGCCGCCGCCCGTTCTTTGGGACTGGCTCACCGACCCCAAGAAGCGGAACCGATACTTCGAAGGCACCGATTGGTCGGTTGTCGGCCGCTCCGGGGGCCGGACCAGGGTCGGGTCCCAGAACCACTGTGCCCATGGAAAGGACGCCGTTTCGGTTGAGACGATTCTCGATTGGCGGCCGCACGAATACTACACCGTCGAGTCAAAGACGCAGCAGAACAAGGATTCCTTCAACGACTCGGTTTCGACCTACGCCCTCGAACCCAATCAGGATGGGACTTCAACCCGGCTCCAGATCAATATCCAGCCTGCGCAGCCCGGCATCCGTTCGCGGCTCTGGTTCATGATGGCAGGCCGCTTCTTCGAGGCGACGTTCCGAAAGCTACAGGGGATGATGCTGGAAGAGATGGAACATAGGGATGAGTCCGTCCCCTCGGCACCCCTGCCAGCGCAGGTCATCGCGGCCAACGAAGGCTCGTAGGAGCACCTGGCATGAACAGTCACGTCGAACACGGCTACCTGGTTCTGGCGGACATCTCTGGATTCGACGCCTATCTGGCGCAGTCGGAGCTCGAGCATGCCTACGGCATCCTCCAGGAGCTTCTCGAGCTGATTGTCGACCACCTCACGCCGCCACTCAATCTTTCCAGCGTCGAAGGCGATGCGGTCTTCGCCTTCTCGGCCGCCGAACGGATTCCACGCGGCGAGACTCTGCTGGAGCTGACCGAATCCACCTACGCCGCCTTCCGGGATCGGCTGGCCAGCATTCACCGCGACAACACCTGCCAGTGCCGGGCCTGTGATGCGGTGCCCAGCCTCGATCTCAAGTTCCTTGTCCACTTCGGCGAGTACAGCGTGGAGCCGGTCGCAAGCGGCAGCCTGGCGCTCGGCGGGCTGCACGCCAATCTGGTGCGAGAGCGGTTGCTGAAAGAGCAGGCCGCTGGACCGAACGGCGCGCGCGCCTACGCGCTCTTCACCGAGGAAAGCCTGAAGCAAATGGGCATCCGGCCGGAGGGCATGCACGAAGCGCAGGGCGAATACCCCCATGTGGGCCAGGTACGGTCATCGACGCTCGACCTCAATGAGCGTTATCAGGGTCTGCATGAAGCGCAACGGACCTACCTGGAGGCTGAAGAGGCGGATGCCGTCCTGCGCCAGGAAGTGCAGGCGCCTCTTCCCGTGCTATGGGAGTGGCTCAACGATCCCCACAAACGGACACGCTGGATGCGCTTCCGTCGCTGGACGGCGGCCCTGCGGCCGGGTGGCCGGACGGGCATCGGCGCCCAGAATCACTGTGCACATGGGCTCGGCACAATCGTCGAAACGATCCGTGATTGGCGCCCCTACGAGTACTTCTCCGTGAGGATGGAGCAGCCGTCGTTGGGGATGTACCTTGAAGTCACCTACGACCTCAGCGAGGGCTCGTCCCCCGAGCATTCGCAACTGGAGGTCCGGATGCGGGTGATCGAACCCACGCCGGGTCTTGTTCAGGGACTCCTTCGCTCTTCGATCCCGCCGATCTTCGGCCGTGATCTCAAACGAATGGCGCGTCTGATCGCCGAAGATGAATCGCTCGAGACGCTGCCGCACCCTTCAGCCTGAATGGGACTGCGCGGCCGGTCCATTGGATGCTCGATGCGCCGGCCGCCACAGCATTCGATATCGAAGGAAAGGGCCGCTCCGCCGTTGGTGAGAGCGGCTATTCGGATCCTGATTTCGGGAACATGTCTGGCGGCATTGCGACTCGCCATGTGAACCAGGGGAGCAGGGTGGCCCTGCCTGCTCCTTCTTCTTGAGCATGGCTGTAAAGGATCTAGCATTGTCCCTCACCCGCAGGCAGATCTGGCTGGCCGCGCTTTCCCTGCTCCTGGTCGCCGGCCTGATCCTCGCCCTCGATCATGGCCCCCGGTACTTGCCGGTTAGCGATGCCCAGCGCCTTCAGGCTGTGGAGGGAGTATCCGAAAACGCCGATTGGGAACCCGTCATTCGCAAGCAGGGTGGCCTGGATATGGCGCTTGTGCCGGCTGGATGCTTCTTGATGGGTGCTACCGACAACCAGCTGGTCGAAGCCTTCGATTCGTGCAACACGTACTATGGTGCGTTTGGCTGCCAGCAGAGCTTCGAGAACGAGCAGCCTGCGCATCGAGTCTGTCTCACCAGGCCGTTCTGGATCGGCCTCACGGCGGTGACCAACCGGCAGTACGGGTCCAGTTCCCGAGAAACCCGGATGTCATCCCCCTCCCCCGAGCCGTCCTGGCCGCGCGAAACGGTGACCTGGCAGCAGGCCGCCGACTACTGCCTGCAGCGCGGCGCCCGACTGCCCACAGAGGCCGAGTGGGAATTCGCCGCTCGGGGTCCGGACGGACTCATCTACCCCTGGGGGAACGCCTACGATATCCACCTGGCCACGCTGCGGAAGATCAGCCCGGCCCCGGTTGGCGAGAAGCCTGAGGGTGCCTCGTGGGTTGGTGCGCTGGATTTGGCCGGCGGCATGAGCGAATGGGTGTCCGACTGGTACGGCCCCTATCCTTCGGGTGCGGAAGAGGATCCAGGAGGCCCTCCCAGCGGAGAGTTCCGCGTGGCGCGCGGCGGCAATTGGTTCGCACACGCCGCCTTCTTTGTGCGCACCACCTTCCGCGAGCCGCTCGATCCGGCGTACGCCACCACCACGGTCGGCTTTCGCTGCGCCCGCGATTTTCTTCCCTAGACCTTCCGGGGCAGCAGATGGCCGACAACGGGCAACCGGACTTTTCCAACACCACTCGCGTGTCAGGACGCCGGATAGCTTGCTCTCAGGGCCATCTGCAAGTCATCATGAGTAAGATGCGGAAAGGCTGCGCAGCCAGTTCTCTGGGATGTCCCGGCGTCGAAAGCAGGCATGGATAGCCACTTCAATCACCCGGACTCACCGAACCACTCGGTAGGCAAGAAGGACAAGAAGGCTCTGTGACCCGATCCGAGGCCCCTCTAAAAGGAATCCTCACATTCCTGTTCACCGATCTCGAAAACAGTACGCCGCTGTGGGAACAACACCCTGATCTGATGCAGGAAATCGCTGCCCGGCACGACGAACTTCTCCGGGCGGCGTTTGAGACCAACAGTGGCCGCATTGTCAAAACGACGGGAGATGGTTTCCACGTCGTTTTCGAATCGCCTTCCGATGGGATCGCGGCTGCACTGGCCGGCCAGGAACTCATTGCAGCCGAGGCGTGGCCCCAGGAGATTGGGACCCTCAGGGTGCGTATGGGACTTCACTCCGGTGAGAGCCAGGCGCGCGACCATGATTTCTATGGACAGGAACTCAACCGTGCAGCACGCGTCATGGGAATCGGACACGGCGGCCAGGTCCTGGTTTCGGGGACGACGGCAACCCTGCTGCGCGGCCGGCTACCTGACGGGGCCGAGCTCATCGACCTTGGTCTGCATCATTTGAAAGGGATATCTGACCCGGAACAGGTCTACCAGCTCGCTCATCCCTCATTAAAGACAGAGTTCCCACCGCTCCAATCCTCCGTTTCTACCCCACACAACCTGCCCATCCAGCTGACGACCTTCATCGGTCGGCGGCGCGAGCTGGAAGAGGTCAAGCGATTGATCGAAAGCAACCGTTTGCTGACCCTGATCGGCCCGGCCGGCACGGGCAAGACCCGGCTCATGCTCCAGGCTGCAGCTGATCTTGTCGAGCAATTCCCAGACGGAGTGTGGCTGATCGAACTGGCACCGCTCACGAATCCCGAGCTCGTCACTGAGAAAATTTCGGGCGTTCTCGGTGTGCGAGGCCAACCGGACCGCTCCCTGGCGGACTCGCTGGCTCTGTACCTGCGCCGGAAAGTGATTCTGCTGCTGCTGGACAACGCAGAGCATCTCATCGAGGCATCGGCTGAACTGGCAGAACTTATGCTGACGTCGTGCCCGCAAGTGAAGATCCTGGTCACCAGCCGGGAACCACTAACGATCGATGGGGAGATGCTGTTCCAGGTCCCCACCTTGTCTTTTCCAGCCGAGGGCGGGGTGACGAAGGCAGATCTGGAAGCTTCAGAAGCCGTCCAGCTTCTCCTCGAGCGAGCCCGGACGGTCCATCCAGATTTCGAGCTCAGCGAAGGCAACATCTCGGCCGTCGCTGACATCGTCCGGCAGCTGGACGGGATCCCATTAGCGCTGGAGCTGGCCGCGGCGCGGCTGCGCGTGATGTCCGCTGAGCAGATTGCAGCCCGGCTCAGCGATCGCTTTCGGCTGCTCGTCAGCGGCCGTCGGACCGCGCTGCCGCGCCAGCAGACCCTCCAGGCGCTCATCGATTGGAGTTGGAACCTCTTGGAGGAGAGCGAGCAGGTGTTGCTCCGCCGTCTGTCTGTGTTCTCTGGGGGCTGGGCATTGGACGATGCCGAGCAGATTGTTGTCGATCCCCTACTGGATGACTTCGCTGTTCTGGACAACCTGGAAAGGCTGGTCAATAAATCCCTGGTCACCGCCGGGCCCCTCGCCAACGGGAGTGGTCGTTTCAGCTTGCTGGAAACCATTCGCCAGTATGCCCGGGAGCGGTTGATGGAGGCCGGAGAGGACGAAGCAATCCATGACCGCCACGCTGCCCACTTTGCCGGCCTTGTCCACGATGCGGGAGCGGCGGAAAGCCAGAACGCGACCGTGACCTGGATCAAGCGCCTTGTCACGGAGACAGACAACTTCACGGCAGCCTTCGGATGGCTGGAAATCCATGACCCCATGCTCATGCTGACGACGGTCGGCAAGCTGATGGTTTTGGGCGCGCAGGGTTTCTGGTTGGGGCTGAGGACGTTTTCCCCTCCGCAGGCCCGCCGCTTGCTGGAACGCGCCATCGAGATCGGGCGCACAGCAGAAGTCCCTGAAGAGGACGTCCAAGAACGTCAAATGAGCCTCGGGATCGCCCTCGGCGCGTTCGGCAGCTTCGGCTTTGCTCTGGGGCGGCATGAAGAAGGGGCCGCAGCTGGTGAAGAAGCGGTCTCGCTGCTGCGCCCGTTCGGAGAATCAAAGGCCCTGGCCTATACGCTGCAAAGTTACGCCTTTAACCTGAGCGTCTTAGGACGCGTGCACGAGGCGCATCGAGCCGCCGAGCAAGCCCGGAAAATCGCACTAGCCCAGGGGGACCGGGTAACGCTTTCCATGGCGCTCGGGGCGCTCGGCATGGCGACGCTGATGAGCGGGGACATGGAAGAGGCGCATGAATATCTCCGGGAAGGGCGAGCCTTGATCGAGGAATCTGACGATAGCCCGGTCGGCCCTCTCCTCCTGGGGATGGAAGGTCAGCTGCTCGCGAGCACAGGTGACCTGGAAAGGGCGGAGGCGATCTACAGGGAAGCCGGCCAACGATTCCAGGAATTGGGCGAGTCCCTCCAAGCGATGATCACGCGCACCATGCTGGCCCACGCGCTGCGTGCACAGGGCAAATGGGAGCAAGCCCTTCCCCTTTACCGCGAAACGATCCTCTATTTTCGGGATATGGGCCACGAATCCGGGGTCGCACATCAGCTTGAGTGCTTTGCTTATATCGCTGTCGCTCAGAATGAGCCGGAAAAGGCGGCACGGTTATTAGGGGCGGCCCAGTCGATCCGGAGGCGGACGAACAATCCCATCCACCAGCCCTGGGAACAGGCAGATCTTGATCAGGCGATGGGTCAATTGGATGAACTGCTCGGACGCTCCGCCCGGGACGCCGCCATCGGGGATGGACGCCGGATGACCGTGGACGATGCGGTGGCATTGGCTCGTTCGGGTACCGCAGGATGAACCCAGGTTAGCGGGGCTTCAGGTTCGAAGGGTACCCATTTGATCCCCCAGTTCATCCAGTTCC
>JBFJVD010000027.1:0-17803 GCA_041624375.1 Anaerolineales bacterium
ACCTCTTTCGGGATCACCATTGAGCCGGCGGGCGGAAGCCCGGGCCCCACCGGCGAGCGCGCTTTGAGCGGAGACGCCTGACCTCCCTCCTGCCCGCAACCCCCAATTGAGCCTCTTCCCCAGCGAATGTATACTGGCCCGATGTCACCCGACCCCAGTTCGACATCCAAAGGGAGCAACTGATGGCGGATTTGATCAAGATTCTTTCCATCGACGGCGGCGGAATCCGCGGCATCATCCCGGCGCGCATCCTGGCGCACATCGAAGAGCAGACCGGCCGGCCGATTTCGGCGCTCTTCGACTTGATTTCCGGGACCTCGACCGGCGGCATCCTGACCCTCGGTATGGTGAAACCGGACGATCAAGGCGCGCCCGAGCACAGCGCCGAGGCCATCCTGCGTCTCTACGAAGAGGAAGGACCGGCGATCTTCTCCACCTCGTTTGGCCACCGGCTTCGGAACCTGGGAAGCCTGATCGGGCCAAAGTACCCCGTGACGCCGCTGGAGCAGGTGCTGCAGCGATACTTCGGTGACTCTCGCCTGAGCCAGGCGCTGACCGGCGTGCTGATCACCAGCTACGACATTGAGCGCCGGCGACCCCATTTCTTCAAGACGCGCCATGCGCAGGATCCAAAGCGCAAGGGTCGGGATGACTACTTGATGCGCGACATCGCGCGGGCGACCTCAGCGGCCCCAACCTACTTCTCACCCTTGCAGCTCGAAGTCGAAGGAATGACGGAGTACCTGGCGCTTGTCGACGGGGGCGTCTACGCCAACAATCCGGCGATGTGCGCCCTGGCCGAGATGCGCCGCTTCCAGCCCGATGCCGACATCCTCGTCGTCTCGCTGGGCACCGGCCAGCTCACCGAACGGCTACCTTACAGCCAGGCCCGCCGCTGGGGACTGGCCCGCTGGGCCCGCCCGGTGCTCGATGTGGTCTTCGACGGCGTCAGCGACACGGTCGATTACCAGCTCCTGCAGCTGCTCCCGGGCACGGAGAGCGGCGAAGCCCGCTTCTACCGTCTCCAGACCGCGCTGGGCAAGGACAGCCAGGCACTGGACAACGTCAGCCAAGAGAATCTGCGCTTCCTGAAGCTGCAAGCCGAGGACCTGATCGAAGCGCAGAGCGCCCGGCTCGACAAGCTGTGCCAGCAGCTCACCGCCGGGCACGAGGCTTGAGCCCCCGCCCGTTCCAAACCTGGAAAAAGAAGAGGGCCGCCCGCATGGGCGGCCCTTGAGGTCTTGCTGAGCCCGGCTAGGAAGCGGGTACGCGGATCCGCTCGTAGAGCGCTTCGCGCAGCGCAAAGATCTGGCGCCGCAGCGTGTCATCGCGCTCGAGCAGGTCGGCGATCTTGTCGCAACCATAGATCACCGTGGTGTGATCCCGGCCGCCAAGCGCCGCGCCGATCTGCGGCAGCGAAGCGTCGGTTTCTTCGCGGATCAGGTACATGGCGACCTGTCTCGGCAGCGCCACCTCCCGCGACCGGTCGCGCCCCAACAGCCGCTCCCGGGAGACGCCAAAGCGGGTGGCGACCAGATCGATGATCTGATCGATATCGAGCTCGCTGCCGCGAGGCAGGAAATCTTCAAGGGCGGACTCGACCACCTGCTCGGTGAGCGGCACGCCGCTCAAATCGGAAAAGGCCAGCACCCGAGTGAGCGCCCCCTCCAGTTCGCGGATGTTGCTCTGCACCCGGCGGGCGATAATCTCCAGTAGCGCCGGCTCGACGCTACGACCGGTGCGCTCCGCTTTGGACCGCAGGATGGCCAGACGGGTCTCGAAATCCGGGGGCTGGATATCCACCGTCAACCCCCACTCGAAGCGGGAGCGCAGCCGCTCCTCGAGGGTCACCAGGGCCTTGGGGGGGCGATCGGATGAAATGACAAGCTGCTTGTCCTGCCCGTGGAGCGTATTGAAGGTGTGAAAGAATTCTTCCTGGGTCGATTCCTTGCCGGCGATGAACTGGATGTCATCGATGAGCAGCACATCGCTCCGCCGGTAGCGCTCCCGGAAGGCCTCCGTGGTGTGGCCGCGGATGGCGTTGATCAAATCGTTGGTAAAGTCTTCCGACGAAACGTAGAGCACATGGAGCCCGTTCTCGCAGCACTGGTTGCCGATGGCGTGCAGGAGATGGGTCTTGCCCAGGCCAACCCCACCGTAGAGGAAGAGTGGGTTGTAGGCGTGCGCCGGGCTTTCCACCACAGCCTGGGCGGCCGCGTGGGCCAGCCGGTTGCTGGCGCCGACGACGAAGCTCTCGAATGAGTAGCGGATGTTCAGCTGAGCGGGGCGGCGTGTTGGACGCGGTGCCTCGTCCTCGAGGAGCGTCTCCGCCGCCGGCTCGGCTTCGATCGCCGCCGCCGTTTCTGTCTCCGACGACTCATCGTGCCAGACGATGAAGCGCACATCAACGGTGCGGCCGAGGATCCCCGCCAGTATTCGTTTGACGGTGGAGACCAATCGGTCTTCGAGCCAGTCACGCGCGTAGGCGTTCTGGACACCGATTACAAAGGCGCCGTCTTCGTAGGTCAGCAATTCTGCGTCGCGCACCCAGGTATCGTACGATGCCCTTGGCATTTCAATTTGGAGCTGGCCAAGCGCCGCCTGCCAGTGTCGCTCCGCGTTCATGCCCACCTCCGGATCCCAGCCTGGGCGATCGGCTCCATATGCAAGCCAGGGAGTTATCGTGATGCTCGTTCCCGTTTGGCGAACCGTGTGGATGGAAGACCACGACCGGGGTGTGGCGGTCGGACTCACATACCGGTGCCGAGGACATCCTCTGGCCGCCCTCCCTCCGTTCACCGGCAACGGTCACGATCATAGCAGAGTGGAGAGGCAAGTTCAATACGCTAAGCCTGCGGGAACCTAAAAATTCCCGAAGATTTAAGAGCGGTTAGTGTTAAAGGAAACCGAACACGTGCAGGCGCGGCGAATCCGGTCCCTGCCCTCTCCCGAGCCGCTCAGATTCCAGCACCCCATATCTGGCCACCTCAGATTAACCCACCTTGTATCTGCCGTAGAAAATGTCGGCCGGCGGCGGGTCCCCCGCGCGCCGGTTCGGACAGCGCGCGATCCTTAAACCTTAACGACAGCACGGGACGTGGGCCGGCGCGCGCCGCTCGCGGCTAGCCGCATGCCGAGGGGTTCGTTTGCGGTTCTTCAAGCGCGTTTGGGTTCGGCGAGGACGAAATCGAGCGCTTCGCGCACCGATCGTGCCGGGCGGACCTCCAGTCCGGCCGGCGGCTCTCCCTCGGGACGGACGCTGCGCGGCACGATCACCCGGCGAAAGCCGAGTTTGGCCGCCTCGCGCAGGCGGGCCGGCAGCTGGCTCACCGCTCGCAGCTCACCGGAGAGACCGATCTCTCCGATCAGCGCGGCGTCTGCCGGCAGCGGCGCATCGCGGACCGACGAGGCGATCGCCGCCGCCACCGCCAGGTCGGCCGCCGGCTCGCCGATCCTCAGGCCGCCGACGACGTTCACAAAGACGTCCTGGTCGGCCAGCCGCAGCCCGACGCGCCGGCTGAGGACGGCGATGGTGAGCAGCATCCGGTTCAGGTCGAGGCCGTTGGCAGTGCGCCGTGGATGGCCGAACGAGGTGCTGCTCGTGAGGCCCTGTACCTCCACCAGCAGCGGGCGGGTTCCCTCCATCGTCACAGCCACGGCGGAGCCGGGCGCGTTCAGCACCCGCTCGGCCAGGAACGCTTCGGATGGGTTGGGGACCTCGCGCATCCCTTCGGTCGCCATCTCGAAGACGCCCACCTCCGTCGTGGCGCCGAAGCGGTTCTTCACCGAGCGCAGCAGGCGGTAGGCGTGGTAGGGGTCGCCTTCCAGGTAGAGCACGGTGTCGACGATGTGCTCCAGCACCCTCGGCCCGGCGATGGCGCCTTCCTTGGTGACATGCCCCACCAGGAAAACGGCCGCGCCGGAAGCTTTCGCCAGGGCCTGCAGCACCGAAGCGCAGGCGCGCACCTGCGAAACCGAGCCCGCCGCCGAGTCCAGTTCCGCCGTGTGGGTCGTCTGAATCGAATCGACCACGATCAGGCTGGGGCCGACAGCATCGATGTGCGCCAGGATCGCCTCGAGCGAAGTCTCCGTGAGCAGGTAGAGCTGGTCGGCTTCGGCCTCCGCTTTGAGCCGCAGGGCGCGCGCTTTGATCTGGCGCTCCGACTCCTCCCCGGAAACGTAAAGCACCGAGGCCCGCTCCGCCATCAGCAGCGCCATTTGCAGCAGCAGGGTCGACTTCCCGATGCCGGGATCCCCGCCGATCAGCACGACGGACCCGGGCACGATGCCGCCGCCGAGCACCCGGGCGAATTCTTCGACCGGGAGCGCCAGCCGCTCGTCCGGGTCGCCTTCGATTTCGGAGAGCCGGACGGGGCGCGAGTCCCCGCGCCGGGCCACCACGGCCCGCGGCGGCGACGCCGCCTCCAGTTCGGGGAGCATGCTGTTCCAGGCGCCGCACTGCGGGCAGCGGCCGAGCGGTTTGGGGGCGCTGCGGCCGCACTCCTGGCAGACATAACGGGTCTTCGTCTTGGCCAACGGTCTCCTCCCCTCCAGACTGTACGCAGGCGCTGCCCTGCCGTCAAGCAATGGACCCGACGCTCGTCGGGCCCATCAGACATTCGGGTTGGGGGTTGGTCGGCGATCAACCGGCGGCGATGGGTTCCTGCTCTTCTTCGTCTTCCGAGTCGCCTTGTTCCGTGCTCCGTTCGCCGGGGCGCAGGATGATTTCCTCTTCTTCGGCCTCGATCAAGACGACATCACCATCTTTGATCTCGCCGGCCAGCAGGCGGTCGGACAGCTGATCCTCGATCTTGTTCTGGATGACGCGCTTCAATGGACGGGCGCCCATTTCCGGATCATAGCCCAGATCCGCCAGGACCTTACGGGCCTCATCGTCCAGCTGGAGCGTGATGTGGTAATCAGTAAGGCGGGCGGAGACTTTCGCCAATTCCAGGTCGACGATGCTGGCGATCTGCTCTTTGGTCAGCGCGTGGAAGACGATGATCGCATCGACCCGGTTGATGAACTCCGGACGAAAGACCTTGCGCAGCGCTTCCATCAGCTTCTTGCGCATGTCCTGATAAGCCAGCCGCTCCTCGACTTCTTCATCGCGCTGGACGGCGAATCCTAGTGTCGTGTTTCGCTGAATCAGCTCTGCGCCCACATTGGAGGTCATGACGATGATCGCGTTGCGGAAGTCCACCTTGCGCCCGCGCGCGTCCGTCAGATGGCCCTCCTCCATGATCTGAAGCAGCATGTTGTGCGCTTCAGGATGCGCCTTCTCGATTTCATCGAAGACCACGATCGAATACGGCCGGCGGCGGATGGCTTCGGTAAGCTGGCCGGCGTCTTCGTAGCCGACGTAGCCCGGCGGCGCCCCCACCAGGCGGCTGACCGCATGTCGTTCCATGAACTCCGACATATCGATCTGGACCAGGGCGTCTTCGCTGCCGAAGATGAATTCGGCCAGCGCCTTGGTCAGCTCGGTCTTGCCGACGCCGGTGGGGCCCAGGAAAATGAACGAGCCGATCGGCCGGCGGGGGTCCTTCAGGCCGGCCCGTGAGCGGCGGACCGCCTTGGAGATGGCTTCAATTGCTTCGTCCTGACCGACGATGCGCTCATGGAGAACCTCTTCCATCTGGAGCAGGCGATCCGATTCCTCCTGCGCGATCTGCATCACCGGCACGCCGGTCCACATCGAAACCACTTCGGCGATGTCTTCGGCGGTGACGCGTGGTGTGTCTTCCGGATTTTCCCAACCGGCGCGCATCCGTTCCAAGTCGCTTTCGAGTATGGAAAGACGCTCGGTCAGTTCCTGGGCATCGTCGAAACGCGCCTCTTCGACCGCCTGAGCATGGGCGGCGCGGGTCTCACGCAGCTTGCTGATCACTTCGCGGTAGTTGCGCGCCTCGGGGCTCTTGTACATCCGCACACGCGAGGCGGATTCGTCAATCAGGTCGATGGCCTTGTCCGGCAGGAAGCGGTCGGTGACGTAGCGGGCGGAAAGGTGCGCAGCTGCCTCGAGCGCATCCTCCATAATGATCAATTTGTGATGCTCTTCATAGGGGCGCTTGACGCCGTGCAGGATGTTGATCGTCTCTTCGACTGTCGGCTCGTCCACCATCACCGGCTGGAAGCGCCGTTCAAGCGCCGCGTCGCTCTCGATGTACTTGCGGTATTCGTCGAGCGTGGTGGCGCCGATCACCTGGAGCTCGCCCCGTGCCAGCGCCGGTTTGAGGATGTTGGCGGCGTCGACCGACGACCCCGCCGATCCGGCGCCCACAAGCATATGGACTTCGTCGATGAACAGGATCGCCTCGGCGGACTTCAGCTCATCGATCACCCGCTTAAGGCGCTCCTCGAACTGGCCGCGGTACATCGTGCCGGCGACAAGCGAGCCGACATCGAGCTGCAACACACGCTTGTCGAGCAGCGGTTCGGGAGTCTCCCCGGCGACGATGCGCTGGGCTAGGCCCTCGACGATCGCCGTCTTGCCGACGCCCGGTTCTCCAATCAGCGCCGGGTTGTTTTTCGTGCGGCGGGCGAGAATCTGGATCACCCGCTCGATCTCTGTCACGCGGCCAATCACCGGATCGAGCTTGTTCTCCTCGGCCAGGGCGGTGAGATCGGTCGCCAGCTGGTCGAGCAGGGGCGTCTTGACTTTCTGTTCCTTGCGGCTGCGGGTGCTGGCCTGGCCGGCACGCCGGCTCGGGCTCTCCTGGAGGATGCGGCGCGTCTGGCGCCGGACCTGCTCCGGTGTGATGCCCAGCCGGCGCAGGACGTCGACGCCCACGCCGTCACCCTGGCGCACCAGTCCCAGCAGCAGGTGCTCGGTGCCGATGTAGTGATGGCCCAGGCGGCGGGCCTCTTCGATCGCCAGTTGAAGCACTTCTTCGGTTCCCGGCGAGAGTTCGATCCGTCCGCCCGCATGGCGCCCGACGCCTGTCAGACGCTCGACCATCTCCTTCACGCGGCCCGGCTCAAGCCCAAGCTCGCGCAGCACGCGGCCGGCGACTCCACCCTCCTCACGAATCAGGCCCAGGAGAAGATGCTCTGTGCCGATGTAGTTGTGGTGTAGGCGCTCCGCCTCTTCGTGTGCGAGGCTCAGGACTCGTCGCGCCCGCTGGGTGAACCTTTGCATCTTGTCAGCCACGGTCCATCCCTCCGTGAAGCTTTGACGGTGGTCCAGCCGCTAATTGGACGTATTCTACCAAAGATTGACCTTGCACATTCCTTACCATGTGTTCTACCATGCCGTGACGCTGGTCCTAAGTGGCCCAACCTACGAAAACCAAAGGCCGGGTGCCCATCCCCTCACCCGGCCAGGATTCTCAAGCTGTCGGGCTTTCTAGGCCGCCGCCGTCCTCATCGGGCTGCTCAAGGAGCTCGTCTTCCGCCTGCGGCGGGACCTCCTCTATCTCGTCTTCCTCGGGCACATCGGCTGCCGGCTCGGCGGACGGTGCGTCTTCCATTGCCAGATCGCTCTCGGCTTCCATTTCGTCCGAGACTCCCGCGTCGGTCGCTTCCATGTCGGCCTGCAGCGGCTCCCCAAACTCACCTTCGAGCTCTGACTCCAAATCGGCGTCGAAGTCGACGACCTCTTCTTCGGCTGGCTCGCCCGCGTCGTCGATCTCCTGCATCGCCTGCTTCCAGTCCATATCGGCGAACTCGGTCGAGTCCACTTTGCGCAGGCTGAGGCCGATGCGGCGGCGGTCGGGCTCGACCTTAATGATGCGCAGCGTGAGCCGGTCGCCCTCGTGGACCACCTCGCCGGGGTGCTCGATCCGCTGCTCGGAGAGCTCGGAGATGTGGATCAAGCCTTCGACCTCGTACTCCTGGGATTCTTCCAGGCGAGCAAACGCGCCGAACTTGGTGATTTTGGTCACCATACCTTCGACGAGCTGGCCTTCCTGAAACTTAGCTGCGATCTCATCCCAGGGATCGTCCTCAAGCTCACGCAGGGAGAGGCTGATCCGTTTGCGCTCGGGGTCGAGATCCAGGATTTTCACCTCGACCTTTTGGCCGACTTCGAGCACTTCGCTGGGATGGTTGATGCGCTTCCAAGAAATCTCAGAGGTGTGGACCAGCCCATCGGCGCCTCCGATATCAACGAATGCGCCAAAATCCGCCAGGCTGATGACATGCCCGGATCGAATCTCGCCCGGTTTCAGTTCATCGATGAGCCGCTCTTTGAGCACATCGCGCGCTTCGCGGGTCGCGGCGCGCTCGGAAAGGATCAGGCGGTTGCGCTTGCGATCTACTTCGATGACTTTGGCCACGATGGGTTCGCCGACCATCTTGCCCCACCGTTGATCCGGCGTGCTGCCCTGGGCGCGGCGGCGGCGGGAAAGGCTTACCTGAGATCCGGGCACGAAGCCGCGCAGGTGGCCCAGCTTGACCAGCAGGCCGCCCTTGTTGTAGCCGCTGACTTCGCCGTCGAAATTGTCTTCCGACTCGAGCAGTCGTTCAGCCCGATTCCAATCTTCTTCTTCTTCTGCCTTGACAATCGAGAGCTGGATCATGCCGTCGCGACGGCCGGCGCGGACGACGTACACGGTCACATCGGTGCCGACACTCACTTCGGCGCGGCGTTCTTCCGACAGCTTCTGAAGCTCGTCGCCCGGGATGATCCCTTCGGATTTGGCGCCGATGTCGACCAGGATGTCATTCTCGGTGATACGAGCGATCGTGCCGGTCCGGATTTCGCCTTGGCGGGGGGTTTCAAGCAGGTACGCCTCGTCTTCCAACAAGGCGTCCATCGGGTGGACTTCGCCTTCCTCCTCGCCTGGAGGAAGATTATTCTGTTCGTTGATTTCCATAAGAACGCCGGTGTGACTCCCTTCCGAAGATGGAGGCATTATAAAGGGGAAGATGGTGGTTGACAACCGGTCCCGTTTTGGAGGACCGCGCGACCGATTTCCCCATCAACAAAGTCGTCCCACCGCCAATATCTGGTCACCCCGAACGTTACGTTATAATGTGGCGCTGGAAGGAAACCGAGCATGAGCACCGTCTTCCCCTTCACCGCGATTGTCGGCCAGCACCGGATGCGCCGGGCGCTGGTCTTGAACGCGATCAACCCGCGTATCGGCGGGGTCCTGATCCGCGGCGAACGCGGCACCGCCAAATCTACCGCCGCCCGTGCCCTGGCTGCCCTGCTGCCGGACGTTCCGGTGGTGGCTGATTGCCGCTTTGGCTGTGATCCCGCCGAGCCGCTCTCGTGGTGCACGGAATGCCAGGAGCGGGCCGGCGGCAAATCCTCCCTGCCCACTGTGCTGCGCCGGACATCGTTCGTGGACCTGCCGGTCTCGGCGACGGAGGACCGGGTCGTAGGCACACTGGACATCGAGCGAGCCATCAAGGAAGGCGAGCGCCACTTCGAGCCAGGCGTCCTGACCGCCGCCAACCGGGGCCTGCTCTACATCGACGAAGTCAACCTGCTCGACGACCACGTCGTGGACGTCCTGCTGGACTCCGCCGCCCTGGGCATGAATATCGTCGAGCGCGAAGGGATCTCCTTCCGTCACCCGGCGCGCTACATCCTGGTCGGGACGATGAACCCCGAAGAAGGCGATCTGCGGCCACAGCTTCTAGACCGCTTCGCGCTCTCCGTCGAGATTCGCGGCCTGCGCTCAGCCGAAGACCGGGTCCAGATCATGGAACGCAACCTGGCCTTTGAGCAGAATCCCGAGGGCTTTCGCGCGCAGTGGGAAGACCAGGAACGGCAGCTCTCCCGTGAGATTGAATCGGCCCGCAAGATTCTAGACAACGTCAAACATGATCGGCGTGACCTGCTTTCGATTGCCGCCCTGACAGCTTCGCTGGAGGTTGACGGCCATCGCGCCGACCTGGTGATCTTGAAGGCTGCCAGGGCGCAGGCCGCCTTCGAAGGCCGGACCCGAATCACCGAGCGCGATATCGCCCTGGCGGCGGAACTGGCGCTGCCGCACCGCCTGCGCCGGGGCCCTTTCCAGCAGACCGAGCTGAACTTTGAGCAGCTCCAGGAGCGGATTGAGCATATTCAATCGCAGGTCGGTGAATCGGCCGAGCAGCTCCTTGAAGAATCGGTCGAAGAGGCCAGCGGCCAAAAAAAAAAGAACGCCATGGCCTAGCGGACGAGGGGGCTGAGAGCCGACCCGACTTGGCGCAATCCGAGCCGGCAGCCCAGAAGCCGCTCGATTCGCTCGAAGCCCGCTGGTGGGAAGGCGGCGACCAGGTTAAGGTCGGCGAAGTCTTTGCTCCCCGGCGTCTCGACAACCCGCTGGATCGGATGACGCGCCGCCAGGCTGGGCGACGCACTCGGACGCGCACTGATCGCAAGCGCGGGCGCTACGTTCTGGCCCGTCCGGCGAACGAAGCGCGCAGCGACATCGCCTTCGACGCCACCTTGCGCGCCGCCGCGCCCTACCAGAAGCGGCGCCGCGAGGAGCGCGAGGATGTCGCCATTGCGCTCAGGCCGTCGGACCTACAGCGCAAGATCCGCATGCGCCGAGCGGCCAACCTGATCCTCTTCGTGGTGGATGCCTCCTGGTCGATGGCCGTCGCAGAGCGTATGTCGGCCACCAAAGGCGCCATCCTGTCGCTGCTCAACGACGCCTACCAGCGGCGGGATCGGGTTGGGCTGATCGTCTTTCAGAAGGACCGGGCGATCACCGTTCTTCCGCCAACGAATTCGGTGGAGCTGGCGCAGCGTGCCCTGCGCGACATCCCGGTAGGCGGAAAGACCCCGCTCTCGGCAGGCCTGCAGCTTGCCTATGTGATCTTTGAGCAGGAACGACTGATCCACCCGGAGGTCCTGTCGATGCTCATCCTGCTCACCGACGGCGCCGGCAATGTGGCCATGAGCGACCTTCCGCCACAGGAGGAAGCCCACCGCATCGCCGAACGCATCCGGGAGGCCGGGATCCGGTCTGTGGTCATCAATATGGAGCATGCCGCGTTCGATCAGGGTTTGGCCCGCGAACTCGCCGACCGCCTGCGGGCGCCCTGCTACACGCTGCACGAGCTCAAGGCCGAGAACCTGTACCAGGCAGTCCGCCTCGAGCTCGAGGGAGGCAGCTAGGTCACGCGGATTACATCGCGAAGCCATGACCAATGGTTGGATAGCTTTAGTGTAGAGAGGATGCAGATGTTAGCGGAGAAGCAGCGAGTACGCCTGGGCGCGTCACCGGTCGAAGTCAGCCCACTGGGGGCCGGCGCCTGGGCCTGGGGGGATCGACTCATTTGGGGGTATGGGGAGTCGCACGACGACGATGATCTTGCCGATGCCTACGGTTCAATCCGCGCATCCGGCGTAAATTTCCTGGATACAGCCGAAGTCTACGGAAACGGCCGTTCCGAGGAACTGGTGGGGCAATTCACGGCCGGCGACGAGGACGTAGTCGTCGCCACCAAGTTCTTTCCCTATCCCTGGCGTCTGTTTCAGACGCAGCTTACGCGTGCATTGCGGGGCAGCCTGGAGCGGCTCAAGACGCGGGCTGTGGACCTGTATCAGATTCACTGGCCCTGGCCGCCGCGCGCCCCGGAGGCGTGGGTGGAGGCGTTGGCGGAAGCTGTCGAGAGCCGCTGGACACGGGCCGTCGGTGTATCGAACTTCAGCGCCGCGCAGGTCCGTTCCGCACACCGGCGCCTTGCCGAGCGCGGCATCCCCCTGGCCTCAAACCAGATCCGCTACAGCCTGCTCGACCGCCAGCCGGAGACCGACGGGGTGCTCGACGCCTGCCGAGAGCTGGGGGTCACCGTGATCGCCTACAGCCCGCTTGCGATGGGCTTGCTCACCGGCAAATACTCCCAAGAACGCCGGCCAAAGGGCATGAACCGCTACCGGACGAACGGCCACAACCTGGAGCGGGCGGAGCGCCTGCTGCCGCTGATGAAAGAAATCGGCGAAGGGCACGGCGGTCGCACGCCGGCGCAAGTCGCCCTGAACTGGCTGATGTGCAAGGAGGCCGTGCCCATTCCGGGCGCCAAGAACGCCCACCAGGCGAAAGATAACGCCGGGGCGCTTGGCTGGCGCCTCACAGAGGCGGAAGTGGCTGCGCTGGACCAGGCCTCCGCCGCCGCCGTCTAGCCCGCCTGAGTCGATCCCGCCAGCTTGCGCGCTAGCCGCGCCAGACGGTGCTCAAACTCGCCCCACAGACGGTCCCGGCGCCAATCGGGCGGCCAGTGGCTCAGGGCAACCAGTCCGGCCTGGGCCCAGGCTGTTGCCTCGGCCAGGTCTTTGATTTGCCACTCATAAGCCTTCGCCAGCTCGGCACAAGGGTACGGGTCGTCCGGGGCGAGCGTATGCCAGGCCTCCCAGCGCTCCATCGCTTCGTGGAGGCGGCCCTGACGCTTGAGATGGGCCGCATGCTGGCGCAGCGCCTCAACCCGGGCCGTCGCGTCTTCGTCTTCTTCAGCCGCTTCCCACGCGGCCTCCGCTGATCGGTTGCGCCCGGCCTGCTGGTGCCAGCGGGCAAGGCCGAGGGCTTCCGAGGTCGTCAGGCGCTTGGCGTCCCCCAGGCTGTGACGGTAAAGCAGGTGCGTCGTCAAACCCACCAGTGACAGAACATCCACGGCGTTGTGGTACAGGACCCGAGTCATTTCGGCTGCATTCCCGGTGCGAAGGTAGTCGAGGTACAGCCCCGGGATCTCCGCGCCGGGGACATCGTCATCTGTTCGCTGGACGGCGAGGACTTCGCGCTCCAGGGTGCTCAAGCGGCAGTTGGGGAGCTCCCGGCGCCAGAGCCGACGGGCCGGGAAGAGCAAATCCAGGTGGGGCCAGCGGGTGAGTTGGCGGCGTTCACGCAGCCCGATGACGTAGCGCGATTCGAGCAGCGGCAGGTCGAAGGCCCGGCCGTTGAAGGTGACAAAGCCCTCCACCGCGCCCAATTCGGCTTCGAGCGCGCGCAGCATCGCCGCCTCTTCGCCCGGGTCGCGCAAGAAATACTGGCGCAGGCGAAAGTCGTCACCCACGAAGTATCCGATGCCGATTAGAAAGACCAGCGTCCCGGCGCCGCCGGCCAGTCCGGTGGTCTCGGTATCCAGGAAGCCAAGGCGCTCCAAGGGAACGGTGGATAGCTCCTGAAATCCGGCCACCTCGGCGGTCAGTTCCGGAGGGAACTGAAAGAGTTCAGCGAGGGGTCGGGGTCCGTGCCGGTGCTCGAGAGGGTAGCGCCGCTCAATGAAGAAAGCGACCCCCTCGGCCGTTTTCACCTCATGTCCGGGTGGCAGGTCGCTGGCCGCCGGGGATCGGTCCGGGGCCGGAGTCCGGCGCCCGAGCCGCTCAAGGCGGCGTCGGAGGTAGGTCCGATCGTCTGGCATTTCCTTGGGGCTCGTTTCCCGCCGCTGCGCTGCAACGGCTCCATTATACCGAGGGGTGGGT
Source organism: Anaerolineales bacterium (assembly GCA_041624375.1). Classification (GTDB taxonomy): domain Bacteria; phylum Chloroflexota; class Anaerolineae; order Anaerolineales; family E44-bin32; genus JBFJVD01. The sequence goes on from JBFJVD010000027.1 coordinate 13,364, forward strand.
GTGGGCCGGTGACAGGCTTAGGCGGCGCCATCCTCCGCCGGTAAGACCACCGTGAAGATGGCTCCCTTGCCCAGCTTTGATTCGACCCAGATGCGGCCGTTGTGATGGTCGACGATCGACTTGACGATCGACAACCCGAGCCCGGTCCCCGGTTGGTCTTCGCCCACATTGCTGCCGCGGTAGAACTTGTCGAAGAGGTAGGGCTGATCCCCCGGAGGGATGCCCGGACCCGTATCGCACACCCGCAGAATGACCTGCTCCCCCTCACCGAAGACCTCAACCCGGACCTTCCCGCCCACCGGCGTGTATTTGATGGCGTTCTCGACCAGATTCCCTATCATCTGCCGAAGCCGAATCGGCGAGCCGACCACCATGGGCAGCGCCTCAGCCACCGACAGCTCTAGCTGGAGCCCGCGGGTCTCCGCCGAACCGCGCAGGCTCTCGACTGCGTAGCGCGCCAGGACGCTGACGGGCGTCGCCTCACGCGCCGCGTCCAGGCCGGCCTCGATGCGTCCGAGGTCCAGCAGATCACTGACCAGGTTGGTGATGTGCTCTACGCTGACCTTGATCCGGTCGAGATAGCCGCGCTGCAGGTCATCGATCGCCCCGGCGCGTTCAATCAACTCGGCGTACCCCATGATCGCCGTGAGCGGCGAGCGCAGATCGTGCGACACTGTGGTGACGAATTCAGACTTGATGCGGTCCAGCTCGCGCAGGTGGGTGATGTCGTGCATCACCACCGCCTGTCCCACCCCTTCGATGGGCGTCCGTTGGGCATTGAGCACTCGCCCATCTTCGAGTTCGATCTCCTCGCGCAGGGTTTGATCCGCCGGCGCGCGGAAGAGCGCCAACAGCGTCGGATCATCGAAGACTTCCACGACCGAACGACCGACGAGCGCGTTTTCCGTGATGTCGAAGCTGGCGCAGGCCGACTGGTTGGCGAAGAGCAACCGATTGTCCGGGTCGACCAGAATCACCCCGTTTTCCGTCTGGGTGATGACCGTCTCCAATTTCTTCCGTTCGGCTTCCGAGCGGTGATAGAGCTGGGCGTTCTCAATGGCGATCGCAGCATAATCGCCAAGCGCCGAGACGATGGGGAGGTCGTCGTGGCTCAATTCATTCCCCGATGTACGGTTGTCCACCCCCAGCACTCCGATCGTCCGGCCGCGCACCTTCAGTGGCACATAGATCAGGGAATGGACCAGATAGGACGTCTTGATCTTCTGCGGGGAGCTGGCATCCAGGATCACTGGCTCGCCCGTCTCCATCACCTGACCGGCCAGCGAATCCTGGACCTGAAGGCGGAACGTGCTGGCGAACGACTCGTCGAAGTTCTTGGAGGCCCGCATGTAAAGCTGGCCCGAGTCTTCGTCCAGCAGCAGCAAGCTTCCTTCCTCAGCACCGGTGAGGCGGACGGCGGCGTCAACCACGGTGGTCAGCACCTCGTCGATCTCGAGCATGGCCGTGACCGTCCGGCCAATCCTGGCCAGCGCCTCCAATTCCTGCACCCGGCGCTCCAGGCTTTCGGCGCTTGTCTGCGCCGCCGAGCGCGCCTGCGCCAGCTCCGCCCAGCGCCGACTCTCCGCCTGGGCCCGACCGACCGCCGCCAGCAACTGCTCCGCCTCAAACGGCTTGGTGAGGTAATCCACCGCGCCAGCGCGGAGCGCCTCGGCGACCAGCGATTCCGATCCATCGCTGGTGATCAGGATCGCAGGCAGTGCGGGGAGATCCTGCCGCAAACGCCGGATCAGTTCAGTGCCTTTCAGGCTGGGCATGTTCTGATCGGTGATCACCAGATCTGGCCTGAGCTCCTTGGCCAGGGTGAGCGCCGACAGACCATCACCGACGCTGTGGACCTGAAAACCCGCCGGTCGCAGGATGGTTTCTTCAATGGCTCGCCGGAAATCCGGGTTATCGTCGGCGAGCAGGATGTGACCTTCAGTCATCGCTTCAATGCAATCCCTGTGCGCGCTGTCGAATCCTAGCACAGGCGGCTCAGGGCGCTACATGGTACTCGTGTCTACTTTCGGGGGTTGAGCGTGAACCGGTTCAGGCGTTCTCCGTGGCGGGGGACGCGGCCGCGCCGAGCATCAAATCGAGTTCTGCTTCAAGCGCTTCGAGCGCAGCGTGAACCTCGGGCTGGGAGGCCTTCTCTCTAGCGCGCCGGAGCTGAATGCGCACCCTTCCCGCCTGCCGCACCATGTCGTCGGTGGTCGGGAGCGGGGTTCCCTCTCCCGAGGCCCTTACCTGTTGCTGGAGTTCCTGGGCGCGCGACTCGAGGGCCTGGAACAAGCGTGCGTTGACCAGCGAGATCGAGGCGTAGTCCCCCACGGCTTCGAGCATCTCCTGCGCCCGTCCGGAGAAGGGATGGGACTCGCGCCGGGCGACACAGATCACGCCGATGGGACGGTCTCGCACCTTGAGCGGGACGATCATGGCGGCCTTGCCCAACTGAGAGAGCTTGAAGCGGGCCAGGCCTTCCCCATGGATACGCAGCGTCTCGCCGGAGAGCAGCACCAGCGAACTGACGCCGTCCTCCCACCGTTTGTGAAGTTTGGCGGCCAGCGCTTCCGGCAAGCCCTGCTGCGCCCGCAAGATGAGCTGACCGCTGGCATCATCCTTCAGCAGGATCCAGCCCATCTCGGCCTCGGCGACGTACAGGCCGCCTTCCAGGATCTTGGAGAACAGCTGGGAGAGGTTGGTCGTTGAGGTGACCACCTTCCCGATGCCGAACAGGGTGGTCAGCTCGCGGACCCGCCGCTCCAGCTTGCGGTGGCTCTCGGCAAGCTGAGCGGAGAGCTGCTGGCGCTCATGCATCAAGCGGGATTCCTTGACCACCCGTTCGATCGCCGCCAGCGCTTCCGCCTCCCGCAGCGGCTTCACCAGATAGTCGCGAGCGCCAAGCCGGAAGGCCTGGATGGCGTGTGCCTCCATCCCCTCCGCAGCCGTCACAAGCATCGGCACCTCGACACCCTGCGAACGCAGCGCGACCAGCAGGTCCTTCCCGCTGAGGCCCGGCAGGGTAAGGCTGGCGATGATCAAATCGGGTGAGAAGGAGACCGCTTGCTGGATGGCGCTGCCGGTGTCGTCGGCCGTCGCCACCTCGTAGCCGAGTGGAATGAGGACCTGGCGGCTGAGCAGATCGAGAACATCGAGGTCCTCATCCACGATCAAGATCCGTTCGCGCGGCAGATCGGTCACCATGCCGGTATGATAGCATGAAGCGGACGCGAGCAGCGTCCGCCCTTGTTCAACCGGCTGAAAATCATCCGCACGACCTCCCTTGACTCTCTTTCGGCGCGGCTCGTAGAATTCGAGGAGAAGTGAGTAGGTAGGATGGAGTACAAGGACTACTACCAGATCCTCGGTGTCGGTCGGGAGTCAAGCGAAAAAGATATCAAACGCGCGTACCGAAAACTGGCGCATCAATATCACCCCGACAAGAACCCCGACAACAAGGAAGCTGAAGAGACCTTCAAAGAGATCAATGAGGCCTACGAGGTTCTCGGCGATCCAGAGAAGCGCGCCAAGTACGATCGGTTGGGAAGCTCGTACCGGGAGTGGGCGCGACGCGGCGGCACGCCGGGCGACTTCGACTGGTCGCAGTGGGCCAGCGGCCCCGGCGGCGTGCGCGTCGAGGTCGGTGACCTCGGCGACCTAGAAGATCTCTTTAGCGGAGGGTTCTCCGACTTCTTCAACAGCATCTTTGGCGGCGGCCGCGGTTTTGGGGAGACGGGCAGAACAGCACGTATGCCGCGCCGTGGCCGCGACGTTCAGCATTCGGTGACCATCACCCTGGAAGAGGCCTACCGCGGTACAGCCCGAACGCTGCAGCTCAACGGCCGCCGAATCGAAGTCAAGATCCCGCCCGGCGCCGAAACCGGCACCCGCGTCCGGCTTTCAGGCCAGGGCGAGCAAGCCAGCGCCGGTTCCGGGGACCTGTACCTTGTGGTCCAGGTTGCGCCGGATCAACGTTTCGAGCGCAAGGGCGACGACCTGTATACCCATTTCACGACGGATTTGTACACAGCGGTCTTGGGGGGAGAGGTCGAGGTGCCGACGCCGACCGACCAGGTCGTGCTCACCATCCCGCCACACAGCCAGCCGGGTCAGACCTTCCGGCTGAAGGGTCGCGGGATGCCGAAACTGCGCCAGCCCGCCAAATACGGCGACCTGTATGCCCGGCTCCATGTTCGATTACCCGACAAACTCAGCCCACGCGAGCGCGAGCTCTTCGAGGAACTCGCTTCGCGGCGTGAACCGTAAGCGCAACTGATCGACCCCGCCGCTGAGTCCAGTTAGAATGGTAAGTGACCCTAGATGAACATCTTTCGACCGCCTCTCGTATTGACCGCTGCGCTGATTCTGGCTGCGGTGGCCTGCGCTACGCCTTTTTTCCCGCCTGAGCAGACGGAGGTTCCCAGCCCGGAGCCGATCCCG
>JBFJVD010000028.1:0-17032 GCA_041624375.1 Anaerolineales bacterium
CCGGCTTCACTCGCTTGAAGACCTGCTCGATAACCCCCTGTTCATCGATGACAAATGTCGTTCGCAGAACCTGCAGATGCCCAAAACGGTTCTTTCCCCAGACTCCATACAGCTCCGCGACTCGGTGATCCGCGTCCGCCAGCAGAGGATACGGGAAGTTGTATTTCTGGCTGAATTTGGCCTGGTCTTCGACCGTATCGGGGCTGATGCCGAGAATGACGACGTCTTCATCCTCGTACGCTGAGTAGGAGTCCCGAAAACCGCAGGCTTCGATCGTGCAGCCGGACGTATCCGCCCGGGGGTAGAAGAAGAGCACGACTCGCTTCCCGTGGAAGTCGGCGAGTCGCACGGTTTCGCCGGCGTCGGTTTGGAGTTCGAAAGCGGGAGCGATCTCACCAATCTCTGGCATCGTCATCCTTTGCCATCCTGCAAGAAAATTCCACGGCGCTGCGTCCCAAATCCTACCATGCTAGCCTTTGTTCAGGGGCCAGCTTCATCGGGCTCAAACGTGATCGGGATCGCCGGATGCTACAATCAAGCTAGGAGGCACACGCGCGAAGATGTGGAGCGTGGCTGGTGCAGGGCAATGAGCCGATCAGATCCAGAGAGACGCCGGGGACTCCCCGATAGCGGATCCGTGGCCCGCGCTTGCATAGCCGGTCCCGGGCACCTCTGGCACAGAAGCGCGTTGTGCGGCTGGGCACTTTTCCTGGGATTCGGGCTGCTCCTGCTGCTTGCGGCCTGCGCACCTGCCGAGGCGCCATCGCCGACCCTTCCGGCGCCAACCTCCACCGCCGATCAGGCCCTCTCGCCGACGGCGACCCCGGCTGAAGAAACGGAGGACACGATGGCCTTCATGCTCACCAGCACGGCCTTCGCACATGAGGCGGGAATCCCAGCGCGCCATACCTGCGATGATGCGGACCTCTCCCCCGAGCTGGCATGGACAGACCCGCCTCCCGCAACGCAATCCTTCGCCATGATCATGGATGACCCCGATGCGCCGGCCGGCACCTGGGTGCATTGGGTCATCTACGATCTTCCGCCGAACAACCGCTCCTTGGGCGAAGGTGTCACTGGCGATAGCGACCTGGGCGGGGGCTCCCACGGGCGGAACAGTTGGGGGCGAACCGATTATGGAGGTCCGTGCCCGCCGAGCGGGACGCACCGCTACTTCTTCCGGCTGTATGCGCTCGATGTAGCGCTTGGGCTCGAACCAGGCGCTACGAAGGAAGCCTTGCTCGACGCCATAGAGGGCCACATCCTGGCCCAGGCCGAACTCATGGGCACATACGCACGCCGCTAGGCTTCCATCAACCTGCAACCGTACGCTATCCCCGATTGGACCGGAGAAGCAGTTGGGATGCTTCGTGATGTTGGGCCGTAAAAGCTGGAAAACCCCCTGAAGCAGCCCCCTCATCGAGAACTGAAGCAGACCGCCGCGAAAAGCCGGCCGGACCTTGTTGAGCCTACTGCTTGAAGATTTCGTCGAGGACGGATTCGAGAGAGTCGACGGTGACCGGCTTGGGAAGGAATCCGACTGCGCCTTCATCCCGGGCGCGAGCCACATTTTCTGGTTGGGCCTCCGTGGAAACGATAACCACAGGGACCCGCGCGAATCGGGGATCGCGCTTGAAGAAGCTCAGCACCTCAAAGCCATCAATCCCCGGCATGTTAATGTCGAGAAAGACCACATCCGGCCTCTCCTCCAGAACGTCGATCAACGCTCGACGGGCGCCATAGACAACGTGCGTGCGGACATCCAGCAGCCTCAGCATGCGGGCCATGCTGTCCGCGGTTTGCCGGCTATCGTCAACAATCCATGCAAGGCGTTTGGTCATGCCCCCTCCGGCCTGGCGATGATCTGTCCAGTAACTTGGGCGGAGTACCCCGGCAGGGCGTCGATTCGATCCCGGAATGCCCGACTTTGCAGCAGCTCCAGCAGGCGCTCGACTGCGCTCATCTTGAAGTGTCGGACCGGGATCACAAGATCGTACCGTTCGTCAAACAGTGGGACGAAATCCAGATTCATGGCGGCTGCCGCAGCCTGGATCCCCAGGCCGCAGTCGACCCTCCCAGAGGCGACGGCAGCCGCGACCGCCAGGTGCGTGTATTCCTCTCGATTGTAGCCTCGAACCCCCTCAGGCGCCACGCTGAGGCGCGCCAGATGGTGGTCAAGGAGCAGCCGTGTGCCCGACCCTCGCTGGCGATTGACGAAGGAGATGTCTCCATAGGTTAGATCGGTGAGCGTATGAATGTCTTTCGGGTTGCCAGCTGCCACCATCAGGCCCTGCTGCCGCACGCTCAAGCCCACCAGGTAAGCTGGGACATCCGGCAGATATTCTGCCAGGTAGGGAAGATTGAATTCCCCCGTCTCAGGATCGAGCAGATGGCAGCCGGACAGGTGTGCCTCACCCCTCTGGAGCGCCAGCAGGCCTCCGATGCTCCCAAGGTTGCCCGACACCAGGCGAACCCCAGCCGCGGCAAGTTCCTCGCCGATCAGGTCAAGGATCAGATCGTGGGATCCGAGCACAAGCAGGGTCCGATCAATCTCATCCCGGCTTCGATACAAATGGACCTGGAGCTTCTCACCGGCGACATAGCCCTGTACGCCTGGCGGGATCCGCAGCAGGCCGTCCGCGTGCACCAGCGAGCTGATCGCGCCTGCGCCGCGTGAAAGGGGAACGGCCACCACCTGCTCTCCGACACGCCCGAGCGCAACCCGCAAGTATTCCTCGTCCCCGGCGTGGGAACGGATCTTTCGAGTGAGGACGGCCTCGACGGTTTCGGGGACGCTTTGCGGGATGCCGAGCCAACGCTCGAGGAGCGGGCGGACGAAAATCTCACCGGTGAGCGCCGCGGATACCGGATACCCGGGAACGCCAATCATTGGGATGCGACGACCCGACGACCCATCAACGATTCCCAGCAGCACCGGATGGCCCGGCCGGACGGCGATTCCGTGCACCAGGACTTCGCCGCAGCGGGCGACAACCTGCGCCGTGTAATCCTCCGAGCCCGCGGAAGACCCCGCATTCAGCAAAATCAAGTCCGCATCTTCGGCGGCGAGCAGCGCACGCTCGATCGCCGCCGGGTCATCCGGCACGATCGGCCCACGCGATGCGGCGCCGCCCCACGCTTCAATCTGCGCCGCAAGGACCAGTGAGTTGTATTCCACGATCTGTCCGGGCTTGAGCGGCTTCCCAGGGGGGACGAGCTCCGTTCCCGAGGGAATCACCACCACCTTTGGCTTCCTGCGGACCGAGATTGCCGCGTACCCGCTGCCTGCGATCGCGCCCAAGTCCGCCGGACGAATCCGATGGCCAGAGGGCAGCACCAACTCGGTGGCGACGATATCTTCACCAATCGCGCGCACGTGGTGCCAGGGCGGGTAGGGCGTACGCAGGCGGATTGTCTCACCGGCGGCTTCGACCTCCTCGAGCGGTACCACCGCGTCTGCCCACTGTGGAATCACGTCCCCGGTATCGACCGGCGCACCCTGTTCACCTAGCAAGAGCGTGATGGGCCGCCGATCGCTGGCGCCAGCGGTTTCGGCGCTTCGGACTGCATAGCCATCCATGGCGGCGACATGATCGAGCGGCGACGACTGCTTAGCCCAGACCGGCTCTGCCGTGATTCGATGAAGGGCTTGATCCAGTGGGACCTCTTCGCCCTCCAACGGTCCCCAGCGATTGATGGCCGTCAGGGCGCGTTCGAAGTGCTGCCAGGCTTGCGGCAGCGGCACATCCGTGAGGTAAGGCGAAGCTCGTTGGCTCATAGCTATTCGAAAAGGCGGACTCGAACTGGCTCCCCTTCGGCCACGCCGCTGGCATGCGCAGGAATGTGCGCTAGGCCGTCGGCGCGAATCAGGCTGAAGATCAGGTTCGACCGCCCGTACACGGGTTGTGCGACCCACCCCTGGTCATCCATTTCCAGCCGCACCGGGATATATTCCTCCCGCCCGCTCTCCGAAGGCAGATTCACGGCTGCCCGGGCGACGACAGAGGGTCGAAGGATGGGCTCGCGCCGGCCCAGAAGATGATGGATGAGCGGTGTCATAAGCAGATCGGCGATCACCAGCGCGCTCACCGGGTTTCCCGGTAGCCCGCAAAAGGGAATCTCGCCGGCGACGCCGAGTATGGTGGGGCGTCCCGGTCGAACGGCAAGACCATGGACAAGGATGCCCGGCGGCCCAAGCTGGCCGAAGGCCGCCGCCGTGTGGTCGCGAACGCTGACGGAAGACCCGGCTGTGACGATGATCAGGTCAGTCTCCCGGTGCGCCTGCTGGATGGCGGCCGCAAGGTCGTCCAATTCATCCGGGATGATGCCCATCAACTGGCTCTCGCCGCCCGCTTGCTCGATCAAAGCGGCCAGTGTGTAGCTGTTGACATCACGCACTTCGCCTTGGCGCAACTCTTCACCGGGCTCCACGATCTCATTGCCGCTGGAGATGATCGCTGCCTTCGGCGGCAGCGCAGCTTCCACCTCGAGCACCCCGAGCGCCATCAGCCCACCGATTTCCTGCGGCCGCAAGCGCTGTCCAGCCTGCAGAACGATCTCTCCAGACCCAACATCCTCACCGGCCTCCAGCACGTTCTGCCCCGGTGCTGTGGGCCGGTAGACTTCCAGGCGGTCTCCGCTGGCGCGCTGCGTATCCTCAACCATGACGACCGAGTCGGCTCCTTCGGGTATCATGCCGCCGGTGTGGATCAGCACCGCCTCACCCGCACCCACGGCATTGGAGCTGGCGGTGCCCATCTCGATTTCCCCCACGACGGCCAGATAAGCCGGCAGGGAGAGCGTGGCGCCGAATGTGTCTGCGGCGCGCACCGCGTAGCCATCAACCGTCGTGCGTCGGAAAGGCGGCAGGGATTCCGGGGCGGTGACCGGCGCGGCCAGTGTCCGCCCCAACGCCTGCTCCGTCGGAATCCTTTCGGCAGCCGGGTTTCGCTTCTCAGGAAGGGCCGAGAGCACCTTGCGCAGCGCGTCCGCCGGGGGGATCAGTGTGAGGAATTCTGGCACGGTCGATCAGCTCAGCAGGAAGCCCGCCAGCATGAGATAGGCCGCCAGGGCGAAGAGCCCGACGGCGCTCGTGGTGAGCAGCGTGTAGCGGGGCTTCCCACCCCGCCGGATGCGGTCCATCTGCCAGATCGCCGCAAGTGCAAGAGGAAGCGCAATCAGCCCACCCAGCGCCACCCGCCTCGGCAGGCCCAGGAGGGCGGCGACGACAAATGCAAGGATTGCGAACAGGATGGCGGCGTCGTGGATGCGCATGGTGCGTTCCCAGCCGAGGCGAATCATGAGGGTTCGCTTGTCGTAGCGTACATCGGTGCCGAAGTCAGGCACTTCAAACGCGATCACCATAGCGAAGTGGAGTGCGATGAGCGGGGCGGTCGTCATGAAAAGCAGGCGGTGCAGCTCCCCGGTCTGCAGAACGAAGGCGGCCGCCGGAACCAGGCCGGCAACGACCAGCGAAGCCGTGAGCTCGCCATACCCGGAATGGATAAGTCGCAGCGGCGGCGTGCTGTAGAAGAACGCGCCGAGGAAGATCAACAGGAAGATCGCCCAGGCCAGCGGCGGGATATTTCCGGTCACCACCATCAACGAAGTGAGCGATCCTCCGAATCCCATCGCTACGACTGCTGCGTACCAGGCCACCCGGCGCGGCAGCCGTCCTTCGCCGATCGCTCCGCTGCCGCCGCTGAAGGGCGTCCGATGGGGGTTCTCAACATCGATCTCAGCATCATAGAACTCGTTCAGGTAGTGAGTCATCAGCTGCATTGAGGTGATGAGCGCCTGTCCCTGGATGTAAAGGCCGGCGTCGATCGGGCGGCCCAGGTACGCGGCCACCGAGGCGCCCAGCCCATAGAGCAGGAATCCACCGATGAGGAAGACCGGCCGGCTCAATTGAACAAAGAGGAGCAGGTGCCGAGGGCGTATGTTCATTCCTCAAACGACCCTTCGATCACCGCGTCGGCATGCGCTGGGTCGGGTGCGTGGCTCATCAGGCGGATCAGCAGCGCGGGCTGATCGACGGCCCGCGTGGCGAACGCCACGCCGAAGGGTACGAGCACTCGGATTGGGGCCGCTGACTCAAGCCGGTGCCAGCGATCAAATGTGGGCGAATCTTCCCGGAGATCGTGCCAGATGAACTCGACGCGGCCTTCCACCAGGGTCCAGAGCTCGTCGGCCACCTCGCGTACGACCATGGCCACCGGGGCCTCGGGTTCCAGGTGAACCGCTTCTGCGGCGCCAAAACGGCGCAGGAGATGATCCTCCCGTGTGAGCAGCGTTAGGCGAAGATGCTTATCGCCGGGAGTAGATTGAAGCGTCTGGACGTGAAGATCATGGATGGGGTAGGGCCGTGAGGTTTCCATGGTGCTACCGGATGGGTTCGAGGCGCGCAACGTCGCCAGATATCATCGCTTCAACGCCCGCTCGATGTCAGCCGCATGCTCGGCGCGGTGGTCCGCAATCCGGCGGAAGTACGCTTCCCCACTGAGCCACTCGCCGCTGCCATGCCGCCCTGTCAGGTCCAGCTGATCTTCGCTGACTTCTTCCAGGAAGCTGAGCACGTCTTCGTAAGAAGCCTCGATCTGGCGGACGAGCTCGTCGAGTGACACTTCGGCGCTGCGCCGCGCGGTCCCGCGATTCCAGCGCTGCAGGTCGAAGTTGTCCGGGAGAGTCGGCTCTCCGGCCGAGAGGCGCTTGAGCTGAAGCAGCAGGCCGCGCTCTGCGTCAGCCAGATGGGCGATCACGTCGCGGACATTCCATGGGGGGTTCTCCTCTGGATACACCCAAAGCTGGTAATGCTGCTGCTCGACGCCCTGGATGACCGGCCAGCTGGCGGCATGGCGCGCCTGAAGATAGGCCCGTACCTGCGCTTTGCGATCACTCATTCCTGAGCCCCGTCTGTCCCTTGAGAGGGAGGGGAAACGTCGAGGTGGGGGACCGGCTCACTTGAGGCCAGCGCCCTGCGCACATCCCGCAGGTGGATCATATTGTGCCGGTAGATCAGCTTCAGCATGGCGCGCAGCTCGACCTCACCAAACCACGGATGATAGCCTTCCCGGTCGAGATCTTGGGGCGACATCCCGGCTACGATCGTGTGTGTCTCAGCGCGCAGTCGCCTGTAGCGCTCCAGCAGGTCGGCGGCTCCCTTCTCGGCGTAGCGGGGTACATCCGATTCATTGTAGTCGTCGATCTTCAGCTCACGCGGCGCACCCGGACCTCCGTCGAGGATGTCCCGAACGATGCGGTGAAAGCCGTCTTCCGATGATACAAAGTGCGCCAGGATTTCCCGCACCCGCCATTTCGATCCGGTGGTGTAGACAGTCTGGCGCCAATCCTGCGGGGAGAGCGAGGCGAAGAACGCGGCGGTTTTTTCACCGTCGTCCTGCAAGCGCCGGATCAGGCGCTCCAGCTCCGTTGCCACACGCGGACTCCCTCCAATGGATGAATGCCCAGAGTGTACCACGCAGGTCGCTCTGCTCCGAAGACCGGCCATCCGGCCCACCCGAGACTATCGGCGAAAGAGGTTGCTCAGCAGGAACCAGAGGTTGGCGGGCCGTTCGGCCAGCCGGCGGGTGTAGTAGGGATACCAGGCGGTTCCGAAGGGGACATAGATGCGGACCGGGAAGCCTGCCGCCGCGAGCGACTCCTGAAGCGAGGGCGCGATCCCATACAGCATCTGAAATTCAAGTTCGGTATCGGGAAGCCCTCTCTCCATCGCATATTCACGGGCCTGCTGAACGCGGGCCTCGTCATGGGTGGCGATGGCGACCCTTGGCGGACGGCGGCCTCCTGGCTTGCGGTTTCGACTCGGGGACTTGATGCTGGCGTCGATCATGATCCTGGCCAGCTCGTCGTAGCAGCGGTCCACATCCGCTTTGCGAGGAAAGGCGACCTCCGGCGGCTCGTTGTAGGCCCCCTTGCACAGGCGGATGGGCGCGCCGGTGCTCACAAGACGCTCCACATCCACTCGACTGCGGTAGAGGTAGGACTGGATGACAACACCCAGCTCGGTGGCACCGGAAGCCCGCAGCGCTTCATAGATCGCAAGTGTGCCGTCTACGAGGGTGGAATCCTCCATGTCGATGCGCACATAGGTGCCGATGCCCTCGGCTCTTTCGACGATGCGCCTCAGATTCTCGAGACATAGATTCGGGTCAATCAGCAGCCCGAGCTGGGTGAGTTTCAATGAGATTGTGGCGGCCAGCCCTGGATCTTCGAGGCTGTGGAGCACTTCCAGGTACTCTTCGGTGGCGCGCTGCGCCTCGGTCTCATTTCCGACGTTCTCTCCGAGATGATCCAGGGTGACGTACAGCCCCCTGCGATTGAGCTCCCTGACAGCCGGAAGCGCCTCCTCCAGCGCATCGCCGGCGATGAAGCGGGCCGCCGCCCTGCGCGAAAAGCGCCATCCCGTGACCAGCCGTTGTGCCCAGCCGGCCCGGGAAAGATAGATCAGGATCGCCCGGAACATCGGCCGTCAGTCGAGCCAGTCAAGCGCAGCGTCTTCATGGGGTGCAAGGCAGGTGTCAAAGGAAAAGGCATAGAAGGTGAAGCGCGAGTCGAGGGCGCGCAGCGTGACCGTGTGGCGCTCGAAGCCGGGCTGGCGGATCAAGCGGTACATCCGCGGCGAATCCACACGGACGAAGGTGCGTTCCCCCTGAACGAGGCAGTCCTCGCCCAGATAGCCACGAGGCAGGGCTGCTGAGTCAAGCTGGATTTCAACCTCGATGGGGTGATCAAGCTGCAGTGCAAGCTCAATGGGATCCGGCGAAGGTGAAAGCACTGCGTGGACTGCCGCCGCTCGATACGTGAGGTGAAGCTCGCCCTGCCGCCCGGCGAGAGTAAGGCCGTCGCCGCTCGTCTTCCAGAGCCCCTGTAGATAGATGCGGCCTTCCTCGAACATGGCCGGCGGTTCCATCAAGATCGGCAGCTCCAGGGGCGGCTCCGGGTTGCCCACCGAGTCATAGTGTAGTTCTGGAGTCGCTGGATAGCAGACGGAGCCCGCCTCGTCTTCTGCGCGAACCGCGCCCATGGGCTCCGGCAGGTTCAGCGCCGGGTCGTTCTCGCGCAGCAGCTCCTGGATCGCGGCTTCTACGCTTGCGTAGCCGCGATCGCCGGCATGCCGGAGCCGGATGTATCCCTGCGGATCAATCAAGTAAACGGTGGGCCAATACCGATTGGCATAGGCCGTCCAGATAGCCTGATCATTATCGAGGACCACTGGCCAGCGGATGCCCAGGCGACCGGCGGCGGCCTCAACCTGATCACGAGCGCGGGCAAAGGAGAACTCCGGCGTGTGGACCCCGACGATGACAAGCCCCGCCTCCGCGTAGCGCTCATACCAGGCGCGCAAGTAGGGCAGGGTATTCAGGCAGTTGATGCAGGTGAAATCCCAGAGGTCCAGGAGCACCACCCGGCCCCGCAGCGAGGCGAGCCGGACCGGCGTCGGCGTGTTGATCCATTCGGCGGGTGGCAATTCGGGAGCGCGGACCAACGGTCGTTCGAGGCTCATTTGGCCACATTGTAGCAGTCTTCGTCCGCTCGGGCGATCCGGAGGGGCGCATCGGCGCCGAAAAGACCCTGCGAAACAGGCCTGGCTGCGTGGTAGAATCGCCGGCCATGACGACATCCTCCAGCGCTGTGACGCGCCCTGTGGCGCCACGGCCGGTGGTAGCGCAGCCGATGAGTGTGCGCGGCCGGCGGCGAGGCTTCCCGCTCTCGGCGATTTTCTTTGGGCTGGTATTCGGCCTGGGCGCGGCCCTGTTCTTGCTTGCCCCGATCCGGACCAATACCCTGATACTGGGGATTGACCGTGCCCCAGAAGGGACCTCGCTGAGCCGTAGCGACACCATCATCCTGACCACGATCGATCCAAGCCGCCCTTACATCGGCATGCTCTCCATCCCGCGCGACCTATGGGTCACGGTGCCGGGTGTGGGCGAAGATCGGATCAACACCGCGCATTACTACGCGGAGAGCGCCGCGCCGGGATCGGGCCCGCAGGCCGCGATGGCGACGGTTCGCAGCAACTTCGGGGTTGACGTCCACTACTATGTCAGGCTGCGATTCCAGTCCATCGAGCGCATGGTGGATGCCCTTGGCGGGCTCGAACTCATCGTCGAGGAGAACACCAACCGCTACCCGGTGGGAACCTATCAGCTCAACGGTGCGGAAGCGCTCGCCTTCGTCCGCGACCGCAGCGGAGACGATTTCTTCCGGATGCAGAACGGCCAGGTCTTTGTGCGTTCGCTCTTCCGGCAGCTCCTGAGGCCGGCAACCTGGCCCCGGATCCCCGCCGCGCTCCCCTCGTTGCTGACCAGTATGGACACCAATCTCCCGCCCTGGGAGTGGCCACGCCTGGCCCTGGCCGTCATGCGCGGCGGACCCGGCGGGATCGACGGTCGCATTGTGTCTCGCGAGATGGTCCAGGGCTTCCAGACCGCGGGCGGGGCGATGGTGCTTGCGCCGCGCTGGGATCAGATCAACCCCGTTTTGCTGGAGATGTTTGGCCAGTAGTTCTGCGCTGTAAAGCGGGGTCAGACGTCAACGATTCCCGAGGCGTAGCGTGCCACCAGCCAGGCGATGGTCATCGTCGGAATGAATTGGGTCCCTGGGATCAAGGTCTCAATCACAGTAACCCCCCGCAAGCCCTTCAGCCCAAGTCGGTCCAGGAGCACCCAGGCAAAAGGCGCCGCCAGGAAATCCAGGCTGAAATCCAGCAAGTCGAGCAAGAGCACCACGACCAGCGGGGTAGCCCGTAAGGTGACGAGCACGCCGGCATCCGGGGGGAGCTGGATTCGCCGCAGACGGCGGGCCAGCAGCGTGGTGAGAATCAAACCCAGGATGGCCCAGGCCAGGATCCAGACGACGAGCCAGGTGGCGAGTTGGACGAGATCCGGATCCATGTCAGCGCTCAGCTCTTCTCCGGGCGGGGATATGCTGCATTGGCCGGCCGCTGGCCTGGCGTGCTGCGGGGCGATGGAACGTGATAGCATAGAGACGACGGGAAGGACGAAGATGAGGGTGGTGCAGGGGTTCGGTTCACGCCCCCTTCGTCCGCCGGGAGAATGGTGCTCATGTTACCTTTCATCGTCCTGGGGTCGGCGATCGTGTTTCTGCTTCTCTGGCAAACCGGCTTGCTCGACGAGCTCGTTGAACTCGGTCGCAGCGGGGCAAGGGGAGATCGGCGCGACTCCGCCGATGAAGGCAGGCGGGCTCCGCGCGATCCGGACATGGCCCGGCGCCTCGAAGTTTTTGAACGGTTCATCGAGAATCTTTCACGCGGAAATCGTGAAGAAGAGGATGATTCCGCCCAGGACGCCGACAGCTAGGCATGATGCTTGATCTTCACCGTGCGTTCTTGCCCGGCCCCGTCATTTTGCCGTTCAACCCTCCCACCGCCCACTCAACAACCGCAGGATTCAGAGTCGGCCTCGGCCGCCCCTCTCGGCTATAATGCGACCGTTTTGACTCCCAAGACGACCGGGGTCGCCTGCGGCCGATGAGTGATTTTACCCGCCCACATACCCCACGTCCGCCTGCTTCTGCGCCCAAAGAAGGTCGCCGGGCCTGGCTGCGCTTCATCTGGATCCCCCCACTGGCGATCCTGATGTTTGCCGTCGCGGCCGGCGCCGGCTATGTCCGCGGCCAGGCGCTCCGGGAATCCCAGGCGTCGCAGGAGCTGGGGCAGCTTATCCAGGAGCAGTTCGACCTGGGTGTCGCTGACCTGCAGGCCACCCGCTATGAGCTGGCCAGGCAGCGATTCGAGTACATCCTCAGCGTCGATCCAGCCTTCCCCGGCGCGGCGGAGCTGCTGGCCGAATCGATGAAGGGGCTGAACCAACCAACGTCAACGCCCAGCCCGACGCCGGTGCCCGCCACGCCGACGCCCACGCTGGATGTCGGCTCCTTCGAAGGGCTCTTCTCGGCCGGCCAGGCGGCTGTGCTCAACCAGGACTGGAACGGTGCCCTGGAGGCGCTGCTCACCCTGCGCGGCCTGGCTCCTTCCTACCGGGCGGCTGAAGTCTCCGATCTCCTCTACACTGCACTGCGCAACCGGGGGCTGCAGAAGATCTTCGCCGGGCAGCGTGAGCAGGGAATCTATGATCTCAACCTGGCCGAGCGCATCCGGCCGCTCGACGATCAGGCGGCCTCCTGGCGACGAACAGCCGCGTTCTATATGCTTGCCAACAGCTACTTCGGCCTGGACTGGATGCAGGCCGTCAATTTCTTTTCCCAGATCTGCGCCGCCGGCGTCTGGGATTCGTGCTTCAAGTATGCGATGTCGGCATTGGAATACGGGGACCAGCTGATGGAAGCGGAAGACCCTTGTGAGGCCATCACGCACTATGAGGCTTCACTCCGGACCCGCGACAACCCCGGCCTGGCGCCGACTGCCACATTTGCTGCCGAAGCGTGCCTCACCGCCACGACCCTGCCCATGACGGAAACGATGACCCTGACTCCTGACCTGACGCTCACTATCACCCCGAGCGCCACCTTCGGTTCGCCCGGGCCGACGTTCACGGCGACGTTCACCCCCACCGCTGCCGTCAGCACGGCGACACCGACGCCCACCCTGACCCCTTCGCCGACACCGACGCCGAGCCCGACGACAGGGACCCCCTGATCAGGACAAGAGCCAGATTTCGGCCCGCCCCCGCTAATTGAGTCGCGCCAGTTGATCTAATGTCTGGAGGAGCTGATCGCGGATGCGCTCGCCATCGGTCGCTTCAGGCGAGCGTTCGAGGTAGGTGCCAAGGTGGTCGGCAGCCGCCCGCAGTGAACCCAGACGAAGGTAGAGCAGCCCCAAATCACGGACGTGCCCGGCAGCCTCCGGCTCGCTGACTCGGAGGAGCTCGACCACCCGCATCGCCGGTTGCCACGCCTCGCGCAGCAAATAGGTGTTGCGTAGATTGTTCAGCATGCGGATGATGATGTCTCGTGGCTCTGCGGGTTGGAGCCAGCGATCCGGCAGGGGACCCTCATAGCCGGTGGTGAGGGCGACGAGCTGGCGGCAGTCCTCCATCTCCAGCACCCGGCCGCCGTAGAACGGGTCCAGCCAGAGCGCAGCCGCCTCATCCTCCACCCCGACGATGAAGTGCCCTGGAAGCGCGATTCCATACGCGGGCAGCCCAAGTCGCTGAGCGACGGCGACGTAAATCACGCAGAGGCTGATTGGGATCCCCAGCTTGCGCTCGAAGACGTCATTGAGGAAGCTGTTGCGTGGATCCATGTAATCCTTCTGATTGCCGCGCAGGCCCTGATCGCCAAACAGGCGCGCGGCAAGCTCGATACTATCCTTACGTATAGATTTCGAATCGGAGATGGAGTCCGCCGCCTCGTCCGCCAGCTCATCCAGACGGCGGAGCCAGAGGCCTACGTCGAGTTCCGGATATGCGACTGCCTGCGCCATCAGCAGGGCCGCATGCGGGATAGAAATCGGCTCGCGTTCCAGCGCGCGCGTGAACTTCAACATCCCTATCCTTTGCAGCGATGCTCAAGGGTCACCATGATACTGGACCGGATGATTCCACGCCGAGCACCGCTTCGGCTTCGATCTCAACCAGGTATTCCGGCCCCACCAGTTTGGCCTCGACGAGCGTGGTTACGGGGCGAATCTCGCCAAACCGCCGGCCATGGGCTTGGGCGACGGGCTCCCAGTGGGCGATGTCGGCAACAAACATACGGGTCCGGACGACGTCTTTGAGCTCTCCGCCAAGGGTCTGCAGAGCGCGTTCCAGCTTCTGGATGATGTAGTCGGTCTGCGCGGCGGCGTCGTCGCCGCCAACCAGTTGACCCTTGTCGTCTGTGGCCGTGGTTCCTGAGACCAGGATTCGGTCGCCGATCCGCACGGCGCGCGCGTAGCCCGCCATCCCCTCCCAAGGGGTGCGGGAGTCTACCCAGGTTCGTTGGACAGGTCCGGTCATTCCATCGCCTCCGTGTCTTCCGCGTCATCCTGAACCTGATGCCAAGGGATCGGGCTGACGTCGTCATGCCGCAGCTGACGGCGCCCGGTGCGATCGATGCGCATCACCAGCCGACAGGCCGGGTCGGGACACACGACGCGGGCGTCGGTTTCCATCCAGTCTGCGGGGTGGTTCTGGCGCTGTTTCGCGGGCAGGAGCGGGATCGCGGATTGCAGGGCGTAAAGGCAAAATTCCTGATCGGTTGGCAGCGAGAGCTTGCCGCTGCGGAAGAAGACGCGGTCCCCGACCTGCATGTTGCAGGTGCAATTGCCTTCGATGGCCTCGACCACGAGTTCGAGATCGTAAAGCTCGAAGCGGTCACCGGTTTGGGAATCTGGGGCGGTCATCGGGGCGCCTCCATTTGTGGCCGATCTCTCTTGCCCAGGCCGCTGTTCACAGTGCCGGGAGCACCTTCGTGCTGAGGAGCTCCAGCCCGCGTTCGTCGCTGAGCCCGTGCGGGGTGCCGAACTCGACGCGATCTGCGCCGGCAGCGATCAGCCCGGCAGCCTGCTTGGCGACGTCTTCGGGGCCGCCGGCCATTGTAACCCGCGCCAGGACTTCATCGGAGGTCGCTCGTGAAACGGACTCTTCGTCGCGGCGGCCGGCCGCTTCGCGGATCTGGGCCAACAGGTCGGGCTCCAGGCCGAGGTGGGGATCGTAGTCGGCGACGACCGGCAGGTAGAGGGCGACCTCCCGGCGGGCCCGGGCACGGGCGGCGGCCGGGTCGTCATCAACGACAGTCACCGCGCCGACCACCAGCGCAGTCGGTGAAGTCCGTGATGTGTCGGCGTGCGCATCGATCCATCGCCGGTACTCGGTGACCAACCTGGGATTGGCTGTCCCGCCGAGCTTAACTTCCTCGATGTGGTCGAAGCAGGTTGCGATCGTCTGCCGGCCCCAGCTGCCGAGCAAGAAGGGCAGTTCAGGGCGGGGGATCGGCCAGCGGAAGACGGAATTTGCGGCGAGGTGGAAGTGTTCGCCTCTGAATGGGGCAGGGTCTTGACGCAGCAGGTGGCGGATGCAAGCGAAGGCCTCGGGCAGGGCGGTCAGCGCGCCTTCGGGTTCGAGAGCGAGTGTGTCGAGCCAGGCGCCGCGCGCCAGCCCGAGGTAGGCGCGACCCTGCGAAGCCTCGTCGATCAGGGCGATGTTGGCGGCCAGGTTGATGGGGTGGGAGGTGAACGGGTTCACAGCGGCCGGGCCGATCCGGGCCTCGGAGGTGCTTCGGGCGATTTCATGGAGTGGGAGCCAGCTGGGCTGGTAGAGCAGGTCGTTGTAGACGCTGATTGTGCCGAAGCCGGCAGCCTCGGCGCGGCGGGCCAGCTCGCCATAGGCGGCCAGGGGTTTATCCGTCTGGAAGGCGATGCTAAACGCTGGCTTCAAGCGGATGCGGTCCAATGGCATGAGCGGGCTGGGGGGTCATTATACGTGGGTCGTCGGCCGAAGAGCGAGCATTGACAAGGCGAAAGGTGGCTGGATAGAATGAAGTGTCCGCACGCAGTCGGTCGCTAATGGACGAATGCGGCCCGCTAGCTCAATTTGGCAGAGCAGCTGACTCTTAATCAGTAGGTTCCAGGTTCGAGTCCTGGGCGGGTCACCTCAAATCTAAGCTGTTTTGTTCTCTAGCCCCCAGATATGGGCATCGGAAGTCCGCCGGGAAGGCGGATTTCTTCTTTTCATGGAATGCTACGGTTGAATACTGACCCGCTCTTTCACCGTATTCCTCTCCCCGATGTATGATGATTGAGAATCCAGACTAGCCTGCTGCGTCTCCGAGGCGCTCGCCTGCGGTGCGCTAAGCCAGGCTGGAAGAACTATTAGCGCAATCGTCACCTGGCAGAAGCCAGCCAGATTGGCCCGAAAGCAATCTCTTCAAATCCCCATCCATCTTGAGGAGGTCGGCAGCGATGGACGCACAACCGACAAAGGCGGTAACCCAAGCGAAAAAGCCATCTTCGGGACGCTCGAGTTCAAGATACGATGACCTGATCGAGGGCACCGAGCTCAGCGAGCTTCAGAAGGACATCCTGCGCCGGCGCTGGGCGGACCAGACGTCCTGGTTCGGCAAGAAGGCTCGCATGGCCAAGCGCCGCATGCAGATCTTCCGGACCGTCGTCATTATCGGCGGTGTGCTCCTGCCGGCGCTCTCCACGCTGCCGGAGGGCATGACGACCGGTATCGGCGACTGGGGGACACCACTTGTGAGCTTCATCGTCGCGGCGACGGCGGGTCTCGAGGGGTTCTTCCGCTACCCGGACCTGTACTATCAATATCGGGAATCCGCGGAGCTGCTGAAGATCGAGGGGTGGTCGTTCTTTGCCCTCTCGGGCGAGTACGGCCGCTACAACACGCACCAGGAAGCCTTCGAGCGATTCTCCCAGCGCGTGGAGGACGTGATCCGCCGGGATGTCCGCGCGGTCGTCAGCCAGGAGGAGAGACAGAAGGAAAAGGATGCGAGCACTGGATGACAGTTCCGGTTGGAGGCAATGGGCAAAAAGGAACAGCTCGCTCATTTCCATCACAAGCCAGACAGACGTCCGGGTAAGCTTCTTGGTACGATCAGGTGGATTTGATGGGCGGATTCGAGAGGAGTAGCGTATCGTAAGAACCTTGCGAGTTTTGGATTGCAGATATTGCGCAAAGACTTGAGGAGAGAAATCGATCGATGACGAAGAAGACACTTGGGTTCCTGCTGGCACTCTCAATGCTGCTTGTGACGGTCGTCCCGGCAGCCGCCATTATCTGGGGACAGGAAGACGGTGAGGATCATCCCTACGTGGGGCTCGTCGTCTTCGATGTGGATGGCACCCCTTCCCACCGCTGTTCCGGTACGCTGCTCAGTGAGACCGTATTTCTGACCGCCGGCCACTGTACTGTTGGAACGGATGGTGCCAGAGTTTGGTTTGACACGGAGATAACGGATCCCGAATATCCGTTCATGTGCGATACCAGCAACTGTGCGGAGGCCGTCTCCACTCACACGCATCCTGACTATGATGATTTCGCCACCTTCCCGAATACGAGTGATGTCGGGATCGTGATTCTGGAGCCAACCC
>JBFJVD010000029.1:0-16937 GCA_041624375.1 Anaerolineales bacterium
ACCACGAGCACAACCAGCCTTCGCGGCTGGCCGAAGTGGTCGCCGCGCTCGAATCGGGCGACGTGGCATTGGTGTCCGATGCAGGAACCCCCGGTCTCTCCGATCCCGGCTACGAGCTGGTGGTTGCCGCCTGGGAGGCCGACCATACCGTGAGCCCGGTTCCCGGCCCCTCGGCCCCGATCGCGGCGCTGGTCGCCTCCGGCCTGCCGAGCGACGCCTTTGTCTACCTGGGCTACCTGCCCCGCAAGCAGACTGAGCGCCGCGCACTGCTCGAGTCGCTACGGGCAGAGACCCGCACCGTGCTAGCCTTCGAGGTCCCCCACCGGCTCGCGGCGACGCTTGCCGAGATCGAAGCCACCCTCGGCAGTGGGCGGCCGCTCGTGATCTGCCGCGAGCTGACCAAGCTGCATGAGGAGATCCTGCGTGGCACGGCCGCCGAATTGCGGTCACACTTCCAGGCTGCGGAGCCGCGCGGTGAGATCACGCTGGTGATTGGCGGGGCAGCGAAGTCCGAACGCTGGGATGAAGTCAGGGTGCGCGCCGCGCTTGCGCAGCAGCTTGCTGCTGGGCTGCCGCCCTCGCAGGCTGCCCGCGAGGTGGCTGCGGCCGCCGGCTGGCCACGACGGGACGTCTATCGCCTCACGACGGAGGACGCATGATTCTCGACGACCTGGATCGTTTTCGCGAACTCGACCCACAGGAGATGGGTGCCCAGATCGACGGCCTCCCCGATCAGCTGGAGGCCGCCTGGGATCTCGGTCAGCAGTTGCCGCTTCCGAACCTCCAGGGAATTCGTCAGGTCGTTGTGGCCGGCATGGGCGGCTCGGCCATCGGCGCCGATTTGCTGGCCTCCTACGGTGCACCGCTGCTCCCGGTTCCGCTTGTTGTATGGCGTGATTATGACCTGCCGGCTTACGCGCGCGGGCCGGAAACGCTGGTGATCGCCTCGTCGCATTCGGGCAACACCGAGGAAACGCTCTCTTCGTTTGAGGCCGCTCTAGCTGCGGAGGCCTCGCTGCTGGCGATCACGACGGGTGGACAGCTGGCGGAGCGCGCCGACGAGCAGCGCGTACCGCTCTGGCACTTCGAGCATGAGGGCCAGCCGCGCGCAGCGGTCGGCTACTCCTTCGGACTCTTGCTGGCGGCTCTGACCCGGGTGGGGCTGCTGGCTGATCCGGCCGCCGAACTCCGATCGGCGACCGCTGCGATGCGGGCCCAGCAGGAGTCGATCCGCGCAGAAATCCCGGTGGTGAAGAACCCCGCGAAGCGCATGGCCGGCCAGCTGATGGGCCGCTGGCCGACGATCATCGGCGCCGGCATCCTGGCCCCGGTCGCCCGGCGCTGGCGCACCCAGCTCAGCGAGCTGGCGAAGGCGACCGCCCAGTTCGAAGCGCTCCCCGAAGCCGATCACAACTTGCTGGCTGGCGTCGAGCAGCCCGAAGGGATGATGGGGGGGACGATGGTGGTCTTCTTGCGCGGCTTGAGCCTGCACCCGCGAAACCTGCTGCGGACCAAACTGACGCGTGAGATGCTGATGCTCGAAGGGTTCAATACCGACATCATTGCAGCACGGGGCGAGACCCGGCTCGCGCAGCAGTGGACGAGCCTGCACTTCGGCGATTACGTCGCCTACTACCTGGCGATGTCTTACGGCGTCGATCCTACACCGGTGCCGACGCTCAATGAGCTCAAAGGGCGGCTGCAGTCCGCTTGATCTCAGGGCGCGTAAGGCGGGAGCTCTAGAATTTGAAGACAATCCGCGGTCGATGCCACCGTGTATGGAAAGACGGAGATCGGCTCAGCGGCCTCTTCTCCACAGCAGCCCTCAAGCACGAACTGCCCGCCGCCGGGCGCGAGGAAGGTCACCTTAAAAGCGAAGGTGTCCGCGTCTGATTCGACCAGTTGGATCGATTCTGGCAGCAAACACATGCCGCCATTGACGGTGCAGTAGCGCGCAAACAGCGCCAGTCGGTCGGCCGGATCAAGGTCGGGATTAAAGGCCTCCAGCTCTCCGTAGTTCCCCGCAAACTTGGCAACGGCCTCTTCGTAGCGTCCTTCCCCGAGATCCTCGAGAAATGCGCGCAGGGTCTCCTCCGCCTGGCGGCCCTCCGCAGGATCTCCAGCTGGTGGGATCGGGTTGGCGCTGCAGGCTGCCAGTGCGCCCAGGAGTGCGATCAAGGGCAACCACGCCCAGCTGCGCATGGATGGATTTTTCATCGGTTGTTTCCTGCCTCGAATAGATTCTCAGATAACTTGACGCTCAATCGGGCGCATAAGTTCCTCTTTGTGGAGGAAGATCATCTCACCCGGCGAGCATCCCGCGCGCCGAAGGTATAATGCCGGCGTCATGTTCCGGGTCCGACGGCGGCGTATTCCGGTGGGGCTGCTCCTGGTCGTAGGCTTGGCCGTGGCGCTGGGGACGGCCTTCGTGCTTGCCGCGCCACGGGTCCTTGAATTTGCCCCACCCCCAGACGCCGGCAGCGTCCCGGCGACGGCCCCCATCCGCATCACTTTCAGCCGGTTGATGGATTCCGACTCGGTGCTCAGCCACCTGGATCTCGAACCGGACGTTCCCTTTGAAGTTCAATGGCTGGAGACCACACTCGAGCTGCGTCCGGAGAGTGCCTGGCCGGAGGCGGCTTCGATCCGTGTCGGGATGCGCGCCGGGGCGCGCTCCCGGATCCTGCTTCCGCTGCTCACCAGCAGAGCCTGGACGCTCACCATCGGCCCGCCCCGCCTGGCCTACCTCTGGCCCCAGAATGGCCAGGCGGACCTATATGCGCGCGCACTCGGTGAGCAGAGCTCCGTCCGCCTGACCGAGTCGCCGCTCGGGGTGGCCGACTACACTGTCCATCGCGCCTCGGCGGCGGTCTTCTACACCGCAGAGAGCGGCCAGGGGCGTACCGAGCTCCGCCGGCTCGATCTCGCCAGCGGACTCGATGAGCTGGTGTATACCTGCCCGATGGAGGCCCGCTGCCAGTCGGTGGAGGTCTCACCTGGCGGCGGCTGGCTCGTGTTCGAACGCTATGAACTGACTCCCGGCGCCGGCGGGCAAGCAACTCCTGGGGAGAGCCAGGTTTGGGCGCTCCGCTTGAGGGCGGAAGGAGCGCCATTTCCGATCGGGCCCAACGACCACACTTCCAAATCACCGCTCTGGATCGGCGAGGACCAGCTCGCCTACTATGATGCGACATTGAAATCCTACGCCGTGCTCCCCTTGCCGCTCGCACCGGATGTGGCGCCCTTCGCATTCATTGGGAACGAGTTGGGCGAGTCGGCTTCCGCCTCACCAGATGGCACCTTTTTCCTGGCACCGGAGATCATCTTTCCAGCCGAAGATGACACGTCGTCGACCGACACAATCGGTGGGGAAGCGCCACCCTTCTTCAGCCACCTCTACCGGGTCGAGATTGAGTCCGGGCTGACATCCGACCTTTCGGGTGAGCAGGTCGGCCTTGTCGAGGATGCTTCCCCGGCCTATTCACCCGACGGCCGCTGGATCGCGTTTGCCCGCAAATACCTCGATCGGGAGCGCTGGACGTTGGGCCGCCAGCTGTGGCTGATGGCTGCTGACGGTTCCAGCCCGCGCCAGCTGACGCAGGCGCCGGATCACAATCATGCCCGGCCTGTCTGGAGCCCCGACGGCACCATCGTCGCCTACGTTCGGGCAGATCTCGCCGACTTCACGCTGCCGCTCGAGATCTGGTGGCTCGACATCGAATCGGGCGAAGCGCAGCGATTGGCGGAAGGAGGCTTCCTGCCCCAATGGATCCCCTGACGGATGCAGCCTTGTTGCGCGGGGAGCCGAAACGTAGATGGCTGAGCGCGTAACACTTCCACTGCAGGCTTCCGACGGGGAGCCGCTCGTGCATGCGTTCTATCGCCAGCCGGCTGCGCCGCAAGGGCTGCTGCTTGCCTTCCCCGGCGTGCGCTACGGGATGGACGGTCCGCTGCTCTACTACGCCGCACTCAGCTTGCGGGATCAGGGCTGGGACACGCTCGCCCTACAGTATGGGTTTCAGCGTGAGGTGGGAGATTTCGACACCGGGAAGATCCCCGGCCTGCTCCAGGAATGCAGACAGGCGATCCTCTCGCTGCTGGGTGCGCGTTCATACCCTCGGGTCGGGCTGCTGGGAAAGTCGCTCGGCGCCGGCGTGGCTGCTTACCTCGCCCAGGCGATGCCGGAGCTGTCCGCAGCCCGGCTGGTATACCTCACCCCGCCGCTGGGAACCCCCTTGTTCGACCCCAACTTCGTCGCCGCGCCGCAGCCCGCCTATGTGGCCATTGGCACGGCGGACCGCTACTACGATGAGACCTTGCTCGAGGGGCTGCGGCAGCGGCGATCTTTCGAGCTCTCCGAGATCGATGGTGTGGACCACAGTTTGAACGCCCCGGGTGACATCGCCCGGTCGCTGGCTGCGGTCGAACGGGTTGTTCGAGAAGCAGGCGCGTTCCTGACGGGGTAGGGGCCTCGTCGCTAGTGCAGCTGGTTCTCTTCCGACATCTTCGGAGCCCGGAAGTCCCCCAATTCGATCTCCAGCCTCGCAAACAGGTCGGCGCGCGCCAGAACGACGCCCGCATTGGGAACCCCGGCGCCAAGGGAGATCGTCTCGAGATCGAGCAGGCTGCGGTCGGCGAGCAGGCGCATCGGTCGGGGCAGCCCAAAGGGGGAGACGGCGCCCGGTGGGTATCCGGTCTCTCGCTCGACCTGCTCCGCAGAGGCGGTGGTGAGGCGCGACACGCCCAGGTGATGCCGCAGTTGTGGCCAGGAGATCTGCTCGGGGCCCGGCATGAGTACCATGACGAAGGTTCCCTCTTCGATCCGAAAGACGAGCGAGCGAACGATCTGCCCTGGTGCCAGGCCGCGCGCCGCCGCCGCTTCCTCGAGCGACCGCACCGGCTGGTCGTGCAGCCGGAGCTCGAAGGGGATCGAGAGCGCCTCCAGGGCGCGAGTGACGGGTGTGTCGCTCACAGGATGGATTCTAGCCTACGATGCTTGATCGATCGGGCTGCTCCCCGCAATGCCATTCGTGCGTGTATCGCTTTCCGTCGACCTGTCACCCCCGGCTTCTGCTATAATTTCCGTGCCGCTTGGATCCGGTACCGACCGAGACGGCAGGAAGCAGAACGCTGCACTTCCCCGCCTCCCATCGGCCCGGGCGGGGATTTCACTTTTCGGGCCGCCGGGCATCTCACTCAACGAAGGAGATAGCCATGTCCACCTCTCCTCCCAGCGAGACGGCCGTCAAGAAGTCTCGCAAGAAAGTCACCACCCACACCTTTCGCTTGAAGAAGTCCCGCCGTGAGCCGATCACGATGCTCACCGCCTACGACTACGCCACCGCCTCGGCCATCGACGCCGCCGAGATCGACTCGATTCTTGTGGGCGATTCGCTGGGGATGGTTGTGCTCGGCTACGAGAACACGCTGCCGGTGACGATGGCCGACATGCTCCACCACTGCAAAGCGGTCGCCCGTGGCGCGAAATATCCACTGCTGGTCGGCGATATGCCGTTCCTTTCCTACCAGGTCTCCGTCGAGGAGTCGGTGCGCAACGCGGGCCGCTTCCTGCAGGAAGCCGGCATGGATGCCGTCAAGCTGGAGGGTGGGCGTGAACGGTTTGAGGCGGTGAAGGCGATCGTCGCCGCCGGCATCCCGGTGATGGGCCACCTCGGCCTTACGCCGCAGTCGGTGCATCAGTTTGGCGGCTTCCGGGCGCAGGGTAAGACGGCAACTGCGGCCGCCCAGCTCGTCGAAGATGCCCTCCTGTTGGAAGAAGCCGGCATTTTCAGTCTCGTGCTCGAGGCGGTGCCGGGACAGCTCGCCAGGCTGATTTCGGAGCGCCTGGACATCCCCACCATCGGCATCGGCGCCGGGGTCGGCTGCGACGGGCAGGTGCTCGTGACCCACGATCTGCTGGGGTTGTTCGATCGCTTCACCCCGAGCTTCGTGAAGCAGTATGCCGACCTGCACAGCACGATGGTCGGCGCCTTCACAGCGTACCGCGAGGACGTAGCCCAGGCCGCGTTTCCTGCTGAGGAACATACCCTTGCGATGGCCGATGACGAATGGAGCGCGCTGCTCCAGTCGCTCAACGGTCGCTGATCCCGCCGGTCTCGAGCGGCGGGATTCCACTCCCCTTCCATGTCTGCTGAACAGGACGGTAAGCCGCGGCTCCTGATCGTTGGCACCGGCGCGATGGCCTGTCTCTTCGGGTCGCGGCTGGCCCCGCACGCCGACGTGAGCCTGCTCGGAACCTGGCAGACCGGGCTGGATGCATTGCGCCGGCGTGGGATCCAGCTCGAGCGAGATGGCCGGCTGGAGAAGGTTCCGGTGCGGGCCACCGACGACCCGGGCGCCTGCGCTGGGTCGCCGAGGGCGCTGGTGCTGGTGAAGTCCTGGCAGACCGAGCGCGCGGCAGCCCGCTTGCAGCAGTGCCTGGCGCCGGACGGAATCGCGCTCACCCTCCAGAACGGAATCGGCAATCTGGAGATCCTTGCCGCAGCGCTCGGACCGGAGCGCACCGCGCTCGGCGTCACGACGATGGGCGCCACCCTGCTGGGCCCCGGCCACGTTCGCGCCGGCGGTGAGGGAACCACCCATCTCGCCGCACATCCCCGGCTGGGCGCCATGGCCGACCTCTTCTGCCGGGCCGGGCTCCAGACCGAGACGGTGCAGGATCTCGAATCGCTGCTGTGGGGCAAGCTGGCGATCAACGCCAGCATTAACCCGCTTACGGCGCTGCTCGGCGTACGCAATGGCAGGTTGCTTGAGAGCGCCCCTGCCCGCCGCATCATGGCTGAGCTGGCCGAGGAGGTGGCCCGCGTGGCGGCCGCCCGCGGGATCGAGCTGCCGTTTGCCGACCCGGCTGCCGCTGCCGAAGACGTCGCCCGGCGGACGGCGGCCAACCGTTCTTCGATGCTGCAAGATATGCTGCGCGGCGCGCCGACCGAAGTGGAAGCGATTCAGGGCGCCATCGTGAAGGCCGGTGAGGCGGCAGGCGTGCCCACGCCGGCCAACCGACTCGTCGCCGACCTGGTTCGGGCGCAGGTCGGGCTTCATGTTGAGGGAAATCGATGAAGGTTGTGTACACCCTGACCGAGCTGCACGCCGTGCGGCGCGAGCAACCTGGGCCGTTCGGCCTCGTACCCACCATGGGTTTTCTCCATGAAGGACACCTCTCCCTCGTGCGACGGGCGCGCCAGGAATCCGCTGCCGTTGGGGTCAGCATCTTCATCAACCCCGCACAGTTTGGTGAGGGCGAAGACATCGCTAGCTACC
The DNA here is from genome assembly GCA_041624375.1 of Anaerolineales bacterium. Taxonomy (GTDB): domain Bacteria; phylum Chloroflexota; class Anaerolineae; order Anaerolineales; family E44-bin32; genus JBFJVD01. Next base: position 7,282 of record JBFJVD010000029.1, read on the forward strand.
CGCGCGACATGGACCGCGATTTGGCGATGCTTGAAGCTGGAGGCGCGGACCTCGTTTGGGTGCCTGAACCCGAAGAGGTCTACCCGGCCGGCTTCCAGACCTGGGTCACCGTTGAGAACCTGACCGAGGTGCTTGAAGGCGCGCGCCGCCCGGGCCACTTCCGCGGGGTGACCACAGTGGTCGCCAAGCTGTTTCTTGCGTTCCAGCCGGACCGCGCCTACTTCGGCCAGAAGGACGCCCAGCAGGCGATTGTCATCCGGCGGATGGTGAGGGACCTGAGCTTCCCCCTGCAAGTCGTCGTCTGCCCGACGGTGCGTGAGCCGGACGGGCTGGCGCTCTCCAGCCGCAATATGTACCTCGGCCCGGCGGAACGGGAGGCGGCTGTTGTCTTATACAGGGCGCTTGCGGCTGCCAGCGCGGCGTTCGAGGCCGGCCAGCGAGATGCGGAGGCGCTGCGGGCGCGGATGCTGGAGACGCTGCAAGCCGAACCCCTGGCACATCCGGAATACGTCTCGGTCGCCGATCCAGAGACACTGCAGGAGCTCGTCGGCCGCGTCGACCAGGGGCTGCTCTCCATGGCGGTGCGGATCGGCAAGGCGAGGCTGATTGACAATTTGGTGATTGGTGAGGTTGCCCATGCTACTGACGATTGACGTTGGCAATACGAACATCAGCTTGGGGCTGTACAAAGGGGATTCGCTCGTAGCCGTCTGGCGCCTGGCGACCGATCACGAACGCATGCCGGATGAATACGGCTTCCAGATGCTCGGGCTCATTCAGCACGCCGGCTACGGCCCCGAGGATATCGAGGGGGCGGCCATGGCCTCGGTGGTGCCCCCGCTGACCGCGACCTTTACTTCGGCGTGTGAGGCCTATGTCAGGCAGCGCCCGCTCGTCGTGGGTGCGGGCGTGCGGACCGGTGTACGCATTCGCTATGAGGATCCGAAAGCCGTCGGCGCCGACCGTGTGGTGGATGCGGCCGCCGTCCAGCATCTCTACGGCGGCCCGGCCTGCGTGGTCGACTTCGGTACCGGGACCACCTTCGACGCCGTGTCGGCAGAAGGCGATTACCTTGGCGGCGCGATCGCGCCCGGTATCGGCATCGCCGCTCAGGCGCTCTTTCAGCGGACGGCGCAGCTGCCGCGGGTGAGCCTGGAACGGCCGCCGACTGCGATCGGGCGCAATACGGTCCATGCGATGCAGTCCGGGATCCTCTTCGGCTACGTCGGCCTGGTTGAGGGGATGGTGGCGCGCTTTCGAGCCGAGCTGGGTCCACAGATGAAGGTCATCGGCACCGGCGGGCTGGCCGAGCTGATCGCGGCGGAGACCGAGGTCATCGAACACTTGGCGCCGTGGCTGACGTTGGACGGGCTGCGGATCATCTGGCAAATGAACAACGAGTGAGTGCCAGTATCCGCCACGAGCATCTGGCGTCCGAGAGTGCGGTATCATCCATCTCGTGGAACCTTCCGTGACCGAAACGAAGCGCGGGCGCCGCATCGATTGGCAGTACGTCGTCGGCCTCATGCTGGTGCCGCTGGTCGTCGCCGTCCTGCTGGCCGCCGGCGCGTGGCTGCAGGCGGCGCGGCGCTATGATCCGGGCTATTTCACGCCGGAGTACGTGGAGCGCTACGAGGCGCCAGGCTCTGTTGCGATCGAGCTGGAGGCGGTGCTGCGGACCGGTGACCGGGATCATCTGCAGGTCCTGCAGGCGACTCGGGGCATCCCGCAGGCGTTTTCGGAGCGTCCCGCGCTGATTCTGGCCCTGCTCTACAACGTCGAAGGCGACTATTTCAATTACCTGTACTTCGACGCCAGCAACTACGAACGGGTGATTCAGCACGTCCGCGAAGTTGATGGGCGCTATGTCGTCGTGGAAGAGGGTCTGTATTTCTTCTTCGATAGCGGTCGGTGGCTGGAATTCTACGCGCCCATCGCCGCCACCTGGTGGATCCTGGTGATCGTCTTCACCGCCGGGGTCTGGTTCTTCCGCTACATGCGCGACGTCCGGCTGGCCACGTTCCAGCGCTAGGCGGACGCATCCGGGGCGCATGCCCCATGTCCGCGCACGGGATGTGGGAGATAAACAAGAGGAAGTCATGGCTGATCTTGAAGGGCGAGTCGAAGCGATCCTGATCTCCCGCGCGCCGGGCCAGGTCGCCAGCCAGCGCGTGGAACAGGTTGAGGTGACCTTTGAAGGCTTCGCTGGCGACCGGCATGCGGGGATCACCAGCCGCGCCGGCGGGCGCTCCCGTCGCTACCCACGGGGCACAGAGATCCGCAACACGCGGCAGGTCTCGATCGTCTCGCACGAGGAACTCGCGGAGATCGCCCGCCGTCTCGAGTTGGAGGAAGTGCTCCCGGAGTGGCTCGGGGCGAACCTGTGCCTGCGCGGAATCCCCCATCTCACCCAACTTCCCCCAGGGACCCGGCTGTTCTTCTCGCAGCGAGCGGCGCTTGTCGTCGAAGGCGAGAATCAGCCGTGCACCGGCCCCGGCGAGGTGATTCAGGCCGCCTATCCCACAGGCGTCGACCTCGACGTTCGGTTTCCCAAGGCGGCGAAGGGACTGCGAGGGTTGGTTGGCTGGGTGGAGCGGCCCGGCCAGATCGCCACCGGCGACAGCCTGGAAGCGGTGCTCCCGGCACCTGTGATGTACCCGGGCTGACCGGCCGCTTGGCTTACCGTCCAAGGACAATGCGATGACCAAGGCGGCCAGCTCCGAGGCCCCACCGCTCGACGCTTACCTCTCCCTGCTCATCGTCTACATTGTATGGGGCAGCACCTATCTCGCCATCCGCATCGGGGTGCGCGAAGGCTCCGGCTTTCCGCCTTTCACACTGAGCGCGAGCCGCGTGCTGGCCGCCGGGATCCTGATGTTCGCCTGGGCGTTGCTGAGCCGCCGGCGCATCCGGCTCTCGCGCCGGGAGCTGGCGGCGCTCGCCGTCTCGGGCGTGCTGCTCTGGGGTGGTGGAAATGGCCTGGTCACCTGGGCGGAGCAGCGCGCCGACTCGGGCTACGCCGCCCTGATCATCGGCGCCACACCCATCTGGGGCGCGCTGCTCGAAGCGCTGCTCGATCGACGGCTCCCTTCCTGGCGTCTCGTGCTGTCGCTCCTGATTGGATTCGCCGGCATTGCCCTGCTGAGCCTGCCGGTGCTGCAGGCTGGGGGGACGGCGGACCTGGCGGGATTGGCGGCCCTGCTGCTGGCGGCGGTGAGTTGGGCGGCGGGCACCGTCCTCTTCGGCCGCGCCCGCCTGGATCTCTCGGTCCGCGTCAGCGCCGCGTACCAGCAGTTGTTCGGTTCCGTGGCGCTGGCGATGGGTGTCGTTTTCTTGGGTGAGCCGGCCCCGGATCCCGTGCCGGAAGCGGTCGCAGCCTGGTTCTACCTGCTTCTGTTTGGTTCGCTGATCGGATACACCGCCTACATTCGGGTCTTGCGTCTGCTGCCGACGAACCTGGTGATGACCTACGCCTATGTGAACCCGGTCATCGCTGTGCTGCTTGGCTGGGCGATCCTGCGCGAGCCGATCACTGGCTGGATGCTCGCCGGCGCGGCGCTTGTCCTGGTTGGTGTGGCGGGCGTGTTTCGCCAGCGGCGTTCTGTCGCTGTTCAGTCAGGCGCGGTGCGAGGCTGACGACGCAGTCCGCACATTCGGTTGAACAAGTGAGCGGGATCGGAGGTCACCAAGTGGCTGAGGAGATTCTGTATCAGCGCGGAACCATGTTCGTGCGCCGTCTCACGCTGGCGCCCGGGGAGGCGATGCCCTGGCACCGCGACCCCTACCATCGGGTGACCGTGGTTTTGACGGACGGCACGCTGGCGATCGAGTACCACGACGGTTCTCCCGGGCAGCGCTTCGACGTTCGAGCCGGGCAGGTGGACTGGGATGAGCCAAGCGAGGAGCTGCATCGGGGCGTGAACGCGGGCACGGCGCCCTATGAGGAAGTGACCGTGTTCTTGCTCGATCGGCCCGGCGCCGTGCCGCAGCCGGGCGAGACTCCATCCTGAGATGACCGCGCAACCTCCATAATGGCCCCGGGCGTTCACTTCGGGTCCACCAGCCTGGCGACCTCTAACACCAGGATCAGCCGTCTCCGGTCTCTGACCGGCTGTCGTTCCCCTGGCGGCTTCAGCTCCTTCAGGTCCGTTACGATTTGCAGACGTTGGGGTGATAGGCTTTCGGTTATGGGAAGCCCATCGGCGCACGCACTGCCATACGCGAGTGAGCAGACATCGACGTGTCGAACGGTGCGTTGATTCGCTGGGCTGGCATGGCTGGGTTGGTTGCTCCGGTCGGAGAAGCCATCTGAATCTATGTAGATGAATCCGACGCGCGCTTCCTTGCCGGCTGGGCTCGCCGCATCGCATGCCGGGAGGTGTCGCCTTGAGTTCCTGGATTCTTCAGGGGGCCGTCGTCCTTGCCATCGCCTTCGCGCCGGTGGCGGCTTTGCTCCTGATCCGAAATTCCATCGGGGCGCTGAACGCAGCCGCATGGCTGGTGTTGTGGGGCGCGCTCATCATTGCCGGTGAGCACGCCAATTTCGCCGTCGCCCTCTCCATTGCGCTGGCGGATGCCCCGGGCCTGAGCGATCATGCGCAGTTCCATTTCTTCATGGCGGGCATCTATACGGCGGTGGCTGCGGTCCTGCTGGGCGTTGTCGCTTGGTGCCTGCTGCGCAGCGGAAGCCGCGCCGGCTGGTTCGCCGTCCTGTTCGTCTTCCTCTTCGGTGGGGCATTCGAGGTCGTGGCCGGAACGACCATCTTCCCGCATGGCATCCCGCCGCGATCGATCCCGCTGGGCCTGGCCCTTTACGCGTACATCGCCGCACTCGGCGGAGCGCTGGTCATCTCCTATCGTCCGATATTCAGGGGGAGGTCCACCTGAACGGCATAGGCCGGCTTTTCCGCCGCTTGTGGCCTTGTATCCTACGGCATTTCGTATAGCGTTCTACATGAGCTGAGGTACTTCGAAAATTGGGACCACCGTGAAATTGTTTTATGAGATCATCTATCGCTATTTTCGTGCCCCATGGGACATTGGAGCGAGAGACGAGCTGGTAGCCCTCGTTGAGCATGGGCGCATCAGGCCCTGTCGTGCCATCGACCTGGGCTGCGGCGCAGGTGCCAACGCGATCTACCTGGCGCAAAAAGGATTCGAGGTCACCGGCGTCGATTTCGCCGAATCTGCCATCGAAAAGGCGAGAGAGCGTGCCAGGGAAGCGGGTGTTGACGTCGACTTCATCGTGGACGATCTCACAGACCTGCGCCATGTCTCGGGTACATTCGACTTCTTGCTTGACTACGGTGTCTTTGACGATCTTCGATTGCACCAGCGGGAATCCTATCTGCAAAACATGCTGGCGCTGACCCATTCGCACAGTCGCTACCTTTTGTGGGGCTTCGAGTATCCAATGCGCTGGTGGGAGAGATTCTTGCCCTTCTACGACATCCCATTTCGTGCAGGGGAGATTGAGGAACGATTCGGACTCTATTTCGAGATCGAAAGGATCGCCGGAGTCCTCGATTGGTCACGGTTTCCACCCGGATACGCTGCTTACCTTATGACTCGAAAAGGAGACGCTCCATGAAACGCTGGGTTCTTTCCCTGAACGGCGCAATCACGCTCTCTCTGATTGCTTTGCTCACATTTTTGGGCCGCGGATTCATGGATTGGCGGTATGAAATCCCGCTGCAGGATCCTTCGGGCGTCTGGGACATACCTGGAGCCATTATCTACATGGGGTTCGCCGGCGGCTGGATCTGGGGGCTTCTGGCCGCCGCACAAAATAGCCGAAGAGGCCTCACAGCGATCTTGCTTCTCGCCCTGCTGCTGGATGTTGTGCTAGCCTTGGCGACCTATTTCATTTTTTGCCCGCCATGGACGGGATGTGAAGTCTGGCCCAATGCATGGCTCTGGAACTGGGCGAATCTGATTTCAGGCGTGCTGGCCGTCGCTGCGACCGCCGCCCAGCTCAGGCAGACCCAAGCGCAGGCATAGATTCTCGCAACAGTGCGTCCGCAGGCCGCAACCGTGCAACATGGCCTGATCCTCACTCTGGAGGAGCGAATTGAACTCCGTTCCGCCTGGCCTGCGCGCATGCATGCAGGATCTCCACGGCGATGATGGGCTCGCCTGGATCGAAGGGCTTCCCGAGACGATCCGTGGGCTGGAGCGCCGCTGGAGGATACGGGTCGAAGCGCCGTTCGACGGGCTGAGTTACAGCTACGTCGCGCCGGCTTCACGCGGCAGCGAGCCGCTGGTCTTGAAGCTCGGCTACCCCGGAGATGAACTCAACCACGAAGCCGCCGCGCTGGCAGCGTACGCTGGTCGCGGCGCCGTCCGTCTGTACGAATCGGATCTTGCGTTGGGTGCCCTGCTGCTCGAGCGGCTCGAGCCGGGCCGCAGCGCTTCTGCGCTCGACGACGACGCGGGTGTTATGGCTGCGGCGGCGGTGATGCGCGCACTGCATCGGCCGGTGCAGTCGGACCACCGCTTTCCCACGATTGAGGGCTGGGGGCGAGGCTTTCAACGTCACCGAGGAGGTCATGCAGGCGGCACAGGTCCCCTCCCGAGCCGCATCTTCGAGCTGGCCGAAGGCGCCTTCGGCGACCTTGCGGCGTCGATGGACACACCCGTGCTCCTCCACGGCGATCTGCACCACGCGAACCTGTTGTCGGCCGAGCGCGCAGCCTGGCTGGCCATCGATCCCAAGGGCGTGATTGGTGAGCCGGCCTATGAGGTCGGGGCCTGGCTGCGCAATCCAATGCCGGAGATGCTCGGCTGGTCCGACCTGCGCGCGATCAGCGCGCGAAGGGTGGATCAGTTTGCCGATCTGCTGGGGCACCACCGCAGCAGAGTCATCGGCTGGGGGATGGCGCAGGCGGTGCTCTCAGGGATCTGGAGCCTCGAGGATCATGGCGGAGGCTGGGAAGTATGGATCCATGTCGCCGAAGTCCTTCTCGAAATGATGGGGCCAGGCGACTGATCGCCGGGCGTCGCCGTGCCCTGGCACATAATGAAGATCTGAATGAGAAGGATGCCTACGATCGGTCGAGGTGCTTGCGCTGGCCGACCTGATAGGCCTCATGGAGCCAGCTGCGGAACTCGTCGTCGAATTCGGCTTCGCTGCGAATGCGGGTGTAGTGACCGAATGCGCTGGGGCCGAAGCGCTCGATCTTGTGAAAGCGCGGGCTCGCCCGACGGCGGGTGAACCAGAACGAGCACTCCAGGTAATCCTTGCGGGGGATGCAGCCGGTGAAGCGCACCAGCGCCTAAATGGCGATGCGGCTCTTCTGCGGGATCACCGTCACCGGCCCCAGGTCCTGGACAAAGGCGATAAAGCGTTCAAAGAGCTCAAAGACGTGTGGCTCCGAGCGTTCGAACAGCGGCTCGAGTTCGAAGCGGCCGCAGGAGTGCCACATGTTCTTGCTGACGAAGGTGTTCCCGCATTTCGGGCAGCGCCAGAGGTCGGCCCTGGACTCAGGCATGCGTTGAAGGCCGCGTGCTATGCCTGGCGATCCGCTGCACTCCCCATCGTTCATCCATCCTGCGAGCCGCTCGCAGCCTGATCAAGCCGCTGGAGTCGCTCCCAGCTCAGCCCACGGTAGGTTCGCAGCGTGAACGCAATCTGGTCGTCGAAAGCTGCAGGGCTGTCAGCGTAGATCAGGGGGTGGATGTGCAGGTCCCAGTCGGCGAGATGTGGCGAAGCCGAGAGCGCAGCTTGTCCGGCGGCGTCTTCGACATAGAAGATCGCCACGCCGCCGCCGGTTCCGATGAAGTGATCATGGAACAGCGGAACCGGGAGCGAAGGGTCGGCGATGTAGTCATTGAAGACATCATTGGCGACTGAAGCGGAGATGCCTTCGGGCGCCAATGCGTACACCAGGAAGCAGTGCGGCTTGCGGAATCTCTGGGCTGCGGCATTCATACGCGCCTCCTTCCCGGGGGGCGGCCGGCTGGGTTCATCGGCTGCCATCGCTTCCTTGCCGCCTGGCAACCTGCGCCCGGGCGAGTTCATACGAACGTTGTAGCAGGTCGATGGCATTCTGGACGCCCGACTCCTGATCCAGCGGTACCGTCACCCAGCCGCTCTTGGGCAGCACGTGGTGCGCTTGGGCCAGGCCGGCGGCGACGACTTCGTCCCGCACCGGGGTGGGGAAGGGGATGTCGACGATCGAATCGCCATGGATATGCCCGATTTCGCGGCTGCCGAGCCGGAACTCAATCCCGCCGAAGCGGTGGGGGTGGGCATGGATCTCTTCCCAGGTTTCCAGTTCTGCCCGGATGATGTCCCCTGCTCTCGGTTGGCTCATTCCGGCGCACTATGGTGGCCGCTCACGGGTAATTGCCGATGTGCCAGCGCCAGTCTTTTCCCTCCACCGACACGAAATCGTCGAACCCGGCGGGACCCTTCCGCTGGTACTCACGCCAGTGGGCGATGCGGCCGGCGCGGATTTCGACCACCGCCACACCATGATCGGCGTTTGCGGCGCCCTCGGCGCCAAACGTGTATTCACCGGCGCCGACCTGCCGCGCCGCATCGAACCACAGATGATGGAAGCGCATGAAGGTTCCGGGTTGGAGCGCGGCGAAGTAAGGGCGCAGCTGCTCATGGCCCAGGTAGATTTGTTCGTCGGGCGGCTCCATGTAGACGGCGTCGGGGGTGAAACAGGCGAGCCCGGCCTCCGTGTCCTGGCGCGACCAGGCGTCGGCCAGCGCCTCCATCAGGTCGCGGAATCCTTCGAGATCGAGGGTTTCGGATCCCACGATCATCCCGTCGATTTCGCCTCGTCCCAGAGCCGGGGCAGCGCTTCGATCTGCTTCCAGCCTTTGCCCATCTGTACCGACTCCACCGAGAGGTCGGTGAAATAGGTGTCGAGCACCGCGGCTCGCTCCTGGGCCAGCGGCGGCCGGCAGTAATCTTCCTCCTCCCAGATGGCCATGCCGTTAGTCGTTCGTCGGGCGTTCTTAAGCGAATAATCGAGCGCGGTGCCGAAGGGCTGCATCTGGCGGACTTCGCCGCTTTCGAGCCGGCCTTTGAGTTCTTCGAGCAGGTCCTCGTGGGCTTTGGCACGCACCAGGTAGTGTGCCATCAGGTTCTCCTTCGCGGTTCCGGCACAGCCGTTCAGCTGCGGTGGCTGTCAAGCTGCGCGTAGGTTTCACCGAAGATCAGATTGCGGACGTGATCGCTGTTCAGGAAGGTCTGTGGGAAGCCAGGATCAAACGCGGCGGCGGTCCCAAGGCGTTCAAGGTGTTCGGGTTCAAGCTCGAATGCCAGGCAGCCGAGATTATCTTCGATCTGCTCTTCCGTGCGGGCGCCAAGGATGGGGAGGATCAACGCCTGATTCTGCTGCTGGCGGACCCAGTTGATCGCCACCTGTGACGGCGATTGCCCGAGCTCCTGTGCCACTTCGCCGACGACCTCCGCCGGACTCAGGTATTGCTCTCCTGCCTTCTCATAGCGGCGTGGCTCTTCGCTCCCATTGGTGTACTTCCCGGTGAGCACGCCCCCGCCAAGCAGTCCCCATGGCGTCACCGCCAGATCGAGCGCCTTTGCCATCGGAAGCAGCTCGCGCTCCGGGTCGCGGCGCGCCAGGTTGTAGGGGATCTGGAGGGCCACAAAGCGGGACCAGCCGCGCAGCTCCGCCAGCATA
>JBFJVD010000030.1:0-16777 GCA_041624375.1 Anaerolineales bacterium
GACAGAGTTTGTCAGGCTCAGGCGCTTGGTTCGATACCGCATCCAGGCATCCCGGCTCATCCCATGCAGTCGATAGACGCGCAACCACTCGTCGTCAGCCTCATCGTCGGATGTTATCATGCCGCCTTCGATGGTGGTCAGGTTCTTGTTGGGATAGAAGCTGAAGGAAGTCATCCGCCCGATCGTCCCCACCATCCTCCCCCGGTAGCGGGCGCCGGCCGCGTGGGCCGCGTCTTCGATCACGATGAGCCCGTGCGTCTCAGCCAGAGCCATGATCGGCTCCATCTCACAGGGAAGCCCCCCGAAATGGACGGGCAGGATCGCTCGGGTGTTCTCCGTGATGGCCTCTTCCAGTCCAGCCGGGTCCAGGTTGAGTATCTCCGGGTTCACATCCACGAAGACCGGCCTGGCGCCGCAGTGCTCGATCACATTGGCGGTCGCCGCGAACGTGAGCGGTGAAGTGATCACTTCGTCGCCCGGTCCTACGCCGGCCACGATCAAGCTGAGGTGTAGTCCGGCGGTGCAGGAATTGACCGCGACCGCGTAGCGGGCGCCAACATACTCGGCAAAGCGAGTCTCGAATTCCTGAGTCTTGGGCCCGGTACCAATCCATCCAGAGCGAAGCGTATCAACGACCTCTGCGATTTCCTCCTCACCGATCTTTGGCGCGCCAAACGGAAGAAACGACTCGCGGATCGGAGTGCCTCCGTGAATAGCTAGCTTCTCGACCTCAACCTTCTCCATACCCTCTCCATGCTGGATGCTTGCATTGGCCGGGATACCCATCCCCTGCCAAAACTGTCGAAATGGCCCGAGCTGTTCGCGGCCCGCTGCTCAGAACCATTCAGGATACCTCTGAGCCCCCGGCTTTGGGGGCCGGATCAGGCATGATCCTTGGCCGTAGTAGAGTTTCTTTCTCCAGACCTAGCCGATCCATCGGATTCAGCGCCTGCGGTACAGGCGATAGGGCCCGTTGACCGCGACCTCGACGAATTCAGACGTCAAGGTCTCACCTTCGTACAGGTGGGTCCAGTTGGAGAACGGCCCCGCCAGGAGGTAGTCGGGATCTGCTTGAAGGGCATCATAGTGGAGGCGAAATGTGCCGTCCAGTAAGAAGCGCTGCCGCGTCGCAATCAGGAGCATGTATTGCGGTGGATGGTGAACGGCCCAATGCCCACTCAAGGCATCGACTTCCCATTCCCAGGATTCGATCACTGAAGATTCGGGGACATTGGCCTCGATGTATCGGCCCATCTCCGCCGCGTGATCGGGCGTCGTCTGTCCGACCAGTGGGGCAGCCGTTGCTGCAATGGATGCCACCGCGCCCAACACCAGCGCTGGGACCATGAACTGCTGCCGGATCCGGAAACCACGTGTCTGCAAACGGCTTTGTACTGCCTCCACCAAGTCGAGCGTCGCCCCGCCAAGAACCAACCCGCTAAACATCAAACCGAGGTAGGCATATCTGGGCCAGCCAATCGAGAACAGGCCGAACCAGACCATTCCAACCAGTACAAGCGCGCCGAGCTGGGCTTCTTCCCAAGAGATCGACAGGCCGCCGATCCTCCTGCCGTTCTGGTGGGCGCGCAGCAGGAGGGCAGCGAGGGCCGCGCTGTGGACAAGCAACACCATGGATGTGGGAGCGTTGGGCGTCCGTTCCGTGAAGCCTGGAAACAGCAGCAATCGAACTCCTTCCCACTGATTGGCCGCATTCGAACCCACGAATTCAGGAGAGGCGCCCAACCGTTGGACCGCGATCCAAACCGCAGGGATCGCAAGCGCGGTCAGGATCACGAGGAGTTCGCGGGTGCGAGCCCTGTCACCTGCTCGCCACGAACGAAGGAGCGCGATGAGCAGCAATGCCGGGAAGATGGTGAGCGCGCTTTGCAGCTTCGAGAGGACGGCCAGACCGAAGAAGACCCCCGCAAAGACGCTCTCGGCGCGTCCTTCGTGCCGCCAGCTTTGGAAGAGCGCCAGCAGGCCAGCTGCAGTAAAGGCAAAGGAGGCGCTTTCCCCGAGCACCTGGCGGCCCATGGCAAAGAAGCCAATCCCACCCACTGCCGGCATCGCCAGGAAGAGCAGAAGCACCAACCAGGCTTTCCTCTGGCCGCGCAGACGGACCGAAAGGAAGTAGAGCGCTGTCAGCGCCGCAACCGAATAGCCGACGCTCACCAGCCTGGCCAGCGCCATGTTCACGCCCCCGATGTAGAACAATCCTGCGATCGGCAGAATCATCGTTGGCCCGGTTGTGACCGCCGGATCGAATAGATTCGCGCCGTCCACGGTTCGTGTGCCATAGAATCCCGACTCAGCGAGAAGCCGCGCCGCATGCGTGTTCAGGCCTTCATCAAACCACGGTGCCGGCGAGGTTCCCAGGTTCAGAAGCAGCATGGGCGCTGCAAGCACGAGGATCAAGGTCAGCCCGAGCACCTCGACTCTGAGGAGCAATCGCAGGCGCACAAGAACCGATCGGATGATGCCCGGACTCGAGATTTGCGCTCGATCCAGTGGGTCAGTAGCAGACTGCATGATGAGGATGCACCTATGTTCGCAGCATTGTTGACGTGCTCACACCCGCATGCTCCCGTGCGGCAGCTCAGTCTTCCGAGCGTACAGCGGGTGGAGAATATCGATACAGGTACTGGGGCCAGCCGAGATTGTAGCGCTTTGGAAGTGTGCTCAGCGCCATGAAGCGCTCGCCCAGATCCTCCTCCAGTACATAATACTCCCGCAGAAAGCCGATCGCCGGATCCTGCTCGAGCGGGAAATTCATCAGGATGTAAGCCTGCTGCGCTTCGGGGTGGATCACCGACTCGAGGAACGGCCTCAGTTCGGCTTTATCCCCAAAGTCATTGCCCGATCCCCGGAACATATCGGTGAGCGGAACCCAGTGAACCCCTGGGTTGAATTGGTATCCAGCAGGCAGCTGACCGAGCCAGGGAGCGTAGACTGGACCCTCAAGCGCGTCCAGGAACGACACCAGGTCGGCATGCGCTGTGTCTGCTTCGGCCGACACCAGAACACTTCGCGGAGGGAAGAACAACAGGGCAAAGCTGATCCCGAGTACCGCCACGTGCAGCCCGGCTCGCTGAAATCCCGGCAGACGACGCTGCAGCCCATGCAGTGCCAATGCTCCGCAGATGATGAGCCATACGCCAAACGGAATGAGAACGTTGTTGTTCGACTCCGAATCCATCACCCCGAGCACGGCCGAAGCGAACGCGAAGGGCAGCAAAAACATCCAGACGGAAAGCGGTCGGCGCTTGAGGCTAAGCAGGAAGCCGGCGCCGGCCAACAGAGAGAGCATCAGATAATTTTGTCCGGTGAAACGAACCAGACGGGCAATCGCAGATACGTCCAGGCTGGACCAGCTGCTGGGTACGGTGTAGGTGAAGTAGTGGAACCGGGGCCCCAGCAAGCTGGCAGGCGCAAGCAGGTATAGGACCGGTCCCAAGAGAGCAACCGTGAGCCAGTAAGGCCAGGCCCGCCTCCCCTCGCGGTATGTAAGAAACAGAATGATGCCGATCGCGAACACGCCCCCTGACTGCTTGAACCAGAAAGCAGCGACGGCAAGAATCACGCCAATGAGGTTCGTCCATCGGGAGCGGCTGAGGTCAATCAGATACGCGCCGGCAAGCACAGCAAAGAGCATCCAGGAATCAGCGTGGGCGTTGTCCAGGTAGGTATCCATCGCCCGGTAGGCCGCCGCAAAGAGCCCGACGGCGATCACTCCCCACCAATCCGAGCTTGTATTCCGGCGGACAGCGAAAAACACTACAGCACCAATCCCAAGCATGCCTACAACGGCGACGAACCGGAGCGCGGTGAGAGAAACGCCGAGGATCCGGCTAACAGGCAAGGCAAGGTAGAAGAACAATGGATTGTAGGCTAATGGCACGAACTCCGGCGTGGGCTCAGCGTAGAGCGGCACGCCGGCGGCCACACGCTTCAGATGCTGCACCATGGTGAGCTCCATCGCTTCCAGGTTCAGCGGGAAGGTGAGGTGATTGACGGCGACGTACGCCAGCACGATGATGTACACGAGCGCATAGGCGGCAATCAGATTCTCGATCCAGCGTGCCACGCGCAGCATGCCTCGTCGACGCCCCACCGCGTAGGTGACGGCCAACGAGCCCGTACTCACGAGAAGTCCGATCTGAGCAATACTCATCGTGTCAATTCCAGAGTTTAAGGGAGTGGAATTTCCCGCCGGGCTAGTTGAGCCCAGTAGCGAAGCTGACGACCCACCGGCCGCAGCCGGCAAACAAGCGAATCGATCAGACCGCGAATGTCAGATTGCAGTCGATCTCTGAAAGATGGGGGATCAGATTCCATGTTGACCACTTCGGAGACTGCCACATTTCTCTCTTCATCCCATGCCAGGAATTGCAGCATGTACGTCTCGCCCGGGATCACCCCTTCAATCCGGGCCTCATGCTCAAGACGGAAGGGTTCAGCTACCGAACCGCCAGCGCCAGAGACTTGAAGAGCACCGTAGCCGTCTCCCAGAGCGCTCGTTTCCCAGACCTGACTGCGACTCGGGCGGTTGGTGCGCCATTGCAGCCGTGCCTCTCCGCCGGATACTTCGATGATGGGCGCTTCGATCTCGAGCGGTTCCATGGCCACCGACCGGCCGACACGGACCAACCCGCCCGGCAGCTCAGGAGCGGCGTGTGTCTCTCCATCGAGAACAAGCTCGGAAGACGGAGTCGCCGGCTGCGCACCCATTTCTGCCAGCAGGTTGTACGTCATCTGCTGAATGACCACGTTTGGCTCTAGCAGCGCCAGCCCCCAGGACCATTGGATGGTTCCGCTCGCAAAGACGATAGCCCCTCTTGGTGTCCGATAGCGGGTTGTTTGCCCCACATCGGCCCCGAGCGCATACCGGCTGCCGGCGTCGATCAGCAGCGCGCCCGCCACCGGTGATTCCGCCAGGATCACCAGACCATCCGGCACCGGCTCTCCCTCGAACTGCCGATCCCACTCCCAGCCCACAAGCTCTGCGCCGATGTCCGCATACATGCCTGCCGGGAGAGCCTGCAAACCCGTATTGCGGAAGATTGGATCCGAGGTCATCTCCGCGGAGACCCGCAGCGGGAAGTACGCCGAGTCGTTGTCTCCGCTGTACTGAACACCCAGCAGGGCCTGCTCCGGCAGATTCGCCCCTTGAGGATCGCGGAATGTGCCGGTTGGATGCCCGCTCGGATCTTCGATGCCGCTCTCCGTCGTCTTGTAGCCCACCATCACCCGATCCGGCGCGCCAGACCAGGGATCGGGCTCGAAGCGTACCCTCCAGTAGCCGGTGTTGGCCGAAAAGAAGCCCAAGTGGACCCCGGCATCGAGGGCGGCTTCCATCGCCTCGCGCATTTCCTGGCTCCAATATTCATCATGGCCTACGGACAGGAATGCACGGTGATCCAGCAGTTCGTTCGGACGACCCTCTGAGCCGCTGTGATGGGTATCGAGACTGGAGATATACGTGACGTCGTATCCCTGCGACTCGAGCCAGACCAGCATGGGATATTCGGCACGGAAATAGTAATTCGGATCCTCGAGGGTCTGGATAAACGGACGATCGAGTGAGACTCGCAGGGAGGCCCTTCGCCCTTGGACCAGCGGACAGGTATCGCTGTTAAATCGGTACAATGAGCGACCGCCGTAGTTGTTGTAGGCGTGGAATGTCGAGAAATTGACCTGGACCAACAGATCAGAGTCCCGCTCATCCTCACGAACAACGAAGAGAGTCTGGCTCTCCCCTCCCCCATTGGGCAAGACAAACTTCACCAAGTAGACGCCGGAAATCCAATCGGCGGGGATGGGCAGCTGAATACTCGGGCTCCAGTTTGAGCAACTCCTCAACCCGGTCGCTCGGTCTTCATAACAGGGCGGCTGGACTTGGCCGGCGATCCCGTCCGCGGCCGCGACCAATCTTGCGCCCGCCCCCTGATAGAAGCCCAGTCGATAGATCTCGACCCCATAGCTTCGCGCCTGTGTGTGCACCCGGAATTCGGCGATATCACCCGCCTGATAGCTCGGGGCGGACGGGTAGCCCAGGATCTCAAAGGAGTAGTTTTCGATCTGCCAGCTTTCACTGCCTGCCAGGCAATTCTCCGCGACCGTCGGGTTGTCGGGCGCAGTACAGGCATCATCCTGAATGACTTGAGTATTCTGCAGGGCGAGCGGATCGAGGACGTTTGGCCCACTGTGAGATTCAAGCGCATTGCCTGCGCTCAATGTCCAGCCGATAAGCGCCAGGCCGATGCTCAGCAGGACAACCTGCGGCCTGCGGAGCGGAACCCGCTGGGGATTACGGCTGCGCACCATCCGCAGCATAGAGATCGTATTCGCCGATCTGAACCACAAGCTGATAATCCGCCTCAACGGCATCAAGATCATAGATATCCACCCAGCGGCCGAAGCGCCCGAGCAGGAGAAATTCGGGCCTTTCGCGTTCGATGTAATCGTAGTGCTCTCCCGGGGAGGGTCCCCCCAGCCAGATATGTTGAACCGCTGTGTTCAGCAATTCAGGTGGAGGGTAATGATACGTGTGATCGGTCAGAAAGCCTATTTCCGGCTCCCACGTTTCAATCACAGCGTCCGCTGGCACGGCTCGGTCCAGGTAGGCCGCCATCGCCGCCGGGGCATTGACAGCCGGGAACAGGATCTGGCGCCCAAGATAGATGAGGCCAATGGCAATGCTCGCCGCCAGCCATGCCCGCAGAGCCCACTTGGCCCCGTCAACCGTCAGCGCATGCTGCCAGACACGCAGCGCTTCGCGCTTCAGAGGCGGGAACGCCGCACCGCGCGAAACGTCTAGCACGAGGCTGGCGACAAAGAGGCTGGATATGCTCAGGCCTGGGAAGGCATAGCGCACCCAACCGATCGAGGCAAAAACATACCAAGCCAGGTTGGTGACGGCCAGCAAGAACAGCACCAACCACTGATGTGCGGGTCGATCGCGACGGAGGATCAGCGTTGCCCCATAGAAGAGCCCGGGAAGGGCCAACCCCGCATAGAGTGCGCCTCCGAAAAGCGAGCGGAAGCTGGTCGCAATCAAGCCGGGGGAGAAGACAAACGCGGCCCCGGCAGAAGCATCACGCAGCAGGCTCAGATTCTCGAGCGCGGTAGCCGGTCCGAGGTAAAGAACCATGATGGCTTGCCAGAGCAGAAATGCTCCCAACGTCGTCAGACCCGGAATGAGAAAGACGCGTTGCGGGGCTGAGCGGTAAAAGAGAAGGTTCGCAACCCAAGCAAGCAGGAGGACGGGCCCGATCACGAGCAGGAACTGCGCCTTGGTGACCACCGAAAGCCCCAGCAATGAACCGATCGCCAAGAGTCTCGGGACTGAGCTCCGTTCCCATGTCGAGAACCAGAGCAGCAACCCACCCAACAGGAAGGCCATCGCCGGGACTTCCCCCAGCACTTGCCGGCCATATTCGACGAACGCCAACCCGGGTGCCGTCAGCAATAGCGCCGTCGCCACCCAGGCGAAACCGCCCCCACGCAGCTGCCCGGCGAGCCGGAAGAACAGAACGACGGCCAAGAACAGATAGCCGACCATCACCAGCCTCGCCTGGAGCAGCCCCACACCTAAGAGCTGGAACACGGCTGCGATTGGCAGCAGTACGGTCGGCCCCACGCCGACGGTTGGGCCGTAATAACGGAACCCATCGCTGCTGTGATCGGCATATACGCCATAACGGATCAGTGTTTTGGGCACATGCAGATGGGCGCCCTCATCGAACCAGATGACAGGGAACTCGCTCAAGTTGTAGAGCGCGAGAAACGCCACCGTTACGAGGGCCAACAACAGGCCCAGGCTCCGGGCCAGATCAGTATCCATAACACGCTGGCCGAGGCGCGCGCTCATGAAACGTGCCATTGCGGGTTGCCCTCCGGGACGACCCTGCCATAGGTCAGGCGATGAGTCGTTTCTTCACTGGAGAAGAAGGTGGCGAGCGGTCCGTGCGCAGCTCGTCATCCTATGAAGCAGATTGAATCGATCGTGTCGAGACAGCACGGCAGAAGATCCAAACAGGCCTGTCCTTTGGGATTGCCACGATTGCGCGCCTGTCCGGGGCAAGAGGTCCGTGCATCGAGATCATCCGGAGGCGGTAGGTTCGCTCCGAACAAGACTTGAAGCTGGATCCATTCCCGAAGCCGCCAGGGCGGTGTCCTTCAGGAGAGCAGCTGACGGGGAAGCTGCAAGGACGACATCAGCAGCACCACGTGCATGCCGGGTGACCGATTCCCCATTGGTAAGTTCCGGATAGATCTGAGCCGTTGTGGCCAGATAGAGCCCCTCAACCGGTGTCTTCACGGGGGGGATGAGGTCGGTCTCGTTGAGTCCGTGCAGCGGCTCGACAAATCGTTCACGGTGTACGAGGAAGTAACGGATCCAGCTCCGGTCAAACTGCGGGAACATCGTTTCAAGATGCCCGAGCCAGCGCTCCCGGATTTCATCATCCGGAAGCGTTTGCCATGTGCTTCCAGGTGCGGTGTACTTCGGCAGATACACCAGATGATGCCCCCCAACATATGAGGGGTCGATGTAGCAGGTGGTCTCAATCACACCGGTGAACGGGATCCTGGCATCCGTGATATTCAGCGTCCAATAGCCGGTGAGCGGCCGGTCGAGCACAAGCAGGGGCGCGATGATGCCGAGGTAGTCTGTCTTGCCCAGGTACGCCAGGTAGTCGGCCGGGGCTTCCGGGATGAGCCGGCGGAAGATGGGCGTCTGCAGGGTGGCGAGGATCGCATCGTAGGGGAGGATCTCCGAACCCCGGCGGAGGCCGCGGGCACGGCCTTCTTCGATCACGATCTCGTCGACTGGCGCGCGCAGATGGATTCGGCCGCCGAACGCCTCGATGCGCTCCGCCATGGCCCGAATGAGTGTGATGTACCCACCGATGAGATGGCCGGCAAGCTCCTTCTGGTTGGCCCCTTCGCGGGTCGACTTCATGCGAACGAGCCGCGACCAGATATAGGTCGCCGGCGTCGACTCAAAGCCACCATCAAATTTCGCCGCTAGCATTGGGCGCCAGATGTGTTCATATGTCCGCCGGCCGCTCCACCGCAGCAGCCACTCCTCGACGCTGACCCCTTCGAGGCTGTGCCAGTCGCGGACGAATTGCGCGGCCAGCACGGTCAGGCCAAGTCGGAACCGATCGATCCAGCCAAGCGGCGGGAAGCGAAGAAACTCCACGATGTTGTTCATGGAGAAGATCTCGCCATTGTAGAAAAACCCCATCTTCGTTTCCCGGAAGCGAAGGTGGTCTTCGATCCCGAGTTCTGCGCAAAGTGCACGCAAATGGGAATCACTGGAGAGAATGGCGTGGTAGAAACGATCCACTTGCGCTCCATCCTCAAGATCGATCGGGCCAGCCAGCCCGCCCAGGATCGGTGAAGCCTCAAAGATCTCCACCTCGACGCCTTCCCGCGACAGGAAGTAGCCAAGGCTGATTCCCATGATCCCGCCCCCGACAATGCCAACCTTCACTTGACAACCTCCGCAACGCGAGACCCAAGCGTATCGGTTCGAGATCGTCCCTCCTTCGATCCGAGAAGGGCCGTTTCCATGCCGGCCAGGATCCCGGCAATCTGGGCGGCAGCCGATCCGTCGCCAAAGATCGGCGGGCGTTCCGCTGGCGGGACGAAAGAGTGCCAGGCTTCAAGCACGCGGGGCGGCTCGACACCGACCAATCGGTTCCAGCCGGCAGCAACGGTCTCCAACCATTCGGTTTCTTCGCGCAGGGTAAGGCAGGGGATGCCGAGGAAGTAGGCTTCACGCTGCACCCCTCCCGAGTCGGTTGCGATCAGCCTGGCACCGTGCTCGAGGGCCAACATGTCCAGATAACCAACCGGCTCGATCAGCCGCACGTGCGGCCCGAACTTGGCGCCGATCGCCTCGAGGGCGCGGCGGGTGCGCGGATGAGCCGGAAAGACCACCGGCTCGCGGACAGTATTGAGGCACGCAATGATGTTCCGCAGGCGATCCGGGTGATCGGTGTTGCCGGCGCGATGGATCGTCACCAGGGCATAGTCTTTGGGACGCAGGCCGTTCTTCTCGAGGACCTTTGAATGGTGGCGGGCGCGGGGGAGTTGAAGCTGAAAGGCGTCCAGCATGATATCGCCGACGAAGTACACCCCTTCGGTCTTTCCCTCCATTTCGAGCTGACGGACCGCTGTACGGCTCGCGCAGAAGAAGAGATCGGCCACACTGTCTGCGACGAGGCGGTTGATCTCTTCAGGCATGGAGCGATTGAAGCTTCGCTCGCCAGCCTCTACATGTGCGAGCGGGATCCCCAACTTGCTCGCGACAAGCGCGCCCGCCAACGTGGAATTGGTGTCCCCTCGAACGATGACAAGGTCCGGCTTCACATGGGTGAGCACACGTTCAAGCCGTATCAGGATTTCCGCAGTCTGCTGTGACTGCGAGCCCGAACCCACCTCGAGGTTGAAATCCGGTGGGCGCACTTCGAGCTGGTCGAAGAAGGTTTGCGACATCAAGTAGTCGTAGTGCTGCCCGGTGTGGATGAGGATCTCCACATGGCGCGCAGCGAGCGCCAGGCTCAGTGGGTAAGCCTGGATGAATTCGGGACGAGCCCCGACGATGGAGACGATTCTCATGTCAACTCCAGATGGCCGCGTGAGCCGCCGCAAAACAGCTCAGGAACGAGAGATCAGGAGGACACCGAAGACGATCACGGCGGTTCCCATCAGGCGAAGCAGCGAGATGTCTTCATTGAAGAGCTGCCACGACGCCGCCAACATCACAACGTAGCTCAGGCTGGCGAATGGGTAGGCAAAGCTGAGATCGACCCGGGAAAGCGCCATCAGCCAGAAGAGCGTTGCCCCGACATACAGCGAGAGGCCAGCGATGACGAACGGATTGGTTCCGACTCGCAGCAGGATGGATGGCATTTGCTCAAGGCTCAGGGTGAGCGGACCCATGCTGCCCATCCCCCGCTTCAGCAGCACCTGCCCGACCGCACCACCAAGGACGCTGATTAAGATGTAGATCACCGCGATGTTCACACCGAAACCTCGCTTGCTAAGTTGACGGACGAGTTCTGTCATTTGTTCTCACTCACTGGCGGCCGCAGCCGCAGTCCACTTGACCAGACCAAACCGATAAAGCAGGATCCTGAACTGGAAGCGAAGGTGCGAGAGGATGGTTCGCAGGATGCGCGCCTTCGACACCCCATGGACACGCGAGTTCAGGACCGCCGGATACTCCGCCACCCGGGCGCCTTGGAACAGCGCCTTGACCATCAGCTCACTGCCGGCCAGGAAGTCATCGGCCTCAAAGGAGATTTCTTCGGTTACCCAGCGGCGGTAGGCCCGGTACAGGCAGGTGTAGGTATGAATATCCCAGCGGACCAGCAGCCGGTAGAGAAACGAGGCGCCCTGGCTCAGGACAAGCCGATAGGCGGGCACACCGGCCACTTCTCCCTTGGGATGGTAGGGGGACGCAGTCACCAGGTCCATCCCGGAAGCGAGGACTTGAAGCAGTTCGGGGATGGTTTCAAACCGATATGTGCCATCGCTATCCGTCGTGACAATCCACTCCCCGCTGGCAGCCCTGAATCCGGTCCGCAGCGCTGCGCCGAGGCCCCGATTCACTTCATGTTTCTTGAAGAGGAACGTCATTCGACTGTCTGTCGGGCTGCTGAATGTGGCTAGGAGCGCCTCCCAGGTTTGATCCGCGCTGCCGTCATCGACGAAGATCGCTTCCAGCCTGGTGTGGCGCGCCAGATCGTCAAGCACAGGCAGCAGCTCTCGCTGCAGCTTCGGAATGTTGTCGGCCTCGTTGTAGCAGGGGATGATGACCGAGATCGTCATCGGAAGATCCAGGATCGCCGACATCAGTCGCCGCTCGCCACCGCGAGTTTGGGTTGACCGGCGGGCAGGTCCTTGGGCCTGGGAGTCGGCGAGAGGAGCCGCAGGCGCTGCGCGGCAGCGGCCGCCTGGATATCCATCGCCAGACGCAGGGCATTCAGGCCGTCACGCGCGGAGACCAGTGGTTGGCTGCCACTGAGAATACAGTCGACGAAGTGGCGCAGCTCCAGGAACAGCGGTTCGAAGATAGGCACATGGATTCGTTCGACAATGCTCTCCTGGCGATACTTGACCCCCCGCAGGTTCGCGTCCAGGTACTCCCCAATCGTGCTCCGGTGGACCTCTAGCGACTTCCCAAGCAAGTCACATTCGAGATACGCCTCCAACGTGGTCACTTCGATCGAACGGATCTTCTGTTCTGTGACTCGAGAGGCCGTCAGGCTTACGAGCGGACCATCCTCATAGCGGAGCTGTGCCACAACATGATCGATCGATTCGCTCAGGGCGGAGAGACCGTGCGCGCTGATCGCATCGGGCGGGCCACCGAGCAGGTCGAGCGCCAGGTCCGCATCGTGAACCATCAAGTCGAGAACGACATCGACATCCAGATTGCTGCCTTCATAGGCGCTGAGCCGACGAAGCGTAATAGCCAGCACCTTGAGATCCTGGACCACGTTCTTGAGTTCTCGATAGGCCGGATTGAAGCGCTCAATATGACCAGCCTGAACGATGAGCGAGCGGGATTCAGCCATGTCTGCCAGAATCTCGGCCTGCTCCAGTGTGCTGGCGATCGGCTTCTCAATGAGCAGATGGATCCCGCGCTCTATGCAGAGCGTGGCGAGGTCGAAGTGGGTGGGCGTGGGCGTCGCAATGCTGACCGCATCGAGCTGCCCGAGCAGCCGGTCAAGATCGGCATAATGCTCGGTCTGGTACAGGTCGGCAGCTTCTTCCCCCACCTCCGGATGGAGGTCGTGGATGCCGATCAGATCTACAAACCGCATGCCGGAATACACACGGGAGTGATTTCGACCCATGCGGCCTGCGCCAATGACTCCAATTCGAACTTGTTCCATGTTGTCTCCCCTGCCCCCGTTTTGCTTGGTTATGCGCTGACTGCCTGAAGTGTGATCCGACTTAAGGCGGCAATGATCTGATCCAGCTCGTCAGCGGTCAGTGAAGGGTGGACCGGAAGCGAAAGCACTTCGCGGCTGGCTCGCTCTGCCTCGGGAAGCTTGTCCCGATAGCCCAGTCCGGTATAGAAGGGCTGCTGATGGACCGGGATCGGATAGTAGATTCCCGTCCCAATCCCCTCCTGCGTCAGCGCCTCGCGCACATCATCGCGGGCCTGTACCCGGATGGTGTATTGGTGGAACACGTGCTTGGCCCGCGGTCGAACCGTCGGCGTTGTCAGTCCTGGGATTCCAGCCAGTCCGGCCGTGAGACGATCCGCGTTCCTTCGGCGCTGTTCATTCCAGGCGTCGACGCTCTCCAGCTGGATCAACCCAATGGCCGCCTGAAGGTCGGTCATTCGCAGGTTGTAGCCCAGGGACTCGTGGAGGTAGCGTTCACGGCTGCCGTGCTCGCGCAGCAAGCGGGCGCGGTCGGCGATCTCGGGATCATTGGTCGTCAGCATCCCGCCTTCGGCAGTCGTCATGTTTTTGGTCGGATAGAAGGAGTAGCAGGCCGTTCCCCATGATCCCATGGGGAGGCCGTCGAGCTGCGCCCCATGTGCCTGGCAGGCATCCTCGATGAGGACCAGGTCGTGCGCCCGAGCGAGTTCCGCCAATCCTTCCATATCGCAGGGATGCCCGAACAGATGGACAGCAAGGATCGCACGGGTTCGTTCGGTAATGTGGGCAGCGACGGAGTCCGGATCGAGGTTGAAGGTATCGGCTCCGATGTCCGCGAAGACGGGCGTGGCCCCGACAAACAGGATGCTGTTGGCTGATGCCACAAAGGTGAAGGGTGACGTGATCACCTCATGGCCTGGACCGATCCCGTGCGCTAGCAGCGCCACGTGCAGGGAAGCCGTCCCGTTCGAGACGGCGACGCCGAAATCGGCCCCAACCCACCCTGAGAAATGCTCTTCGAAGGCCCGCACCCTCGGACCCTGTGCCAGCTGGCCTGAGTCCAAGACTTCGAGAACAGCCGCCTTTTCTCTTTCGCCAATCTGCGGACGTGCAATCGGTATCACGAATAATGCTCCTCGGGCTGGAATTCCCACCCATCTTCTGGGCAGCGATAGCGGCCGTTCCGTTCTTTAAGCGGTGTGCCGCAGCGGCACACGAAACTCCGCCGGCGAGCCGGGATCCCGACGACAAGCTCGTGGTCGGCGACGTCTCGGGTGACAACCGCCCCCGCCGCAACCATCGCGAAGCGGCCGATGGTGACGTTTGGAAGGATCAGGGCTCCGGCGCCAATGGAGGCACCATAGCGGACCCGAATCGGACCAACAGTCCAATCCTCAGCGCCCTTGAGGTGCCCTTCGGGTGTGATCGCCCGCGGTCGCAGGTCGTTGGTCAGGCAGGCCTGTGGACCGATGAACACGCCGTCCTCCAGGCTGGCGCCGTGGTAGATGAGCGCGCTGTTTTGTATCTTGACGTTGTCCCCAATGGTCACGTCGAAATCGATATAGGCGTCCTTTCCCACAATGCAGTTCTGGCCCAGCGTAGCGCCCTCACGAATCTGAGCACGGTGCCAGATGCGGGTGCCCTCACCGAGCGAAGCCGCATCGGAGACATCGGCGGTGGGATGGATCATGACATTTGACGGCTGCATGGAAATGGAGTGCCTCCCCAGCAAGCTCAACCTGAGCGAGCCGGGACATCACGTGCGAAGCTCTGTCCAACGTCCAGCGACTCAGGAACGGAGAATTTGCCGGCCACGACCAGCTGATAGATCTTTTCGAGTTCGTCCATCTCTGCCTCAATCGTCTTCACCGGGGGGAGGCCACGACGGATCTGGGCCAGAATCTCCGGGGTCGATAAAACCTCTCTCAGCACACGGGCCAGATCCTGCGCGTCACCAGGCTCAAACAGAAGGCCGTGTGCGCCATCGCCAAGGAGTTCGACCATGCCGCCAAGGCGGGAGGCGGCCACCGGGATGCGGTGCGCGAAGGCCTCCAGGATGACGTTGGGGCTGTTCTCATACCAAAGCGATGGAGCAACGATTAGGTCGAGCGTCTCCAGCAGGCTCGTGAGACTGGCCGGCGTGTAGGGCCCGGCGAAGTGGATGCGATCATCTCCTCCAATCGCCGCAGCGAGCATGCGTGTGTAATCGGGAAATCGAGTCTGGTCGCCGAAGATCTCAAGCTGTATCGGGGCCTCAGGCATCAACCTGAGCACTTCGACCAGCACGTGCACCCCTTTGTGGGGTGCGATCTGGCCCAGGTAGCCCACACGGAGAGCAGATGATTCGCGTTTCGGACTGCGCCGATCCGGTAGCTCACGAGGGGCAACACCCTGCCGGCTGGCAAGGACCTTTGCCGGCGGAAGACCGATTTGGATGAACATCTCCCGTAGGAAGCGCGAATGCGTGATGACTGCATCTGCGGAGCGAAGCGCGTCGAGGAGAAAATCCCTGCGGACGGCGATCTTGCTGGCCGCATGTCTCTGCCGAGCCCAATAGGCGGATGCCAATCTGGGCGCAAGCCTTCCCATCCACCGGAAGCGCCGCTTGTCCTCCGCCAGGCACTGAGCACAGCGCGCAGGTTCGATCGGAAGGGTCGAGAGTTCACCGTTGGTGCGCAGCAATGTGATGCGTGGGCAGATAAACCAGAAATCCATCAAGGAAACCACCCTGGGGATCCCTGCTGCCGCGGCAACCCTCAGCGCGCCAGCACCGATCAAGTAGCCGCTCACCAGATGAAGCAGGTCGGGACGATCCTCCTGGATGAGTTGTTGCAGGTGCTCATTGATCAGTGGATTGTCGTAAGACCAGCGAAAAGGGTCCGGCGATCTTCCCAAGTCGAACGTCAGACGGCGGATCGGAATCCGGTCATAGATCTCGTCGTGCCATGCAAGCGTCGGACTCGAGGATGATTCAATGGACTCCACACATATGACCTGAACTTGATGCCCGCGGTCCAGCAACGTATGGGCCGTCTGGTAAGCCTGGAGCTCCGCCCCGCCGGTGTATTTGGGTGGGAAATGATGGACCGCAAGAACGATTTTCATGGCATTGAAGATGGCGCCCCATGGTCGACATCCTTGATCTGGAGTCGATCGGTTGGGAGATCGCCTTTCTCCGGAATCAGCCTCAGGAAACCGGGGGGAAGATTCCAGGGATTTGCCTGGGTTCGAAGCGCCCAGGGCGTGTATTCGCTGTTGAAGCAGTCGCGTGGGATGCCGCGATCTCGTTCGTCAGGGCTGGAGCGTGGAGAATTCCGGGGCTTCGGAAATGGGTCGACCATCGATGGCGGCTCGATAGAGGCGTTCGAGTTCGTCCATTTCCTCCGCCACCGTCTTCACCGCCGGGATTCCCGACTGCAGCCTCGAAAGAAGAGAAGGATATCTCAGGAAATGCTGAATGATGCGGGCCAGATCCGCCGGATCCCCCGCAGCAAACTTCATCCCATTGAGGTCATCTCGGACCAGTTCTGCCATGCCTCCGAGCCGGGAGGCGAGCACTGGCGTCTGGTGGGCAAAAGCTTCGAGGATCACGTTGGGACTGTTCTCATACCAGAGAGAAGGCACAACCACAAGGTCGATTCCCTGCATCACTTCGCTGAGCCGATCTGGATGAAAGGTCCCGGCGAAGCGGATCCTGCGGTCGCCGGAGGCTTTGGCCATCAACTCGGCGGTGTACTCGGGAAAACGATGGGTGTCGCCATAGATGACCAGGCTTACGGGCGCTCCCGGGAGTTGGGCGAGGGACTCAATGAGGAGATGGACGCCCTTGTGCCAGGAGATCTGGCCGATATACCCTAATCGCAGGA
>JBFJVD010000031.1:0-16702 GCA_041624375.1 Anaerolineales bacterium
GCGCCGCCAGCAGCAGGAAGCTGCTGCCAGCGGGCAGAAGAGCCTCCAGGAGCGCCTCGAAGAACGGTTTGTCACTCGGTCGAATGCGGCTTTTGAAGTCCTGGAGTTCGTCGCCGAAGTCCTCGAGCAGCTTCGCACCGCCGCCTACCCTGAGGACGAAGTCTGGGACTTCGTCCACTGGCTCAATGCCGACGACCGCTGCCCCTGGCAGCTGTTCCCCGATACCAATGAGTACGGCTTGCGGCTCGATGAGTTTCGCCTCCAACACTTCGATTGGAACCACTACGAACTGCCGGAAATCCGCTGGCTGATCGGCCGCTACCCGAGCGGACAGTACGGACATCTCGCCTGGTGGGCCTTCAAGCGGAAGATCGAAGTACGGCTGCAGTTTGGAGACGAAGACGAGCCGCTGCAGTTTGTCTGTGTGCGCGAGGGGGCCGAGCGTCCGCTGACGGCCCGACTCGATCTCGAGGACCTTTCCCGAGCGCTGATTCAGCTACACCCCTGAAAGCACCGCCGATCGGGTCTTTTTCTTCAGCGATAGATAAGGGGGGAGAGTTCGTGGGAGAGCTAGGCCGTCCAGGCCGGTTTGCCGCCTGAGGGCCGCAGGGGCACTCAGATCTGCGGCGGCTGGCATCCTGTGAAGCTAACTGTCCGGGGACCGCACCGCCCAGACCCGCCAGCCGCACAGCTCTCCGGTATCGACCAGATCCACTTCGTAGTCCGCACTGATCCCCTCTGCCGGGTACATGACCTGAACCACGGCGAAAGCCTGGCCCTGGTCCGCCACAAGCATGGTGATCACCCCGAGTTCGAAGTCCTGCAGCCCAGAGAGGCTCCCGGCGAACCGGTCGGGGTCGCCGGCGTACACGTTCTGCTGGTAGTTTGTGGCCAGCAGCTCCCATGCCGCCAGGTAGTCGGCGTTTCGTATTGATTCAAAGAAGCTGCGCGCGGCCTGGTCGGGGGTCGCCATCGCAGTGCAGGCGGTGACCGGTATGCCTTGAAGTGCGTCCTCCGGTGCAGGTTCCGCCGCCTGCGAGTCCAGGGCCAGCTCGCTGGCGGCGCCGGCCGCATTCGTCGCCAACGGCAGGGCCTGAAACGGGTTGATCGCCACAGCGGCCAGAAAAAGCAGGCCGCCAAGAATGACCCCACCGATCCCGACGAGGAGCCAGCGGCGGTCGAAGGGAAGCGAGAAACGGCGTTTCGGCTCGAGCTCTGGGAAATCGTGCTTGAAGGCGAAGAGTACGGGCAGGAGGAGACCCGATGGAGGGAGCAAGTACCCGCAGGCAAGCGCAGCCAGCATCCCGAGCAGGAGATGAGATCGGTGTTTGGCCACCCATCTTCGCATCGAGTTGACCTTCTCCTTAATATCTGGCGCGCGTCATCACGCTGGATGGATGCTGAGCCCTCCTCCGGTCGATGGACTGTGTTGAAGTGAACGGGAGGTGTGCCCAGTTGTTACGCAGGAGGGTGTGGCCGGACCCTAACCTGCGGTCGTCTTCTCCGGTCCGGTCGTGAGCGGCCGGAGAAGGTCGCTATGGGAAAGGCGGCTGCGAGCCGGGTGCGTCTTCGTCCGCCTCCTCCTCCTTCCAGGCGACATCGATCACGGTTTCACCCTTGAGGGCGCGCCGATGCTCCTCCACGATAGCCGGGGGGCACAGCTCAACGAAGAGATACGCGCCAAGCCAGATCACGGCCGCATCGTCAACCGGGCCGGGCGCCAGGTCGGGGACGAAGAGGTAGATCAGCGAACCAAGGGGCAGCAACTTCAGCAACGGAGAAATGCGCCGATCGGCCATGAGGCGCAGGATGAGTTTCACCCGATTCGAAAGCTCATCGAAGATCCCGCTGTTGTCACGCGGTGCCAGGTTGCGAGAGGGCGGACGATCCGACATAGCACTCCTTTCCGAGTGCGGATTATACCGCGCCAGGGTCCCGCGCCGCGGCAGCGAGCACGTTGGCGAGGTAGTCCGTTGGTCCCTGTGTTAGAATCGCCACCAATCAGGGACCGCCGCCGGCGGTCGACGCATCAACTGCTCGCAAACCGATGACTGAACCTTCGCACACCGCTTCTGAAATACCAGATGCACCAACCGATCAGCTGGGCCGGGGGGTGCACGACTTGCGCATCTCGGTGACCGACCGCTGCAATTTCCGCTGCGTGTATTGCATGCCGAAGACGGTCTTCGGTCGCGAGTATTCCTTCCTGCCGCGTGAAGCGTTGCTTACGTTCGAGGAAATCGAGACTCTGACCCGCATTTTCGTCGACCTCGGGGTTCGCAAAGTCCGCCTGACCGGCGGTGAACCGCTGCTCCGCCAGGACATCGAAGTGCTGGTTGAGATGCTCGCCGCGATTCCGGGAGTCGAGGACCTGACGCTGACGACGAACGGCGCGCTGCTCGCTCGCAAGGCGAAGCGGCTGAAGGCGGCTGGGCTGGACCGGGTGAGCATCAGCCTGGATTCGCTGAACGATGCGATTTTCATGGCGATGAACGATGTCGATTTCCCGGTATCCCGGGTGCTCAAGTCCATCGATGCCGCCGCGGCGGCCGGGTTGACGCCGATCAAGATCAATATGGTCGTGAAGCGGGGTGTGAACGACCAGGACGTGCTGCCGATGGCGCGCCATTTCCGCGGCAGCGGACACGTGCTGCGCTTTATTGAGTACATGGATGTGGGTTCGACGAACGGCTGGCGCCTGACCGATGTGCTGCCGGCGCAGGAAATCCTGGCGCGCATCCACAAGGAGTTCCCCCTCGAGCCGCTCGACCCCAATTACCGTGGCGAGGTGGCCAACCGCTACCGCTATCGGGACGGCAAGGGCGAGATCGGCCTGATTGCGTCCGTGAGTCAGCCGTTTTGCAGCGACTGCACCCGGGCGCGTGTCTCCGCCGAAGGCAAGCTTTTCACCTGCCTGTTCGCCATCCATGGCCACGACCTGCGCCAGCTCCTGCGGACCGGGGCGAGCGAGGCGGACATTCGGGAAACCGTAGCAGCCATCTGGGGGCGCCGCGACGACCGCTATTCTGAACTGCGCACCGAAGCCACCGCGGCGTTGCCAAAAGTTGAGATGTCGTATATCGGCGGCTGAGCGCGCAAGCCACCTGGTGACGTGTGATGAGCATGAATGCAACCAACCCTGAAGGCAGGGAGACCCTGCCGGAGACGATCGACACCGTTATCTTCGACCTTGACGGGACGCTGCGGCACAACGAGCCCTCCGGCATCGCCACCTTTCAGGAATTCGCCGCCGAGCTTGGCGTTCCGTCGGATTCTGATCAGCGCAGGTCTGCCGAGCGCTGGCTCTACCGCTACTGGGCTGACTCAGAAGACCTGAACCGGGACCGGGCGCACACGGCCGACGATGAGCGGAAGTTCTGGCTGATCCACGCGGCGCGTCACCTGCAGTTGCTGGGCGCGCCCGATGAGAAGCTCGAAGAACTGGCGGATGCGCTCGTGCGCCGCATGCAGGAAGAATACGAATTCGTCGACCACGTCCCATCCGACGTGCCGGTGACGCTCCGCCAGCTGAGTCGAATGGGCTACCGGCTCGGCCTGCTCTCCAATCGCCACGAACCGCTCGACGAACTGGTGCGGGCGATCGGCCTCGACAACCACTTTGGGCTGACGCTCGCGGCGGGCGAAGTCGGCTGGTGGAAGCCCGACCCCCGGATCTTCCAATTCGCGGCCCAGCGGATCGGCTCGCAGCCGGCGCACACGCTCTATGTGGGCGACAATTACTACGCCGACATCCTGGGCGCCCGCAGCGCGGGGATGCCGGCCGTGCTGGTGGATCCTGGCAACCTCTTCCCCGAAGCCGATTGCCCCATCATCCGACGCATTGGCGAACTCCCGTCGTTGCTCAACGGTGGGGGCCGCACCGACTAGCATCCTTCGATTGCAGTCTTCAAGTGCGGAGCTCCGCACTGTTCGCGAGGTGTCACGCCGGGTTGAGCAAGCCCGTGTGCCGCCAATTTGGCAGGACGAATCGGCGGACAGAGACTGCGGCGATGGCAGCGCCCGAGGCAACTCCTTAGGCCGAGCCGCACCCGTAGCGCGATCGTAGATTGACAGCCGCCCTGGGCGCGTCTATACTCTCATACAAGAACGAGAGGGAGGACATACCCGTATGAGGGATGTCAGCACAACTGCAAAAAGGCGGCCGTTCTAGGGCACGGGGTCGTGGAGACCCGCGTGCCTTTTTGTTTCTCACCGTTTAATCGCTCAAGGAGGCGCGATGGACTACGGAATGATTGGCAAAATCGAAAAAGCGAAACGGTACGCGGAAGAGCGAGACCGCATTCGGTTCGAGAGCTTCCGCGCCACCTTTAACGGTGAAAACAATCCACACACCGTCAACTACACCGATGGTGTCTGGTCTTGCGATTGCGACTTCTTTATGACCCGTGAGGTCTGCAGCCACACCATGGCGCTGGAGCGGATTCTGGAGCACATGATTCCGACTCCGGCCGAAGTCGCCTGACCCGATTGCGGCTGGTCGCCGGGCGCAGGGTGCACCCTGCGCCCGGTTTTTCTTTTCGGACTGCGTGGTAGAATGCAGCCGCCGGCGGGGTGGTGGTCGCCCCGCCGTGTGCATGGAGTGCCTGTGAAGCGCTGGCAGTTCTGGCTCGGACTGCTCGTCAGCGGTGTCTTTCTGTGGCTGGCGCTGCGCGGCTTGCAGCTGGAGGATGTCTGGCAGGCGCTCCGGGGGGCCAATTACCTGTGGCTCTTCCCCGGAGTGGGCGTCTATTTCCTTGCCGTCGGGGCACGCGCCTGGCGCTGGCACTACCTGCTGCGGCCGGTGAAACCGATCCCCACGCGCACCATGTTCCCCGTCGTCGCCATCGGTTATATGGGCAACAACATCTACCCGGCCCGCGCCGGAGAGCTGCTGCGCGCCTACATCTTGCGCCGCCGCGAAGGCGTGCCCGCCTCCGCTTCGCTGGCCACGATCATTGTCGAACGGGCCTTCGATGGGGTGGTGATGCTCGCTTTTGTCTTCCTCAATCTGCCGGAACTCGCCCGGCTGACAGCCAATTCGGGCTTTGCCGGCAGCATCCAGACCGTGGCGCTGTGGGGCGCACTGGGCTTTTCGGCTGCGGTCGTCGCTTTCCTCATAATGGCCGCCTTCCCGCAGCCGTCGCTCCGCTGGCTGGCGTTTCTGGTCCGGCGGCTGCTGCCCGAACGATTCCAGCCCCAGGTCCTGGGTGTAGCCGAACGATTTCTGGGCGGCTTGGCTTCCCTGCGTTCGCCGAAAGACGTGGCGATGGTGCTGATCACCTCCATCATCATCTGGCTGCTGGAGACCGGGAAGTACTGGCTCGTGATGCTGGCCTTCCCCTTTGAGGTCAGCTTCTTTGCGCTCATGCTCATGAACGGGATCGTCAATCTGGCGACGACCATCCCCTCTGCGCCGGGTTACATCGGCACCTTTGACGCCCCGGGCATTGCAGTGCTCGAAGCCTACGGCGTTCCGAGTCCGCTCGCCGCCGGCTACACGTTGGTGCTCCACGCGGCGCTCTGGCTGCCGATCACGGTCCTGGGGGCCTACTACATGGCGCGTGAGAGCCTGAGCTGGGAGCAGGTCCGCGCCGAGATGCGGCAGGAAGCGCCGGCGTGATCCGGGTGGCCGTCGTCGGCGCCGGCGCCGGCGGCCTTGCCGCGGCCCACGATCTCGTTCGAGCCGGCTGTAGCGTTACCATCTTCGAAGCCGACGATCAGGTCGGCGGCCTGGCGAGTGGCTTCAGGCAGCCCCGCTGGGACTGGACGGTCGAGAAGTACTACCACCACTGGTTTGCCAGCGATCGGGACGTGCTGGGCCTGATCGAGGAGCTCGGCTGGTCCGAGCAGGTGCTCTTCCCATGGCCGGTCACAGCCGTCTATTATGAGGGCGCCTTCTATCCGCTGGACGGCCCGCTTTCGCTCGTCGTTCCCGCGCTTCCCTGGCTCGATCGCCTCCCTGGCGCTGGGATGCTCGCTCGCGTGCTCCATTTGCTTCGCTTCCCGGGGCTTGGTGCGTTCGACACCCTGCGCGCCGGGCTGGTGGGCCTCTACCTCACCCTTACCGGGAATTGGCGGCCGTTCGAGCGTGTGACCGCAGACGCCTGGCTGCGCAGGACCATGGGCGAGCGCGTCTACAAGGTGCTTTGGGAACCGCTGCTGGTCGGCAAGTTTGGCCCCTACTACCAGCAGGTCAATATGGCCTGGTTCTGGGCGCGGGTCAAGGCGCGCACCGCCCGCCTGGGTACATTCGAAGGCGGCTTTCAGGCTTTTATGGATGCGCTCGCCGCGCAGGTTCAGGCGGAAGGAGCGAAGCTGCTGCTGCGGACTCCGGTCGAGCGCATCGAACCACTCGAAGACGGCCGGCTGATGGTCCGCTTCAGCGGCAGCGAAGAGAGCTTCGACCACTGCCTGGTGACCCTCTCGCCGCGCTTGATGGCGCGAATGGCGCCTTCCCTGCCCGAGAGCTACCTGGAAGGGCTGTTCGGCCTTCGTTCGATGGGCGCCGTTGTGATGCTGCTGGCCCTGAAGCACCGGCTGTCCGAGCAGGGTGTCTACTGGCACAACTTGCCCAAATCGGCCGGCTTTCCCTTCCTGGCGCTGGTCGAGCACACCAACTATCTCTCGCCGGCGTTCTTTGGCGGCGACCATCTCGTCTACTGCGGCGACTACCTGGATCCAGACCATGAGTACTTCCGCCTGACCAAAGAGGAATTGCTCGAGCGCTTCATGCCCGCGCTCAAGCGGGTGAACCCCAAATTCCGCCCGGATTGGGTGCGAGACGCCTGGCTCTCGCGTACACCCTATGCGCAGCCGGTCCCGCCGCTGAACCACTCGCGGCATATCCCTCCCTTGAAGACGCCCATCCCGGGACTTTGGATGGCGAACATGAGTCAGGTCTACCCCTGGGATCGGGGCACGAACTTTGCCGTGGAAATCGGCCGCCGCGCCGCACGTGAGATCCTGGCCGCGCGCACTGAGCGCCGGGCCTGAGCCGCACGATGACTTTTCCCGCCGGGCAGCCCTCCCCGATGTTCAATCTCATCACCCGGACGGTTGTCGTTCAGGACGACCATCTATTGCTGGCGCGCTGGCAGTCGTCTTATTACTTCCTCATCGGTGGGCGCATCCAGCATGGCGAACGGCTTGAGCAGGCTGCTGAGCGCGAGTTCTTGGAAGAGACGGGGGTTACATGCCGGGTGCGGCAGCTGCTGTACTTTCATGAGCACTTCTTCGGGGACCGAGTGGGCGAGTCCTACCATGAGCTTGGCTGGTACTACCTGGTGGAACCCGAAGCCCCTGTCCTGTCGCCAGGCAAGTCGCTGCCCAACCCCGACGCAGAGGGACTGACGATCGAGATGTTGCCGCTCGACCGCCTGAGCTTGAACGTGATCTATCCGCAGTTCCTCCCCCGCTACCTGCCACAAGACGCCGCGGACCATTTCGCAGGCTGTCCCCGGCATCTGATCTCGGTGGAGGAAGACGGGCGCGAACACACGGTCGAGCTTGAGGACCTGGGCGGTGCACCTCCCTTCCCTGGAGGTCGGTGGCAGGCGTGACCTCCCGGGTTCGGTGTTATCATTGTCCCTGGCCTGGGCACTGGCGCCTAGGCTCGCTGTGATCAACATCCCTCGACGAGAGGAGACCGAATGGCGACGACGCATGATGTCATCCGAACGTACCGGCCGGAGCTCGAGATGGAAGAGCCGCTCAGTCACGAGGAGGTCGTCAGCTTCCTGGTCGAGAAGAGCGGTCTCGAAGCCGAGCAGATCGAGCAGGCGCTGGGCGCGCTGGCCGAGCTTGCCTTCTGGCACCTGGTCCGTGCCCGTCCCGTTCCCCTGCCGGGGGTGGGCAGCCTCAAGCCAGCGATCCGTCTGGACGGAACTGTGTTTGCCGCCATCGACACCGACCCAGAGCTCCAGGCGCGCATGAACGAGCCCGGCGAATACCGGGCCGGCATCGACCGCCACGAGAACATCGGTGTTCCTCTGTCGCGGCTGGTCCAGATGTGGAACTCGTCCCATCCGGACGACCCGGTGCTCGACCACGACGCATACGCCGAACCTGCCTGACCCTCGGACACACCCCCTGAAACCGGGTTGGCAGACAGCGGCAGCTTCCTGCTAACCGACGGAGCACACGCCGATGACCGATCCACGCATTCGCGGCCTTGCCCAGATTCTCGTTCAGCACTCCATTCGGGCGAAACCCGGCGATCGGGTGCTCATCGAATCCGAGCCAGCGGCCGCGCCCCTCGTGCAGGAGGTCTACGCCGAGATCCTGCGAGCAGGGGGGCATCCCCAGCCATATCTTGGACTGCCGGGCCTGGATGTGCTCCACCAAAAGCTGGCCAGTGACGAGCAGCTTGCCTTCACGCCGCCGCTGCGCCTGCACGCCTACGAAAACTTCGAGGCGCGTATCTTGATCCACGCCGCGAGCAACACACGCGAACTCTCCGAGGCGGATCCCGCCCGCCTCTCGCAGCGGCGCAAGGCCACCCAGCCCATCCTTGAGGCGCAGATGCGGCGCGGTGCGACCAAGGAGCTGGCGTGGGTGAGCACCCTGTTCCCCACCGATTCGTTTGCTCAGGACGCTGAGATGAGCCTCGAGGACTATGAGGACTTCGTCTATCAAGCCTGCCACGCCGATGATGAGGACCCGGTCGGCTACTGGCGCGGGGTGGAGAAGCGGCAGGACGCAATCGTCGAGGCGCTCAATGGGCACGACCGGATCCAGGTCCGCAGCCCGAGCTGTGAATTGGAGCTCTCGATCGCCGGCCGGACCTTCATTAACGCCGGTGGTGAACACAACATGCCGGACGGTGAAGTGTTCACCGGCCCGGTCGAGGACTCGATGCAGGGTTGGATCCGCTTCGACTTTCCGGCGATCTGGAACGGCCGGGAGGCGCAAGGGATCGAGCTTCGTTTCGAGGACGGGAAGGTGGTCGAAGCCAGCGCCGACAAAGGAGAGGGCTTCCTGCTGGATGTGCTCGAGACCGATCCCGGCGCCCGCTATGTCGGGGAGTTTGCGGTGGACACCAACAGCGGCATCCAGCGCTTCACCCGCCGGATTCTGTTCGATGAGAAGATCGGGGGCACGCTGCATATGGCCCTCGGCGCCGGTTACCCCGATACCGGCAGCCAGAATCGAAGCGCAGTCCATTGGGACATGATTTGCGACATGCGCAGCGACTCCGAAATCCGGGTCGACGGCGAGCTGGTGTACCAGAACGGCTCCTTCCTCATCTGAGCCGGCGGCTTCCGCTCGCTTCACGCCGCCGGCGGGTCCCCATGCGCCGTTTCGCCCTTCTCTGTTTCTCGGTTCTCATGCTCGCCGCCTGCGCCCCGCAGGCGCAGCCGAGCGTGACGCCTGAGCCGACCCGCAGCGGACCCACCTCGACGGTCCCGCCGTCCGCGACGGCGCCCGTGACCCCCACACCCGAGCCGGGCGCCGAGGGCGCCTACCCCGGCGCGCCGCTCCCCACCATCCGCGATGACTACTTTGTGGGCTCAGGACTGTGTGTCGCCTGCCACGCGAATCTGGTCGATGAGGCCGGCGCCGATGTCTCGATCGATGCCCATTGGCGCGCCTCCGTTGAGGCGAACGCCGCCCGCGATCCCTTCTGGCAGGCTGCCGTGCGTGCGGCGGTGATCAACGCGCCTGAGCGGCGCGAGGCCCTCGAGGCCGAGTGTGCCCTTTGCCACACCCCGATGGCCAGCTTCACACTGCGGGCACGCGGGGAGCAGGTGCGGCTGCTGGACGGCGGCCTGCTCGACCCCAGTCACGAGCTGCACGAACTGGCGCTCGATGGCGTTTCCTGTACGCTGTGCCATCAGATTCGTGAGCAGGGGCTGGGACAGCCGGCCAGCTACAGTGGGCGATACAACATCGATGCGGAACTGCCCCCCGGCGAACGGCTGAGCTTTGGCCCGTATGATGTCGAGCAAGTCCTGGCCGCCCAGATGCAGGGCATTTCGGGTTTCATCCCGGTGCAGGGATTGCACGTCACCCGGTCCGAGATCTGTGCCAGCTGCCACATGTATTACATTGAAGGACGCGGTGCGGCCGATCCCATTCCGATTCAGACGACCTACCTCGAATGGTTCGAGAGCAGTTACCGCCGCCGCCTGACCGCCTGCCAGGACTGCCACATGCCGGACGCGGTCGGCGGGGCCAGAATCGCTGTATCCAGCATCAACCCGCGCAGCCCCTTTGCCCAACATACCTTCGTCGGCGGCAACGTCTACCTGCTCGAGCTGCTTGCCTCGTTCGCCGAGCCGCTGGGCGTCCCGGCCTCAAGCGCCGAGCTGCAGGCCTCGATCGATCGGAGCGTTGCCCTCCTCCAGCAGGATACGCTTTCACTGGTCCTGGAGGACGCATCGGTTTCAGGTGGGCGGCTGCGGGTGGATGTGGTTCTTGAGAACCTGGCCGGGCACAAGCTACCTTCGGGATTCCCTTCACGCCGTGTCTGGATCCACCTTGTGGTGCGGGACGCCAATGGTGGGGTGGTCTTTGAATCAGGGGCAGTGAACGCGGACGGTTCCATCGTGGGCAACGATGGTGACGCCGATCCAGCGGCCTTCGAACCACACTATCTGGCGATCGTCGACGGTGGTCAGGTGCAGATCTACGAGGCGGTCCTGCGGGGAGCCGCTGGCGGGCTAACGACGGATATTGCACAGGCATCGGGCTATGTGAAGGACAACCGGCTGCTGCCGGCCGGCCTGGAGAAAGAAGACGCGCTGCCCGATCTGGTCCCGCGAGGCCGTGCAGCAGAGGACGAGGATTTCGATCAGGGCGGCGACCGCATCGAATATGCCATCGAGCTTGGTGGGGCGCCCGGCCCCTACACGCTCACCGTCGAGGTTCTCTATCAGTCCATTGGCTACCCGTGGGCGATGTGGCTCCGCAGCTATGATGCCCCGGAGCCCGTGCGTTTTGCCTCATACTATGATGTGGTTCCGAACCTTCCGGTCGTCATCGCCAGCGAAACGCTCGAACTCGGACCATAGTGCGGTCGTGATGGACCGGGCTCATGGTTGGGGGAAATCCAGATGAAGGGAAAAGTCATCATCGTGACCGGCGCATCGCGCGGCTTGGGCGCTGCCGCGGCGCGCGCCGCCGCCACCTTCGGCGCCCGGCTCACGCTGACCGCTCGCAGCCGGGGTGATCTCGAGCGCGTGGTGGCCGAGATCCAGGCAGGTGGAGGCGAGGCGCTCATCGTGCCGGGGGATCTCTCCGAGCCTGCGACCGCAGTCGAAATCGTCGAAGCCACCGAAGCTGCCTATGGTCGGATCGATGGTTTGATCAACAATGCAGGCGTGATCGCACCGATTGCCC
Organism: Anaerolineales bacterium; assembly: GCA_041624375.1. Lineage (GTDB taxonomy): Bacteria > Chloroflexota > Anaerolineae > Anaerolineales > E44-bin32 > JBFJVD01. The sequence goes on from JBFJVD010000031.1 coordinate 11,341, forward strand.
CGGTCTCGAGCGTGAATCCCGAGGCCTGGGCGGGCAATCTGAGGGTCAATCTGATCGCGCCGGCGCAGCTCACGGCGGTTGCCCTGCCTGCGCTGCGGCGCGCCTCCGGGATCGTGGTTAACGTATCGAGCGGGGCGGCGGTCGGCGTGGTCGAGGGCTGGGCGGCTTACTGCGCCGCCAAAGCTGCCCTCAACCACTATACGCACGTGCTGGCTGCGGAGGAGCCGCAGGTGACCGCGCTCTCCTTTCGGCCCGGCGTGGTTGACACAGGGATGCAGGCCGAGATCCGCCAGACGGGCGCCTCCGGTATGCCTGCCGACGTGCACCAGCGCTTCGTTCTACGGCACGATCGCGGCGAGCTGCTTCCGGCAGAGCGGCCCGGTCGGTCGCTTGCCGCCCTGACACTGTTGGCGCCACGCGAATGGAGCGGGGATTTCCTCGAATGGGATGAGGAACGGGTGCAGGCCTTAATTCCGCTTGCCCGATCTTCTGAGGGATCTGAGTCCTCCGACCTGGAACCTCCCGGCTGATCCCGGCGTCTTGAGATCAGGGGGTTGCGGACGGACGAGCTTTCCGGGTCCGCTCAACCAGCGAAAGGACGGATCATGGCCCCGATCCTCTCAGGTTTGCCGGCGGTCCGATCGGCCTCGTTCACGGCCGGGATGGTTCTACTGGCATGCATGCTGGCGGCCTGCACGCTGCCGGGCTTCAACGAAGAACCGCAGGTCTACGAAGGTTTCGTCGTCTTCGGCTTCGAAGTGAGCGCGTTTCACCCGTGTGATGTCGAGGAGACCTGGTGGTTGCATGGCGATCGGGAAGGGGAGGCGTTCGATGCCCTGATCGAAGCCTACAGCGCGGCGACTGGCTATCCCCAGGAAGAATACCGGTTCGTCTTCGTCCGTGTCGCCGGCGAGGTCGGTCCGGAGGGAACCTACGGACATATGGGCGCCTACGAACGGGAGTTCACGCTGACACGGTTCCTCGGGATGGGGTCATCGCGTACAACCTGCTCGTAGCGATTTTCCGCCGCGTTACCCGGTGCGCTCAAGCTGCTCCAGGGCGCCGGTTCAGCCGTCGGATGGAGCGTTCAGGTGCGTGCGGAGCACAACAAGCCGATCTGACGTATCATCCAGATGCGCTCGGATGCGGGTCGGATACCTCAGGCTCCCCGCCGTTCGCTCTGCTGATGCACAAGTCGGTTGTCATCTGCCTTCTGCTCGGTTTCAGCCTTCTGACAGCCTGCGCGCCGGCCGGCGGGCGGGCGAGCCCGACTGTGCAGCGTTCCTCGACCCCGCGCCAGCTTCCGACGGCAAGCCCGACCGCCAGTGTCACCCCCACGCCAAGCCCGGAACCCAGCCTGACACCGTCCATAACATCCACGCCGGCCCCACCGACAGTCACGCCGACAGCAAGCCAAACGGCGTCACCCGCCCTCAGCGAAACCACCCTGCAGGGCTCCGGCCCCTGGGCGCTGCTGTGCCAGGAAAGGGATCAGGTGGCGCTGTTCGATCTGGGCAGCGCCGCCATAACTCCCCTGCTCATTCGCTGCCCGGACACCCAGAACCTGACGGCACAGGGAGAGCGGGCCGTGGTCGTGCCTCGACAGGCGGCCTACCGGGACGAACTGTGGGTGGTGCATCTTCCGTCACTTTCGATTGAAACCCGAATCTCACTTGATGGGGACCGCGTGGCGGAGGACGCTGCGGGTGGCGTATTTGCCTGGGCGCCCGACGGCAACCATCTGCTGTTCGCTGTTCGGACAGGTCAGGTACAGCAGCCGGTTCTCTACCACGCCGACGACGGTTCGCTGGTGCGCCTTCCCATCGAGGCGCGCCTGATCCACCCGATGGGTTGGTCGCCGGATGGACGGCTGGCGGTGCTGCTTGCCGGTGAGGGCGGTCTCGAAGGCGCGTGGGCGGTCAACACCGATACGAATGAGATCCAGCTGCTCTATACGAGCCCGCTCGATGAAGGCGTATTTTATTGGGCGGAGATCCTCGGCTGGCTCTCAAACTCGATCTTCGTCACCCGCGAGGGCCCCGGCGAGTTCTGCGACTTTAACCTGCGAGAGGTGAATGCCAGCGCTGCCAGCCATCGGCTCGTCTTTTGGCCGGCGTTCCTCGGCGCCGCGCTGGATCCAGCCACGCGGACCGTGTTCCTTGGCATGGGCGAATCCGGTGCCTGTGTCTATCCGTTGCCAGTAGGCCTATACCGGCTCGACCTGGCGGAAGCGGAGCCGCGGCGGATCCAATCCGGTTCCGGTTGGCGGCAAATCGATTGGAGCCCGGAGCTTGGCCAGTTTGTCCTGCGAGCTCAGGAGTTTCCGGGCGTACGCACCTATACGACCAGCGGCGGCCTTCGGCTTCAACTGACCGAAGCGGAACGGGTGCATCCATCCCCGAATGGCGACTGGATCCTCGTGGAAGCCGGCGCGTCCCCGCGCACGCGGATGCATTCGAGATCAGGAGCGCTCCAGCGCAACCTGTTTGAGGAAGCACCAGATCAGGTCTGGTGGGTTTCCGATTCCACGCTGCTGCTGCGGTTTGGCTCCGCGCTCTACGAACTGCGGGAATCGGAGGACTGGGTCGCCAACCCCATTGCCGAAGGGGTCAGCTGGCTGGCCGGCATCGTCGGCCGATGAGAGCTGCGGGTTCTGCGCGAAGTGAGCCGTCGCCATGACCGCGGCGGGTGCGTCCCATCCCTCCATGCCCCGGCGCCTGCCGGCCGCGCAGTTCCTCGAAGTCGTCCGTCTCGCGCCGCTGGTTTCCCTTGATTTGATTGTCCGCGATGCCGAAGGCCAGGTCCTGCTGGGTTGGCGGAAGAACGAGCCCGCCAGGGGCAGCTGGTTCGTTCCTGGCGGCATCTTGATGAAAGGGGAACGGATCGCCGAGGCTTTGGCGCGGATTGCGGACGTGGAGCTCGGTCTTCCGGTGGAGTCGGCCGAAGTTGATTTCCTGGGTGTGTATGAACATCATTATGCGGAGAACTTTGCCGGCGAACCGCAGGTGCCCACCCACTACGTGGTTCTGGCACATCAGCTCCGTCTCCGCGAGAAGCCGACTCCGGCTCCGGAGACCCAACACAGCGACTTCCGGTGGTGGCCGCTGGACGCGCTGCTGCAGTCGCCTGAGGTTCATCCCTACGTCAAGGCCTACTTCTCCTGAGCCGCCCCGCGCGTGAGATGACATCTCTCCGGCAGCAGCCGGCGCGCAAGGCCGGCCTGCACAACGTGCTCGCAGGCCGGCCAGTGTTCGAACGACGTACGGTCAGGCTTCGCCGCCCGGGTCTTGCGCCGCCTTCTTGCGTGCCTTCTTGGCGGGCTGGGCCGCCTCTTCGGCCTGGGCTTGCTCGCTGCCGGCCAGCAGCCCCCGAACCCGCCGCAGGACCGCCTCGATCCCCTCACCTGAGAGCGCCTCGGACTTGGCGTTGAGGATGGTGGCCAGCTCCGGCACGCTCAGGAGCAGCTCGGTCAGCGCGCTGCGGCTGCCGTCAGCGTGGCCGTTGGCCCCGCTGAACTGCACGATGCGGACATTCTCACCAATCCCCTTGAGCGCCTCACCGATCGCCTCGATCTTGGCCACCTCGGCGTGGATCAGGAGTTCGGCGACGACCTGGCGCAGGTTGATCTCACCCTCGGCCGCCGTTGCCTGTGCCAGTTTCTCCTTGCCCTCTGCTTCGGCCAGCAGGGTGGCGCGGGTGCTCTCTGCCTCGGCCATTTTCATCGCCTTCAGCTTTTCGGCGTCGGCGTGTCCAGTGACCTTGGTCGCTTCGGCCTGGGCGGAGGACTCCTTCTTGAGGGCTACAGCGCGAGCCTCTGCCGTGATCGTCACCCGGCGCCGCTCGGCGTCGGCCTCGATCTCGGCGGCCTCGCGCTGCGCGCGAGCAGGGACCAGCACTTCGGCTTCTTTCTGCTGCTCGACCGCCGAAGCTCGCTTCTGCTGCACAGCTTCATCGGCTTCCGCTTCGGCCAGGCCGATGGTCTTGCCCTTGGCCACTTCGCGCAGTGCCAGTGCTTCCTGCTGTTCGACAATCGCGCGGGTGGCGTCAAGCTCGGCTTGCTCCGCTTCTCGACGCGCTACGGCGGCCCGGATGCGGGCTGCCCGGTCGGCTTCCGCCTCAGCGATGGTCGCGTCCCGCTTCACCGCTGCGATGACAGGCTTGGCCATGGCTTCGAAGTAGCCCTGGTCGTCAGTGATCTCTTCGATTCCCATGGAGATCACCCGCACACCCATCGCGGCCATGTCGTCCGAGGCGAGCTGCTGGACTTGATTGACGAAGGCGTCACGATCCCGATGGACATCCTCGACCGTGAGCTGGCCGACGATGGCGCGGAAGTTGGCGCTCAGCGTCTGGGCAATGACGTTCTTTACTTCCTCGCGCGGCATCCCCAGGAAGGCGCGCGCAGCGGTGAACATGGCCCCTTCGTCAGAGTCGATCTGCACCTGGGCGACCCAGTCCAGACGAATGGGCACGCCATCCACGGTGTAGACCTCGTCCTTCGCTTTGGCGATCGTCATCACGGTGAGATCGAGGAAGCCGTAGTCTTCCATGATCGGCCAGACGAGGGCGCCGCCGCCCGTGACCATCCGCACCCCTCTCCGGTCGATCACTCCCTGTTCATCGAACGCGGTGCGGCCGCGGCCGAAGATGACCATGACCTGATTCGGCGGCACCCGGTGATACAGCCGGGTGGCTCGCCGGGCGAAGACCAGCAGCAGCACCAAACCGATCAGTGCTGCCAGGACGAGGCCGATGGCCTCAAGTGTCAGACCCAACATGTGCATCCTCCTTCGGGCGCAGTGCCCAGTTCAGGTACGCTTACGGACAAACAAGGTCCCGCCTTCCTGGCGCACGACTTCAACCAGATCGCCGCGCACCAGCTCCTCGGCCTCAACTTCACGAATGGGGTAGCGTTTGCGCTGCGAGCGCAGCTCCAGGAAAGCCTCGCCGACCTCTCCCCCCGGGGTGCGCGTGGTGACACGGGCCACTGCGCCGATGAGGTCCGAGCGCCGCAGCGCGGAAGAGGCTTGCTGGCGGACCAGCAGCGCCGCAAGCGCGAAGTAGACACCGCCAAAGACCAGACCGCTAAGAACGGCAAGCAACAGGCTGCCGCCCGTGGTGGCGCCGAGAAGCGCCGACATCGTGCCCACGACGCCGAAGCCGGTAAAGAACGCGGCGATCAACCCGCAGCTCAGACCGCCAGCGCCGGTTCCTTCGGCGGCCTCAGGCAGAACGTCGATCCCGACGCCCTCGAACAGCCCCTCCACGCTCTCAAGCATGCCGCCGGCGGCGTCGGCGATTTCCCCGAAGATGAGTGTCAGGATCAGGTACCCGACGCCGAGTATCATGATGGAGCCGAAGC
>JBFJVD010000032.1:0-16628 GCA_041624375.1 Anaerolineales bacterium
GATATGAAGTACGGGGAGGGGACGTTGCCTCAGGAAAGCTTCTTTGAGCGCATTACGATCGAACTGCGGGCCTTGCCGAAAGCCAGCCCAGAGGCCTTCGCCGGCGCTCTCGACTGAGCCCGCCTGATCTTGTCATGAAACGGGGAGGAGCATTGCTCCTCCCCGTTCTGATTCGATGATGCCGAGCCTCGGTCAGCGAATCTCCAGGATCTTGAACCGGATGCCGCCGGCCGGGGTCGTTGCCAGTGCTTCCTCGTCGACGCGCTTGCCCATCAGCGCACGGCCGATTGGTGATTCGTGGGAGATCTTCCCGTTCCGGGGATCGGCCTCCTTTGCGCCGACGAGCTGGAACGTCTCCGGTTCACCGCCATCCTCGAGCACAATGACCGTGCTGCCCAGGTCTACAACGTCATTGGACGCCGGCTTCTCAACAATGGTGGCCTCGCGCAGCGTGACCTCCAATTCCTGGATGCGACCTTCGAGAAAGGCCTGCTCTTCCTTGGCGGCCGTATAGTCGGCGTTCTCCGATAGATCGCCTTGCTGAATCGCCGCCCGCAATCGTTTCGCCAATTCCCCGCGACGCGGTCCTCGGAGTTCTTCCAGTTCGGCGCGGATCTTGGCCGCGCCCTCGGGTGTCAGCAGGATTTCTGATTTCTCCATCAGGCTCCCTAGGTTCTCGTATACGGGTCGAAGAGCTTGCTGTGCTCCTGCAGTGCAAAGCGATCTGTCATGCCGGCGATATAGTCACAGATCGCTCGGTGGAACGGACCATCCTCGGCGCGCGCCTGCACCTCGAGCGGAAGGATCTTCGGGTTCTGGAGGTAGGCCCGGAAGAGGTCTTCAAGGAAAAGCTCGGCTTTCGTCTGCATGCGAACGACCCGGTAGTGCTGATACATGTTGGCGTAGAGGAAGTCTTTCAGCTCGCGATTCATTGCGCGCAGCGTGGCGCCATGGCCGATCACGTTGCGGGGCAACAGTTGGAGTTCCTCGACGGTCTGGGCACCGCTCTCCGCAATTCGTTCGCTGGTCGCATCGAGCAGATCCGTCACCTCGATCCCGATGAGGCGGCGGATCAGCCGGTGCCGCGTGACTTCTTCCATTTCGTCACTCGTCCAGCCAATGCTCTCCCGCAGCGTCTCCCACAGACCCAATCCGCTCAGTTGCCGTGGCGAGATCATTCCGGATCGAAGGCCGTCGTCCAGATCATGGGCCGTGTAGGCCAGCTCGTCGGCAGCGTTGGCGATCTGCGCTTCGAGGTGGCCACGCTTTTCCGGTTCGTAGTCGGAGGCGTCGGCGACATCGTACTCGGTCTCGTGCTTGACGATGCCTTCGCGGACCTCCCAGGTGAGGTTCAGGCCAGGAAATTCCAGGTACCGGTTCTCAAGCTCGGTGACAATTCGTAGAGATTGCCGATTGTGATCAAATCCCCCATGCTCCGTCATCAGTCGGCTCAACGTTGTTTCGCCAGAGTGCCCGAAAGGAGGGTGACCGAGATCGTGCGCCAGGCAGATTGCCTCAACCAGATCTTCATTGGCGCCCAACGCGCGGGCGACGGTCCGCCCGATCTGCGCGACCTCGAGCGTATGCGTCAATCGGGTGCGGTAATAATCCCCCTCATAATTGATGAAGACCTGGGTCTTGTATTCGAGCCTGCGGAAGGCAGTTGTGTGCAGGATGCGGTCACGGTCCCGCTGGAAAGCGGTTCGGTAGCCCGGTTCGTCCTCCGGATAGGCCCGGCCCCGGCTGTCACGGCTGCGCAGGCCGTAAGAAGCCAGTCGCTGGCTCTCAAAGGCCTCCAGCTCCGCACGAGTAACGATCCGACCCACAATTTTCTCCATATCGGGGGGCTAAGTCTAAACCAGCGGGCGCCGAAGTGTCAATGCAGGGAGGAGCCATGGGTTCGTGCGGATGCTTCCATTGACAGGACTTCTGGGCTACCTGATAATCAAACGATCTTTTGAGGAGAAGACATGACTCATCCGTTCCCAAGTTTAGGCTGGTTGGCTTCTCTGAAAGAAACGATCAACAGCGACGTGCAGTATGCGCAGATCGCGGCTTCGTGGGAAGGTGATCTGCTCTTCGCTGTTGAGCCCGACGATCAGTCAAATGGCCATCAGCAGGTGGTGTATTTCTACCTTGATTTGTGGCACGGCCAGTGTCGCGAGATCCGGATGTTCCACCCGAACGAGGAGAATCTGCCCGAGGCGCGTTTCACGCTGCGAGCGACACGCGAGAACCTCCTGCGAATCCTGAATGGCGAGCTAGAGGCGATCCAGGCCATGATGACCCGCCGTTTGAAGGTGCAAGGGAGCATGGCCTACATGCTGCGAAATGTCCCGACCGTTGTGGATTTCGTGCGCTGTGCCCGCAAGGTGGGGCTTGACCCGCATGCCCCCTGGCAGGCGGAAGTGCAGGGCTAGCGATCTTGTCAGGAAGCGTTTCAACGGATCATCGCCGCCCATTTGTAGGACCTCGCGGCTGAAGCCCATTTGCAGTCTACGAAGACCATGGAGGGTCGAGGAACCTCTGGCTAGGTGAGAGTGGCCGGGGAGAACCATTTGAAATCGCAATCAACCTACGACTTCCTGGTGATCGGCTCGGGCTTTGGGGGCAGTGTGGCCGCAATGCGCCTCACCCAGAAAGGCTACCGCGTCCTGGTATTGGAGCGGGGGAGGCGGTTCGCCGATCACGAGTTTCCGGCAACCAACTGGAACCTGCCGAAATTCCTCTGGCTGCCCGTCGTCCGCTGGTTTGGGATCTTGCAGATGAGCTTTCTGCAAGGTCTTTTCGTCCTCCACGGCAGCGGTGTCGGTGGGGGAAGCCTGGTCTATGCGAACGTGCTGATGGAGCCCGACGAGTCCTTCTTCGAACTGGACGATTGGCAGCGGCTGGCGGATTGGAAGTCGGTCCTTGCCCCCTATTACGACCTCGCCCGACGGATGCTGGGTGTCGACGCCAACCCCCGCGCGTGGCCGGCCGATGAGATCCTGAAGAGGATCGCCGCCCGCCGAGGGAAGGACGACACATACCGCCTGGCGGATGTTGGCGTGTTCTTCGGCGATCCTGATGCTGAGCCGACGGATCCCTTCTTCGGCGGCGCTGGTCCGGCCAGGTCGGGGTGTACGCATTGTGGCGGCTGCATGGTTGGCTGTCGCTACAATGCAAAGAACACACTCCCAAAGAACTATCTTTACTTCGCCGAGAAATGGGGTGCACGCATCTTGCCGGGGGCTGAAGCGACCAGCATCCGCCCGGTCAGCTCTGATGGGCCCGATGGCGCTCGCTACGAAGTCACGTACCGGCACACTAGGACCTGGTTTGGCGGGCGACCGGAGACGGTCAAAGCCCGCAATGTCGTCGTTTCGGCCGGCGTGTTGGGCACGCTGAAGCTCCTCATGACCTGCAGGGATGATAAGAAGACGCTTCCCCGCCTCTCCGTGCGGCTCGGCGAACGGGTGCGGACGAACAGTGAGGCGCTGCTCGGCGTCACCAGTCGACGCAGCCACCCGGATTATTCTCTGGGAGTCGCCATCACCTCTATGGTGCAGGTTGACGAGGTTACCCGAGTGGAGCCGGTGCGTTATCCAGCGGGATCTTCCTTTATTCGAACCCTGTCCGCCCCGATCGTTCCCGAAGGCCTGTCCTTCGCGGGTAGACTCTGGCGAGCCGCGGGCGAGATCCTGCTCCGTCCATTCGATTTCATACGGGTGAAGCTCCTGCCGGGATGGGCCGAACGATCGACGATCCTGCTCGTGATGCAGACGGAAGATAACCTGATGCGCCTGAGGCTTGGGCGCAGCATCTGGAGCCTGTTCCGGAGGGCGCTCATTCCCCAGCATGATGAGAAGCGTCGAATCCGCGCCCAACTCCCCGTCGCCCACGATATCGCCCGCGAATTCGCCGGGGCCATCAATGGTGTGCCACAGACGTCATTTCTCGAATCCATCTTGGGATTTCCGGTAACCGCTCACATCTTGGGCGGCTGTCCGATGGGCGTTGATTCGGAGGATGGAGTTGTCGATCGAGACTGCCGTTTGTTCAACTACCCGGGTCTCTATGTGATCGATGGTTCCGTGATTCCAGGAAATCCTGGCGTGAATCCAAGCCTGACGATCACAGCCCTCGCAGAGTATGCGATGGCCGGGATCGAGCCGAAACCGGGGGCCGAGCGGCAGCGGCTCGATCGGGTCCCCACACCGGAATCCCGCATGGCGGCCATAAGCTCCGACTGATCCCGATGCGTTCGATATCGTGCCGAATCCTGGAGATCGATCTCTCGTCGCAAGAGTACCGAGCAATTGAAGTCCCCCTGGATATTCAACGGGATTTCATCGGTGGCTCTGGCCTGGCCGCACGCCTCCTCTATTCGCAGCTGACGCCGGACCTCGATCCACTATCACCGGCGGCACCGCTGCTGTTCCTCACCGGACCATTGACAGGCACAAGTGGGCCAGCGGTGGGCCGATTTGTGATCTGTGCGAAGTCCCCAGCAACTGGGCTGTGGGGCGAGTCCAATGTTGGAGGCTTTTTTGGCCCGGAGCTGCGCGCCGCTGGATACGACGGACTGTGGATCACAGGGGAAGCCCCCACGCCGGTGTACTTGTGGGTGAACGACGGTGAGCTCGAATTCCGCGATGCCCGGCATCTCTGGGGCAAGACTGACACCTACCAGGCCCAGGCTTTGCTTCGTGAGGAGCTTCGGGCTCCGGGCGTTCGAGTCGCCACCATTGGGCTGGCGGGCGAAAGCCAATTACCGTTCTCGGTGGTTCTTTGTGACCATGGCCGGGTGGCCGGCCGAACGGGGATGGGCGCCGTGATGGGCGCCAAGCGGCTGAAGGCCGTCGCCGTGCGCGGCGCTCAGCCTCTGCCGCTGGCTGAGCGGGAGGCGTTTTCTGTCCTTCGGGGCAGCTCAAATCGGGCGCTGCGGGACGACAACGTCACCCGCTCGATGCGAGAGCTTGGTTCGGGTGCAGCTGGCGACTACTTCGACTACCTGGGAATGATGCCCAAGCGGTACTTCACCCGAGGCACCTTTGAGGGTGCCGTGAGAACCACCGGAGCCAGCATGGCAGAGACCATCCTGAGCGGCGTGAGCACCTGCCATGCTTGTGTAATTGCCTGTGGCCGGAAGGTCCGCCTTTCCGATGGTGGGGAGCGAAAGGGACCCGAGTATGAGACCATGGTGGGGTTTGGCCCCAATCTCGAGATCTCGAACCTGAACCGCATCACGCAATACGGTGAGCTTTGCGACCGCTATGGCATGGATACCATCTCGCTTTCCAACACGATTGGACTTGCCTTTCTCCTGGCGGAACGCGGCCACTTACCGAAGGAGTTTGAGCGTGGTTTCGAGCTGGCCTGGGGCGCCGAGGACACAGTGGAGCGGCTCATTCATCTCACGGCCCGCAGAGAAGGAATTGGCGAACTGCTGGCGCTCGGCGCCCGATCACTTGCCAGGCAGTTTAACTCGCCCGATCTGGCTGCACAGGTCAATGGTCTCGAGGTTGCCTATCATGATCCACGCGGTGCCTCCGGGATGGCCCTCGTCTACGCCACCTCGCCGCGGGGTGCCTGCCATAACCAGAGCGACTACTACGCCGTTGAATTGGGGCAGACCGCCGACGAGCTGGGCATCCGTCGCTTCAGACGTCAAGATGGGCCCGAAAAAGCCGCCAATGTGGCACGACATCAGGATTGGCGCACGCTCTGGAATTCGCTCGTAATATGCCAGTTCGCCAATGTCCCCCCATCGACGGTTCTCGGCCTGGTCAATACGGCAACGGGCTTCGAATACACCTTCGATGAACTCCTGCAGGTTGGCGAGCGCGGTTGGGTGATGAAGCGTGCTCTCAATCATCGCCTTGGATTGCGGGGCCAGAATGATCGTCTCCCCGGAATCCTGCTCGACCCGCTCCCCGACGGTGGGGCAGAAGGCTATGTCCCGCCTTTCGATGAGATGCTGGCGGCGTACTACCACGTCCGTGAGTGGGACCCCACATCCGGGCGGCCCATCAAGGCCAAGCTCGCCGAGCTGAACCTCGAAGATCTCGCCCGCGATCTTTGGGGTGAGAACTAGATCCCAGTTGACTCAACCCGCAGTCCGGCATGCTTATAATGACCCTTGCTAGCAGATCTACGAGGGATCAATCCGAGATTGGGTACAGGCCTGAACAAAGGAGCGAGGGTGCCAAAGATTGTCACGGTCGAGCAGATGCGAAGCATCGAGGCCGCAGCGGACTACAACGGCATCAGCTACGATCAAATGATGGAGTCGGCCGGCAAGGCGGTGTATGACGAACTGCTTGCCGGGGTCGGTTCGGTCGCCGGCCGGCGGGTGGCGGTTCTCGCCGGATCAGGGAACAACGGAGGGGATGGCCTGGTGGCCGCTCGCCATCTTGCCGGCGCTGAGGCGCAGGTATCGGTGTATCTTGCGAAGGAGCGGGACGCTGAGGATCCATACCTGACCGCCCTGCGGGACCGAGGTGTGTTCATTGCCGAAGCCGCCCAGGATCAGCGTTCGCGCGTCCTTAAGAATCTGGTCGCCACCTCCGACATTGTGATCGATGCACTCCTTGGGACAGGCATCCAACTGCCATTGCGAGGAGGTATTCGTGACACCCTCGAAACAGTCCGCAAGGAGCTTGCCCGCAGATCGGAAGCCCCCTTCATTTTGGCGGTCGACTGTCCATCTGGGCTGGATTGCGACTCCGGGGAATTAGCGGCAGAGGCACTGCCGGCGGATCTCACCGTGACCTTTGCCGCGGCGAAGACCGGCCAGCTCCGTTTCCCCGGCGCCGGCGCGCTCGGCAAGCTGCGAATTGTCGACATCGGGATTCCCGATTCGCTGAAGGAGTGGAAAGCGGTGGACCTCGAACTTGCCGCAGCGGAGTCTTTGCGCCAGCTTCTGCCTGAACGTCCGAAGGACGCTCACAAAGGGACTTTTGGGAAGGTGGTCATCGTCGCCGGTTCGATCAATCTTCCGGGTGCCGCCGCGCTCGCGGCTGAAGGAGCCTACCGTACCGGAGTTGGGCTGGTCACCCTGGCTGTGCCCACGCCAGTACAGCGTCTGCTCGCTCCCGGGCTGCCCGAGGTTACCTGGCTGCTTCTGCCGCATGAGATGGGTGTGATCGCTGAAACCGCGGTGGACGTGCTCAAAGAGGAACTCGGCGCCTATGAGGCGTTGCTTCTCGGGCCTGGGTTTGGCCGGGAGCCGACGACAGCCTCCTTCCTGGCCAAGTTGCTGGGGGTGGAGACCTCCAGCCGCAAGCCGAAGATCGGATTTATCGGCGGCGAAGCGCGCGCCGAGGGGGCGGCAGCCGACCTGCCGCCCATGATCATTGACGCCGACGGCCTCAAGCTGTTGACCGAGATTGAGAACTGGCCGGCGCTTCTGCCGAGCGGAAGCATCCTCACGCCTCACCCGGGTGAGATGTCGATTCTGACGGGCGTAGAGAAACACGAACTCCAGGGGGATCGCGTTGCCGCCGCGCAAACTTGGGCGGAAACTTGGGGCCACATTGTCTTGCTCAAGGGCGCTTTCACCGTGGTCGCGGCGCCCGATCAGCGAACAACGGTGCTCCCGTTTGCCACGCCTGCTCTCGCCCGAGCTGGGACGGGTGACGTTCTCGCCGGCATGATCGCTGCGCTTCGGGCGCAGGGGCTTGAGCCTTATGAGGCTGCTGTCCTTGGCGGCTATTTGCATGGCAGGGCCGGTGAGATTGCAGCTGAAGAAGTGGGTTCTGCATCCAGTACTTTGGCCGGTGATGTTGCGGAGGCAATTCCTGAAGCGTACGCTGAACTAGAGCGCTCGGTGTAGCCAGTAGCACGAATCCATACAAAAGGCGCACCCGTATGGGTGCGCCTTCGGTTTCTGGCTCATTGAAAAAGCTTAGCTACCGCCCAGCTCTTCCTTCTTGCGCTGCGCTGCCTGCCGTCCCGCCGTTACAGCCTCTTCGATCCGGCCGCGCTGCTCCTCGAGGATCACCTGGCCGCGTTGCTGCAGGTTTTCAGCACGCTGCTTCGCATCGCGGGCAAGCTCTTCGGCGCGTGTCCGGGCCTGGTCGGCGGTCTGACCCACTTGATCGCGCAGCTCAATGCCGCGATCGCGGATCAGCGTACGGGTCTCCTCACCGGATTGTGGCGCCATAAGCAGGGCCACGGCCGCTCCGACGAGACCACCAATCACAAAGCCGGAGACAAACGCTCCGAATTCTCCATTTCGATTTGCCATCTGCATCCTCCTAAGAAAGTATAGGGTTCTATCGCTAGCGATCCGGACGGAGCATCTTCAGTGCCCGCCGGATGCCAGCGACTGAGCTGTTGATCCGAATCACCGGACTCACAAGGTTCTCACTCAAAAAAGTTGTGGTTCCCCGCACCGTCCGGATGGTTTCATTGGTCGAATCAAGGATCGGCTTGACCTCATTCTGGATCAGCGCTGTCAAGCGAGACAATTGAACGACCAGGATGATGAGCACAAGCCCGATCAGTAGCGATTCGACCGCCATGAAGATAATGACGATATCCCGGAATGTCTCAGTCTGTGCCGGGTTGCTCGAGAGCCACGCGACGGTGGCCACGATGAGCCCGAGCAGAACCAAACCAACGGCAACAGCGCCCAGGATGAGCCATCTTTGCCTACTCGTCATCCCCGGCGCTGCAGACTCATCCCTATCAAGGGGCGCGGTCTGAGGCTCTTCAATCATCCATGCTGAGTATAACATAGAGGCCCAAGTGGTAGTCCACGAAAGGATGGTGATCCGAGCCGGGTTCAGGTTGTGAAATCCTGATTCCCATCGCCAACACAGTTTGAGCCCCTGCGTTCCATGGGGCGCGTTCGCCTCCGAGCCCAGCTCTAATTGGTCTCTTGCCCTGCGGGGTCGACGCCGGTGTCGATAAACCCTGCGAGCAACTCGGCAAGAAATGCATCGATTTCGCGTTGCTTGCCGGGGGTGATCCAAGCAGGGTTCACGCTTGCCAGACGCAGCGGCATCTCGAGGCGATGGCCGGCCGTGCCGCCAAGCAGGTCAGGCCAGATGAGTCGCAGCGCGGCAGATGGATCCGGCAGGATAGCGGCCGCAGCTTGTCCACGCGCACCTTCCGGAAGCTGGCGATCGGTGATCAGGGTGACGCCCGAAGCTGCCAGCACCTCGATAGCCGCCGAGAACTGGCTGGCGTTGCGCACGAAGGCTACTTCAACGCTCTGATCGAGGAGGGTTCTCGCCGCCTGCTGCACCGCCGCTGGATCGTTGGGTGCCTGGACGCTGAGGAGCTGCGGGAACGCCAGGTAAGGGGGATAGATGGGCCGGCAGAGCCCGCAGTAATAGCTCACGCCGTTTTCGTACCCCGTTCGAACTGCGGCAGCCGCCGGATCATCCGCGCCGACGAGCATGCCGGTGCGCCAGTTGGGTGCGGAGAGAATCGCGCTCATATAGCCGGCGAGGAACGCTTGCCGGTCCGGCCGAAAGCCGTTCTCGCCGATCACGCTGAGCGATGGGTGCTCCGGTAGGCCCGTCATTCCGACTGCCACCCAGAGCGTCTCAACGACCTCGAGCCGGCTGGCAAACTCGAGCGAGGGCGGCACGACAACCCCGATGTCGGCCGGTTCTGCGCTCAGGGGGTCCATGCCGGATATGCGCTCAAAGCGCAAGCCGGTCTCAGCCGCCAGCTCGATGAGCGTTGCTTCGAGGTCTTCAGCCAGATCGGCATCCGATCCCTCCGGTGCCAGCAGGACCACCTTCGGGAGCGGCGGCAGGGGGGTGGGTACGGCGGTTTGAGGCGGCGCCAGGTTCGGCGTTTGCGACTCGAGGGCTGACGTCACCGGAGTCTCAGAACGCGGCCCACAGGCTACAACCAGAGCAATCAGAAGCGGGGGGATCGCCAGGCCAAGCCGGACAAAAGACCGAGCTGCAGATCGCGAGTTGAGTGGAGTGCCTGGGAGAGCCAAGTGGGTGTGGCCCTAGCCTTCAAGCGAGTCGTCGGCCGGCCGCCGTCTGCGTCGCCGCCCACCGGGTGGAGGTTCATCTGCGGCGGGCCCTGCAAGCAGGTTGGCGGTCATGAGCCCGATAAAGGTCGCCAGCCCAGCGGAGAGCAAATTAAGCGTTCCGAGCCTCGCCCAGTGCCAATCGAGCCACTCCCCCAGCAGATGGCCGAGAAAGAAGCTCAACCAGGCCGTGGCGATGAACAGCGCAAGCCGGCCCAGGCTCCCGCCTCGGACCAGGTGAAAGAGAAGTCCAGCGATCGTGGAGAGCAGGATGCCGAGCAAAATGCCAGGCAGAGTCATGGCTGGATGATCCCCCCGCCGAGGCAAAGCTGTCCCTGGTAGAAGACGGCGGCTTGCCCGGGGGTGACATCGGGAAGCGGTTCGGAAAGCACCACTTCCGCCGCATCTCCCACAGCTTGCGGGATGACCTGTGCTTCCACTTCTCTCGAGCGGTAGCGGATCCGGCAATCGACCGTTAGCGGGCCGGACGGAGGTTCTCCTGAGATCCAATTTACGCGAGCGACTATAAAGGAAGCCCTTCCAAGCGCCTCCCGCGGACCGACCACCAGCACGTTCCCTTCGACCCGCTTTTCGAGAACATACAGCGGCTGAGGGCTGCTGACTCCCAGACCCTTTCGCTGCCCGATTGTGTAGTCCGCCAGGCCGGTGTGCTGCCCAATCCGGGCACCGGCAACATCAACGATGTCTCCGGCTGGTGGGAGCATAGCGCTTTGCTGGGCAAGGAGCTCTCGGTAGTCGCCTCGCCCGATGAAGCACAGATCCTGGCTCTCCTTGCGGTCAGCGACGGGCAGCCCAAAGTGGGCCGCCTGTTCCCGAACCTGGGCCTTTGTCAGCTCGCCAAGCGGGAAGACTGCTCTTGCCAGCTCGGCCTGGCCCATCACGCTGAGAACGTACGACTGGTCCTTAGTGCGGTCGGCTGCGCGCAGCAGGCGGTAGACGCCGTCCTTCGACGTCACACGGGCGTAGTGGCCAGTCGCTAAGTGACTCGCGCCCATCGCAAGCGCCTTCTGGAGCAAGAATCCCCAGCGGATGTGGCGATTGCACTCCATGCACGGATTGGGTGTAAGTCCTTGCGCATAGCCACCCACAAAGAAGTCGACCACTTGGGCCTTGAAGCGGTCGCGCACATCGAGAACATAGAACGGGATATCCAGCTGAGCCGATACGCGCCGTGCGTTCTCAATGTCCGCCGGGGAGCAGCATCGATTTGTGCCATCCGGGCCCTCGCTCCAGAGCCGGAGCATCAGGCCAAAGATGTCCTCCCCGGCCCCTGCGAGCAGGGCGGCGGCCATCGAGCTGTCGACACCGCCGCTCATCGCAACGGCGATTCGATGGCGCGAGCTCATGGGAGCACCGGCTCCTTCTGACGAAGACGTTCGATGGTCTCTTCCAGGACGTGAACGAATCGGTGGATCTCTTCTTCATCGGTCGCCCGCCCGACTGTTGCCCGCAGGGAGCCGAGCGCCAGCTCTGGCTCAACCCCAAGCGCGAGGAGAACCTGGGACGGCTCGGGAAGGCCGGTCTTGCAGGCCGATCCGGACGAGCAGGCAAAGCCGACCATGTCGAGCGCCGCGACCAGTTCATTTCCGTCGACATCCTGGAACACGAAGGAGGCGTGATTGGGCAGCCTTTCGGTCGGATGCCCGGTGACGAGTGCTCCCGGGATCCGGCGGGGGACTTCGACCAGGAATGAGTCGCGCATCCTTCTGTACCGATCATTATGGAGGTTGCGCTCATCGACTGTGAGGGCCAGCGCTTCCGCCATTCCGACGATCAACGGGACATTGTGTGTACCTGCCCGTCGAGAACGCTCCTGCTGACCGCCTGTCTGAAGGGGGATCAAGGCATGAGGGGGTCGAATGTAGAGGGCGCCAACCCCTTTGGGTCCGTAGAACTTGTGCGCGCCGAGGGAGAGCAAATCGACCTTGAGGTCCTCAACATCGAGCGGCAGCTGGCTCGCGGCCTGAACTGCGTCCGTATGCAGCGGAACACCTGCACCTCGGCAGACTTCGCCGAGGGGTGGGAGATCATTCATCGTGCCAATTTCATTGTTGGCGTAGATCACGGAAACGAGGGCGGTATCCTTGCGAATCCGCCTGGCGAGCTCAGCGGGCGTCACCCGGCCAAAGTGATCCACCGGGAGCAGCTCGATTTCGAAGCCGTAGTTCCTGCCAAGATCTTCGGCCGTGCGCAGAACTGCGGAATGCTCCACCGGAGTGGTGAGGAGGTGGCGCGCGCCGTGGCTCTCCCGGCGGGCGAGCGCTATTCCGCGCAGGGCAAGGTTGTCGCTTTCGGATCCACCGCTCGTGAAAACCAGCTCCGAGGGGCGGCAGCCCAGAACGCCAGCCATACGCTCCCGTGCCGTTTCGATGGCCGCCTCGGCCCGCTGCCCCCACCGGTGAATGGAGGCAGGATTGCCATATTCACGACGGAAGAACGGCAGCATGGCATCCAGCACTCGCGAATCGAGCGGGGTTGTCGCTGCATAGTCCAAGTAGGTGGCGTGATCCTTGCTCATGACGGGTCGATTCTATCATGCCGGACAAATCATGCCTGCGACTCGCTGAGTATAATGACCCCGATTCAGGAGAAGGAGTCATGTGATGATCGATCCGATGATCACCAGTGTTCATGCCAGGGAGGTGCTGGATTCGCGCGGGAACCCAACCGTTGAGGTTGAGGTTGTCTTGGCCGATGGAAGTTGGGGGCGGGCGTTGGTGCCTTCCGGTGCATCGACCGGCGTTCATGAAGCGCTCGAACTTCGGGACAGCGAATCACAACGCTACGGCGGCAAAGGCGTCAGCCAGGCGGTTGAGAATGTCAATGGGACTATCTCTTCCGCGCTGGCCGGCGTTGACGCCACCGATCAAATGGGGCTTGATCGAACCTTGCTCGAGCTCGACGGAACGCCCAACAAATCCAAGCTGGGTGCGAACGCCATCCTGGGGGTCAGCCTGGCCGTGGCCCGTGCGGCGGCTTCATCGGTCGAATTGCCGCTCTACCGGTATCTTGGCGGCGTCTACGCCCACGTCCTCCCAGTGCCCATGTTGAATATCCTCAATGGTGGTGAGCACACAGGCTGGCAATCAACCGACATCCAGGAATTCATGGTGATGCCGCTGGAAGCTACAAGCTTCAAGGAAGCGCTGCAGTGGGGCGCCGAGATCTACCACGCGCTCAAGGCTGTCTTGAAAGGCAAGGGGGCTTCAACCCTGGTGGGCGACGAAGGTGGCTATGCCCCGGCACTCAAAACCAACGCTGAGGCAATCGAGAGCGTGCTTGCGGCGGTCGAGCGGGCCGGTTTTAAGGCCGGAGGACAGGTGGGTATTGCGCTCGACGCGGCGGCGACCGAGTGGTATGTCGCCGATTCGAAACGGTATCGATTGCGCATTGAGGATCGAGAACTCTCAGGTGAACAGCTTGTCGAATTCTGGCAGCAGTGGGTGAGCAACTACCCCATTGTTTCCATTGAGGATGGCATGGCGGAAGACGATTGGGAGACCTGGTCGCTGCTCACTCAGACGCTTGGCGATCAAGTGCAGCTGGTCGGCGATGACCTCCTGGTGACCAACCCTGCACGCGTGCAGCGCGCCATTCAAGAAGAAGCCTGCAACGCGCTATTGGTGAAACTCAATCAAATCGGAACTTTGACGGAGACGATGGAGGCGGTTCAGCTTTGCCAGCGCGCCGGCTGGGCAGCGGTCACCTCGCATCGATCCGGAGAAACTGAAGATTCGACCATCGCAGATTTGGCAGTCGCGCTCAATATGGGCCAGATCAAGACAGGTGCGCCGGCCCGCTCCGACCGGGTGGCAAAATACAATCAGCTTTTGCGGATCGAGGAAGAGCTTGGACCTGCGGCGGCGTATGCCGGGCGAGCCGCTGTGCGCCGGGCTGCTTGAAGCCCGCGAGACGCCCATGAAGAGAACCAGGCGGGGTGATTTGCGCCCCGCCTGCTCCATTTTTATGCGCGATCCATTGCGAATCTAATCTGCCAGGGCCTCAGCCTCGCCGGATCGTACGCCGGGCGCTGGTGTTCCGCAATAGGGGCATAGGTGCCAGGGGAGCTCCATGAGCCTTCCGCAGTGCAGGCAATTCTTGCGCAGCTTGGTATGGCAATGGGGACAGATTTGCCAGTCGGACTCTGTACGCGCGCCGCAGCCGGGGCAGACCGCACGCTCTTCCACCTCGCTGAGAAGCGCTTCCTCCTCGAGCGTGTGCTGGTAGGCTTCATCAAGCGTCATGGGCGGCCGTAAAATCAGGTAGATCAACAGGCCAGGTGGCCCCAGGATCAGCGCGACCAGTGCGGCCAGAACATGCAGCGCTCGATCCTGTGAGCGTGTTCGCACATCGCGATAGGTCCAGAAGACAAGGCTCAGCCATAAGGCGGCGACGAAAGCCCCAAAGAATGCTGTGAGGAATAAGAAGGTATCGCCGAGCGAGCTGAGATCCAATCCACCGGGCATAGATGGCTCCTGAAGCCGGGATTATAGCATGCACCGTTGGGCATAGCCCTCCGCCTGCGTTGCAAGAGCCAGACCGAATTGACCGAGGTCCTGCGCTCATCTATAGTGATTGATATATCCATGCTCGAGGGGGTTGCCCGAGAGGAGGGGGAGATGCGGGCAGAGTATCGGATCACGGACCTGGCTGTGGGAGAGCGGCCGCGCGAGCGGTTGGCGGATTTTGGTCCCGAGGTTCTTTCAAACGCCGAGCTACTTGCGGTGCTCATTCGATCCGGCGTTCCGGGCGTGAATGCGGTGCAGCTTGCCCAGCGCGTGCTCCATACGTCTGGCGGATTGCGTTCGCTCCGCCGCGTTTCATTCCACGAACTGTGTCAGATCCCCGGCATCGGGCCCGCGAAGGCGTCCCAATTGAGGGCCGCCATTGAGCTTGGCAGGCGACTTGCATCTGCCTCCCCACGCGAACGCCCGGTGATCCAATCGCCGGAAGACGCTGCTGCCCTGCTGCTGTACGAGATGAGCGCCTTTGAGCAGGAGCACCTGCGAGTCTTGTTGCTCAACACGCGAAACCGATTGCTGCGGACCGTCGACGTCTATGCTGGTTCGGTGAACAGTTCGCTGATTCGAGTGGGCGAGGTCTTTCGGGATGCGGTCCGGCTTAACGCCGCAGCACTGATTGTGGCTCACAATCACCCGAGCGGCGATCCAACGCCTAGTCCGGAGGATGTGGCGGTCACTCGAGCCCTGGTCGAGGCGGGACAGCTTCTGGATATTGAAGTCCTGGACCATCTGGTCATTGGACAGGACCGGTTTGTCTCGCTCAAGGCGAAAGGTCTCGGGTTCCCCTGAGCGAGCGGCCTTCAGCGGGGAACGCGATCATCAACGCGATCAAGCGAGAGGGATACCTTGGAATTCCAGATCCTGCTGCTGCCACATGATAACTACTGGGATTGGGTTCGAGCCAGTCGGGCGTATGTCCTGCGGTTTGGCGCCAATCTAACCCCCGATCCTGGGACGGCCGTACGGTATATGGCTCCCACCCAGGTGATCACCTTCCCGAAGTTCAGTCATGCCTTTCCTGCCGTCGGCGACATCGAAGGCTGGCTCCAGGAGCAGGATCCCGAAATCCGCCTGGACCCCATTGACGCCCACGAACCGGACGCATTCCAGGATGCGCTCCAAACGCGGATCGACTCAGGCGATCGATACGGCCAGCGCCAACGCCCCTTCTATTTGCTCTGGCCGACCGAATACCCGGTCATCACACAGCCGTTCGGCGCCAACCCGCAAATCTATACGCGGTTTGGAATGCCCGGCCACGAAGGTCTCGACATCCGAGCGCTGACAAATACGAATGTTTATGCCTGTGCGGATGGTGTCGTCTATCGGGTCCACAAGCAGCCCAAGACGCACGCCTATGGAATCCACATCCGAATCCGCCATGCGTATGGATACCGCACGGTCTACGGTCACCTGGCGCAAGCGCTCGTCCGAGAGGGCGATGAGGTGAAGGCCGGCATGGTGATCGGCAAGGCCAATTCAACCGGTGCTTCAACGGCAGCGCACCTTCATCTCACATTGAAGCAGGATGGCGCCTCCCTTCGGAAGGAGACCATCTACCCGAAGGACGTTATCGACCCGACCCCTTTTCTCGTCTGGCCAGAGGGTTCTGGCCGGCGCCACACGGCACGCAGCGCCCCGATTGCAGGGAAATGCCTGCTTGGCGCCTTCGGCCGGCTGGGCGGCAATCTGAGAGACGAAGATCTGCGGCTTGTAGAGCTGGCCCGGCTCGAAGCCTTGATGCTGACCCTGACGGAGACCAAGGAGTCTATCGATCGGCTGCGCGCGTTGCGGCCAGGCATCTTCCTCGTTGGGCGACTGAGCGCAGAGCTTGGCGGCGAGCTGGTCACGGTCGACCGGTTCCTTGAGCGGGTCCAGCCGGATCTCGATCGACTGTACCATCTCGGAATCCGCAGCTTTGAAGTCCTCAGCGCACCGAATCTCCAGACCGAAGGCTGGCGGAGGAGTTGGTCGGATGGTGCAAGCTTTGCCCATTGGTATCTGGACCTGATCGCTCGGCTTCGAGAGCACTACCCGGAGGCGCAGTTGGGCTTTCCCGGTCTTTCTCCGGGTGAGTCGCTCTCCGGCTGGCGCGAGGACAC
>JBFJVD010000033.1:0-16430 GCA_041624375.1 Anaerolineales bacterium
AGGCACGCAGACAGCGAACAGCCGATCAGCAAGTGAGATGGAGCGCAGCGGTGACACGCCGCCTGGAACGCTCCTGATTGTAGCGCTCGACCGCCTCGACGGTATCGAGGACCATGACCTCGATCCCCTTTTGCTCAAGGGCGGCCTTTGTATGAGGGGGCACCGTCATGCGACCGTGGGCGCCGCGCCCGATGATCAACAGCTCGGGCTGAGCGTCGAAGACCTCCACAAGATCGGCTACGGAGAGCGAATGACCCTCCTCGCGCCACCACCCTGCGCGGACGCGATCTGGAAAGACGATCAGATCCCGGTCATAGCTTTGACCGTCGACAACAATAAGGCCGAATTGGTAGGCCTGGACTTCTGGCGGCATTGATCGGCGTCCTTTCACTGCAACTCACTGCCGGGAACCGCTCCGGATGCAAGACCTTTCCTAGCGGTCATCCAGCAGCACGATCTTGAAGAGATCATCTTCGTAGAGCACCTCATAGGTCGTCAGCGTGGTGCGATACAAGACTGCATGGGTTGCGCCATAACGTTGCTGAAGAAACTGGAGTCGTTCGTCATCGATGCGCAGATAATTCTCGTCGAACTCATCCGCAGCCTGAAAACCGTTGGCCCGCACTTCTCCATAGACATCAGAAAGCCGCCGGCGCCATTCGAGCATAGCTTGATCTTCAAAGGGAAAAGCTTTGAAGTCAACCACAATGGCGCGCTCGGCAAGCAGCCGAAACTTGCCGAGCAGCGGAGGCGTTACAAAGATGCTCTCGCTCGAGGTTTCGGCGCGGGCGTACCTGCTGAGGCTGCGCAAGTGCTCGCTATCCGCTGTCAGCTCGAGCTGGGGTCGGAGCACCTGAAGCCGGAGCAGCAGGCCAGAGCGGGGCATCATGCTGGCCGGAGCGTAGATCAGGATCAGGATCAAAACCACTGCCAGGCTCATGACAAGGCGTTGCATCCGCACCCCCGATCCAAGGTAACTCAGCGCCAGCAGCGCAAGCAAGGCAAAGAGCGCAACGACATGAAAGGTGAGATTTCCGGCCAGCAGGAGCACAGCGACCACAATCACCAGCAGCGCCTCGCGGCCGAGCAAGCCCGCCAACCCATTCGCCCGGCTGCGTGCAAGAGCGGCAATGCGCAGACCGACCTGGCTCAAGCCAAAGGTCCAGGAACTGAGGACCCCGAACCAGGACGGGAAAGCGGAACTCGCCTCATTGGCCTCAAGATCGACCGCAGCCACTCCGGCGGCGAGCATCAGCGCAAGCCATTTGATCAAGAGCAGGAGTCGAAACGGCTGTGCCGCGATCAGCAGCCGGCTGGGGACGACTTCGACAAAAACATAGCCGGCAAGCAGCATCCCAAGGATCGCCAGACCGAAGTACAGCAATCGGCGGCCGACTGCAGGTGGCGCGGAGTCAAGCCGGCGGTACCGGACCCAGACGGCCACGGCACCGATCAGGAAAACCCCGGCGCTGAGCAGGTTCACGGCAGAGAATGTGCTGAGCAGGTAGTGATGGGGATGGCGAAAGGTGGCAACGATCTCAGCAAATGTCTCAATGGGCAGTTGGGATCTGGCCGCATAAGGGAAGTAGAGTGCGGCGGTGCCCAGAAGCAAGACCAGCGCGCCAAGGAAGATGGTCAAACGGCTCGCCGCGCCTCGTTTGCGCGCTTCCCATCCTCGTGCCGTGAGCGCAAGCCCCCAGCCCAGGGCGCCCGCTTCCAATCCAAGGATCGGATGGCTCAGCGCAGCCACCCCCCCCAATGAGGCTGCAGCGAGCGGCCGCCCCGCCAGCCCGAGCCAGATAGCACCCAGGATCCATGGCATCGCCAGGGTCCGGGGGTACAGCGCGTCGGCGAAGAGCTGTCCCTCTTCGCTGAGTTGGAAGGTCGGTACGCTCATGACCACACCGATGGCCAGCAGGGGCGCCAGACGCGAATGCGGGAACATCCGGCGGGCTGTGAAGCCCGTCACTCCGGCGATGCCGATATTGGAGAGCAGGGTCAGCAGGAAGTAGACCGTCGGGAGGGTCTGGCGCGAAGCGATGAGGGCAATGAGTGTGGTGAACGAGGCACGCGGACCAAACCCCTGTGCAGCGCTGGTGAAGAAGTCCATAGGCAGGAAGGAGCTGTCGATGGCCCGCAGAACGAGCGGAAGCTGTTCAATGTGGTCGGACTCGCCATAGCGATAGCCGGCGAAATGGGTGGCGAGGATCCCGGCAACGCACGCGAAGAGGAGCACATCTCCGGCCTGGAGGTATCGGGATTTCGGCACAGCCTTCATTGGCGTGTCATGCTCAGAATACGTCTTGGCGGCTGTCGGCGCTGCGCAGCCTGCCCCGCCATGCCCCCACCGTGGCGCGAATCAGGCATTGCAGGCCGGCGTTCAGCGTCGGTGTTAGAAACGGACTCTGAACTCTCCCTCTTCACCGCTTGGTGTTTCCCAGGTTACATCGAGGTGGTCGACGCGTGCGGATGATGGACCGACCCGGCACCAGTCCACCAGCTGCTCAACGGCCGCCTTGGCGCCTTCAAAGACAGCTTCTACCCTTCTGTCTGGCAAGTTCCGTACCCAACCGGCCAGGCCGGCAGCGCGCGCATTTTGCATCGTGTGATAGCGGAAGTTGACGCCCTGCACCCGGCCGCGGATATGGACATGTGCACGGGCCTGTTCCATCTCTGCCTCCCTCTGGTACTGGCGTTCAGGCCCATTATAGCCACGCCCGACGGGGAAGCTGAAAAGCGAAACAGGGCCCGCCGGCGGGCCCTGTGGGGAGAGTCGACTCAGGGGCTGCCCTCAGGGTGCGAGCGCCAGCAACGCTGCCTGGCCGGCGAGCGCGAACAGCGGCGCAGGAAGGATCCCGATCAGAAACGTGGCCACCGCGGCTACGCCTACCGTCGCGTTGAGCCAGCCTTCTGATCGGGTCGCCGGTTCTCCCGGCTGCATGAACATGGCGACCACGACCCGCAGGTAGTAGTAGGCAGAAATCAGCGACGTGACGACGCCGACCACCGCCAGCCAGATCAGATTGGCGTCGATGGCGGCGCGGAAGATATACCATTTGCCGACGAAGCCGGCCGTCGGCGGAACGCCGGTCAGGGAGAGCATAAACACCAGCATCGCCATCGCCAGAGCCGGCCGCCGGGTGCTGAGGCCGGCATAGTCATTGATGGTGAGGCCGGCGCCCTCCTCCCGCTCAAGGGCAACCACCACGGCCCACGCGCCGATGTTGGTCACCATGTAGGCAAACAGGTAGAAGAGGGCCGCGCTCACCGCCTGGGAAGCCACCCGAGCCTCCGCCGCTGCGGGAAGCGCCATCAGGATGTAGCCGGCGTGGGCGATGCTCGAGTAGGCGAGCATGCGTTTGATATTCGACTGGGCAATGGCGGCGACATTTCCCCAGGCCATCGTGAGCGCCGCCACCCACATGGCGGCCGGCCCCCAGGCCTGCGCCACACCCGGAAAGGCCACGATGAAGACCCGCAGCAGCGCGGCAAATCCGCCGGCTTTGGCTCCGACGGACATAAAACCAACCACCGCTGACGGTGCGCCGTGGTACACATCGGGCGTCCACATATGGAAGGGGACTGCGGCGACCTTGAAGCCCAGGCCTACCAGGATCAACGCCGAGCCGGCGAGGAGCAGCCCACCGCCGGCCATTCCGCCTTCGGCGGCAGCCACAATCTCACTCAGCTGTGTGGTTTCGGTGGCGCCGAAGACCAGCGCGATCCCGTAGACCACGAAGCCGGAGGCAAAAGCCCCGAGCAGGAAGTACTTCAGGGCCGATTCTTCTGATTCGATTCTAGGGCGCGCGAAGCCGGAGAGGACATAGAGCGGGATCGAGAGCAGCTCAAGCGCCAGGAAGACGACGATCAGGTCGCCGGCCTGGGCCATCAGCACCATTCCGCTGACGGTGAAGAGCAGCAGCGTATAGTATTCGCCGCGTTCGATCCCCATCCGCTTCAGGTAGTCGTACGCCAGGGTGATTCCAGCGAGGCCCGTCACCAGGAATAGGATCTGTAGGAAGCTTGCGTAGCTGTCGGCGACGATCATGCCACCGAACCCGGCGCTCGATTCCCCGAGTTGGGCTACCGCCGCGAACAGGGCCGCCAGAAGGCCGAGCGCAGCCAGGAGTGCAGTGATTCCCTTGCGCGTGCGAGGGATGAATAGATCGACCAGCAGCAGGACGCACGCCCAGCCAACGATGATCAGGAAGGGTAGGAAGAGCAGGAGCTCGAGCGGATCCATCGCTCAGCGCACCGCCAGCGCAGCCGTTTGCAGCGTTGCCACGAGGTGGTCGACCGTCGGTCCCATCAAGTTGAAGAAAGGCTTCGGATAGAGCCCGATCCAAAAGATCAGCACGATCACAGGCGCCAGCGTGATGATCTCCCGCCAGCTGAGATCGGAGAGCCGTTGATTCTCATCCTTGTCGAGCGGGCCAAGGAACATCTTCTGGAACATGTAGAGCATGTAGATCGCGGCAAGAATAACGCCGAGCGCACCCAGCGCGGCATACCAGGCTGTGCCAATCGAATCGGAGCCGAAGGCACCGAGCAGGATGGTGAACTCGCCAACAAACCCGTTCAGCCCGGGCAACCCCATCGACGACAGGGCGACGATCAGCGTCAGCACCGCATAGACCGGCATCACCTTCCACAGACCCCCGAAGGCTTCCATGTCGCGTGTGTGCCGGCGCTCATAGATCATGCCGACAATAAGGAACAAGGCGCCAGTGCTCAGGCCGTGATTGACCATCTGCAGGATGCCGCCCTGAATCCCCAGCGGGTTGAGCGCAAACAAGCCCAGCATCACGAAGCCCAGGTGGCTCACGGAGGAGTAGGCGACCAGCTTCTTCACATCCCGCTGCGGATACGAGACCGCTGCGCCGTACAGGATGCCGATCACTGCCAACAACGCCATCCAGGGGGCAAAGCGGATCGAAGCTTCGGGAAAGAGCGGCAAATTGAAGCGCAAGAAGCCGTAGGTGCCCATCTTCAGCAAGACCCCGGCAAGGATCACCGACCCGGCCGTAGGCGCCTCAACGTGGGCATCGGGAAGCCACGAATGCAGCGGCCACATCGGGACCTTGATGGCAAACGCAGCGGCGAAGGCCAGGAACAGCCAGGTCTGGATATTGGGCGGGATGCTGCCCTGCGCGATCAAGTCTGGGACCGAGAACGAGCCGCCGTTGATGCCGAGCCAAAGGATGGCGAGCAGCATGAGGATCGAACCCGCCATCGTGTAGAGAAAGAACTTGATCGCCGCATAGATCCGGCGTTCGCCGCCCCAAATGCCGATCAAAAAGTACATCGGCACCAGCGTGAACTCCCAGAAGACATAGAACAAGAACAGGTCCTGGGCAAGGAAGACGCCTACCATGCCGATCTCAAGCAGCAGGAAGAAGGCCATGAATTCCTTCAGCCGCTCCTCGACAGCTTTCCAGGTGGATAAGACGGAGAGCGGGGTCAGGAACGTGGTCAGCAGCACCAGAAGCAAGCTGAGCCCGTCAACCCCTATGTGGTACTCGATGTCGAAGTCCGCCACCTGAATCCAGGGCAGCCGGATCACCATCTGCAGTGCCGGGTTCGAGGCGTCGAATCCAGCCAGGATGCCCAGCGAGAGGACGAAGGTGATGGTCGAGGCGATCAGGGCCGTCCAGCGCACCCACGCCGCGCGTTCTTTGGGAAGGACCAGGATCACCAGCACGCCCAGGAGGGGGAAGAAGGTGACCAGGTTGAGAAGTGAGAAGAAGGACTCCATAGCGGACCTCAGTGCAGACTACTGGAACACAAAGTAGCTAAGCAGCAGCAAGACGCCGACAAAGAGCGCCAGCGCGTAGTTGCGAACGTAGCCGGTCTGGAGAACGCGCAGACCGGCGGCGGTGCGCTTCGTTAGTTCGGCCAGGTTGTTCACCGTTCCGTCGATCACCGGCAGGTCGAACGCTTCCGCCAGCCAGCGGGCGCCGCCTCGAAAGCTTCCGGCAAGAACCGAATCGTGGAACCAGTCGTGCCAGAAGCGCCAGTCGATGGTGTGGGCAAATGTTGCGGCCATGTCAACATAGCGCCGGATGAAGAGCAGCTCGTAGAGTTCATCCACATACCATTTGTTCTCCAGCCATGTGAAGAGCGGCCCGAGTGTGCGGCGCAGTGGATCCGGCTGGCCAGCTCCAAGCGGACGACGCCCATAGACGATCCACGCGACCCCAAGCGCAAGCAACGCCAGCACGGTGGAGATTCCGGCGACCTGGAAGTTGAAATCGGCGACATGCACATGGTGAATGGTGTGCTCAAGCCAATCCGTGAGGGCATGCGCAGCGGGCAATCCGAGCCCCCCCGGAAGATTGATCGCCCCTCCGACGGCGGCCAGCACTGCGAGCGCAACCAGCGCCATCGTCATCGCCGGTGGATTCTCTTCGGCGTGCGCCGCGGCCTCTGTACGCGCCCGGCCGAAGAAGACCATGAGAACCTGGCGCCCCATATAGAATGCGGTCAGAAAAGCTGCCGCAGTAAGCAGCGCATACACCAGCGTGCTGCTCTCACTGGCGTCCAGCAGAATCTCATCTTTTGAGAAGAAACCTGCCAGGGGCGGGATCCCTGCGAGCGCCAGAGCGCCGATCACGTAGGTGGCAAAGGTGGTCCTCATCCGCGTTCGCAGGCCGCCCATGTTGCGCATGTCTTGCGGATCGAACGCTTCGCCTGGATTTGGAGCGTGGCCCTCCTCCGCATGGCTGTCGTCCTCGCCATGGTGCTCCAGGTGATGGTGGCCATGCTCAACCCCCTGGATCACCGAGCCGGAACCAAGAAAGAGGAGCGCCTTGAAGAAGGCATGGGTGATCAAATGGAACATGCCGGCCGCATATGCGCCCAGCCCTACCGCCGCCACCATGAATCCCAGCTGGCTGATGGTGGAATAAGCCAGGACACGCTTGATGTCGAATTGAGCGACCGCGATGGTGGCGGCAAACAACGCCGTCAGCCCGCCCACCAGGGCAACCGCATTCGCCGAAGCCGGGGCCAGCTCGAACAACACGCTGTTGCGGGCCACGAGGTAGATCCCGGCGGTCACCATCGTCGCCGCATGAATCAGTGCCGAAACCGGCGTGGGGCCCGCCATCGCGTCCGGCAGCCAGACGTACAGCGGCAGCTGGGCCGACTTGCCTGCCACCCCCAGCAGGAGAAACAGCGTGATCAGCCCGACGGCCCCACCAGCGGCCGTGCCCATCTCCTCCGCGGCGTGGAAGACGGTGTCGAACTCCAGCGAGCCAAAGTTCCAGTAGACGAGGAACATGGCGATCAAGAAGCCGAAATCACCGATCCGGTTGGTGACAAACGCCTTCTTGCCAGCGAGGGCATTGCCGATCCCTTCGGCCCCCTTCTCGAACCAGAAGCTAATCAGCAGGTAGGAGCACAGCCCCACGCCTTCCCAGCCGACGAACATCATCAGGAAGTTGTCCGCCGTCACCAGTACGAGCATGAAGGCGACGAACAAATTGAAGTACACGAAGAAGCGCCGGTAGCGAGCCGGGTCGCCCTGGAAATGAACGTCGGCGGCCATGTATTGAGTGGCGTAGAGATGGATGAGCGCGCTGACGCCGGTGACCATCAGCATCATCGCCACCGCGAGCGTATCCACCTTGAGCGCCCAATCCACCTCAAGCTCGCCGATGGTGATCCAGTTCGCGATGAGGACCCGCGTGCCCTCGAGTGAGGACTGAAGCGCGACGAATTGCGCCACCGCCACAGCGAACGCCAGGGCAATGGCAAGTGTGGCCACGTTCCCGGTCACCCGTTCGCCCCAACGACGGCCAAAGAGGACGTTGAGCAGCAAACCGAGCACCGGCAGGAGAATGACAAGCGGCGCCAGGGCGAAGAGCCCGCCCCCCGCGCCGGTTTCATTCAGCAGCATGCCATCCCTCCGGAGCGCTCATCCGCGCAGACTTGTCACCCGATCGACGTCGATGGACTGCTTGTTGCGGAAGATCGCCACGATCAAGGCCAATCCCACCGCCACTTCGGCCGCAGCGACGGCGATGACGAAAAAGACAAAGACGTGTCCGCTCAGGGCTTCCGTGCCGCGCGCAAAGGCGATAAACGCCAGATTGGCGCTGTTCAGCATCAACTCGACCGACATGAAGATGACGATCGCGTTGCGCCGCACGAGCACGCCCAGCACGCCGACAATGAACAAGAACGCCGAAAGCGCCACGACATAGGTGGTGGGAACGCTCACTGCGACTCCCCTTCTTGCGGTTCATCGCGCGTCAGCAGGATCGCACCCACCATTGCGACCAGCAACAGGATCGAGGTCACCTCGAACGGAATCAGATAGCCGGTGAACAGCAGCTCACCGACAGCTTGCGGGCTCCCGAAGCCCTCCATGGCGACGGCAATCGCCTCGCCGGCGCCGGTCTGCCCGCTGAGCAGGGCATAACCCAGGAGCAGCACCAGGATGCAGCCAAGCACGATGGCAACCGGCATTTGATAGGGCAGACTCGGTTCGGTCTCGGCGCGCTCGCGGCCGAGGAGCATGATCACGAAAAGGAAAAGGACCATGATTGCGCCCGCATAAACTGTGATCTGGAGCATGGCGATGAAGGGCGCATTCAGAAGCAAATAGAAGACGGCGACCGTACCGAAATTCAGCACCAGGAAGAGAGCCGAATACACCGAGTTCTGGCTGGTGAGCATCAGAATCGCCGTGACAATGGCCACGAAGGCAAGCAGCGCAAAGAGGGCGAAGTCGAGGGTCATGGCGTGACCTGTAGCGGCATGTACTTCTCTCCCGACGGCCTAGACACCGGCGTAAGGCGGGTTCTCCATCACGGGGATCGCCTTGTCAAACTCGCCGGGAACCGTCGTTTGCGGTGTCGGTTGACCGCCCGGTGGGACCGGCGCCATCAGCATTTCCTTGGTGTAAATGGCATCTCGTCGATTCGTGTACGAAAGCTCATAGTTATGTTCCAGCACGGTGGCCTCGGTGGGGCAAGCGTCTTCGCAGTAACCGCAGAAGATACAGCGCAGCATATTGATCTCGTAGGTGCTGGCGTAGCGCTCGCCCGGGGAGTAGCGCACCTCGTCGGTGTTCTCGGAGGCCTCGACGAAGATGGCATCCGCCGGGCAGGCCGCCGCGCAGAGCGAGCAGCCGATGCACTTCTCCAGCCCGTTGTCGAATCGCTTGAGCTCGTGACGGCCCTTGAAGCGCTCCCGGACCGGGCGCTTCACTTCCGGGTACTGGTAGGTGACCGGTCGATTGAACATCTCCCGGAACGTTGTCCAGAGCCCCCGCAAGAGTTCGAGCGGATTCATGCACCGACCTCCTAAATCACCACCAGCACGGCTGTAACCGCCACATTCAAGAGCGATAAGGGCAGCAGAATCTTCCAGCCAAAATCCATCAAGCGGTCGTAGCGGATGCGGGGCAGAGTCGCCCGCAGCCAGATCATCACAAAGAGAAGAAGCAGAATCTTCACAGAGAGATAGAGGGGACCAAGCAACGGGATCTGATCGACGCCGGGACCGGCATAGCCTCCGAGGAACAACGAGGCCGCGATCGCACTGACGGCGATCATTTTGCTGTATTCGGCCATGAAGAAGAGGGCGAACATCATCCCGGAGTACTCGGTATGGTAGCCCGCCACCAATTCCTGCTCTGCTTCGGGGAGATCGAACGGGGCGCGGTTGACCTCGGCGAGGATGGCGATGAAGAAGATCAGGGCTGCGACCGGCTGCCTGAAGATGAACCAGCCGAAGATCGAGCGGCTCTGCACCTCAATGATTTCCTGGATGCTCATCGAGTTGGCCAGCAAGATCGGCACAACGATCGTCAGGCCCAGCGTCAGTTCGTAGCTCACCATCTGTGCCGAAGCCCGCAGCCCGCCCAGCAGCGCGTATTTGTTCCCCGAAGCCCACCCGGCGAGCATAATGCCATACACTGCGATGGAGGCGACCGCCAGGATGTACAGCACCCCCACATTGATATCGCTGGCTATGGACAGGCGGACCGTGCGACCAAAGATGGAGATGTCGGGGCCGATCGGAATGACCGCCAGAATGATCAACGCCGGCAAAACGGTGACCACCGGCGCCAGGATGAAGAGCGGGCGGTCGGCCCGATCGGGGATCAGTTCCTCTTTAAAGATCAGCTTGACCCCATCGGCGGCCGGCTGCAGCAGCCCGGCCGGGCCCGCACGATTGGGCCCGATACGGTTCTGGATGCGCGCCAGCACCCGCCGCTCAAAGAAGGTCAGATAGGCGAAGCCCGTCAGCAGCGTGAAGATCAGGATGCCGGCTTTGACGATGACTTCGATCCACCCAAACAGGTCCATGGCCCTAACCGTCCTGCAGCACGGGAACCCGCGCCTCTACCATCACCGGTCGCGGCACCTGAAATCCCATCGATCGGGGCGCGAGCACAGCGCCTGCCGGCGCGACCGCGCTCACGCGCACCGGGGCACGGATCTTGCCGCCGTCCCAACCCAATTCAAGCTCGATCCCGTCGACCGCGTTCAGGCGCTCCGCGTCTTCCGGATGGAGGATCAGCTCGGCGGACGCTAAACGGGGATGCAGAACATCGGATGCCATTACCGTGCGCCCCCGGTCATAGAGACGGACAATCGGGACCAGCAGCAGATCTCCCTTGCGGGCTGCCGCAGTCCCGGCTTCAGCCCCTTCCACCGACCCTTCGCTACCCCCACCAGCCAATGCCAGCTGGATGCCAAGGCCCTGAACGTTGGCGTAGGCCGTCCCGCCGAAGTAAAGATCTTCCCCACCGACGGCCGGCCATTGGGCTTCAATGCGCGACAATCCCTGGTAGGAGATACCTTCGAAGGCAGGGAGCGACTCAGAGATCCTGCGCATCACCAGCGCCGGGGACTTCCGTTCGAGCTCGATGCCCAACCGGGCCCCGAGCTCGGCAAGGATGCGCCAGTCGGGCCGCGTCTCACCCAGGGCCGGGACGGCCGGGAAGAAGCGCTGCACGCGGCGCTCACCGCTTGTGAAGGTGCCCTCGCGTTCGATGTACGACTGCGCAGGCAGAACGACGTCGGCCTGCCGGACGGAAGGCGTCTCGAAGAGTTCAAGCGCCACCACAAAGGGCACCTCTTCCAGCGCGGCGGCCAGCGCGGCCTCATCGCCGGCAGGATCGGCAGCCAAAAGCACAACCGCTTCTGCGGCGCCAAGGGCACCCGCCAGGTCATCCGCCGGGCGCAGGCCCAGCTCCCAGGCACCCTGCGTGTTGGCGCGCGGCCAGACCGGGATCAAGCCATTGTGGACCTTTCCACTGTGTCCCGTTTCGACAAGCAGCGCGGCACATGCCTGCGCCAGTGCGGTTGAGCCGGCCGTGTCCA
Organism: Anaerolineales bacterium; assembly: GCA_041624375.1. Classification (GTDB taxonomy): domain Bacteria; phylum Chloroflexota; class Anaerolineae; order Anaerolineales; family E44-bin32; genus JBFJVD01. The sequence goes on from JBFJVD010000033.1 coordinate 11,340, forward strand.
GGCCCTCAGCGCCGTAGAACACCACCAGGTTCTCTGCCTCTGCCAGGGTCTTCGCGGCCGCCTTCAGGTCGCCCTGCGCGGATCCAGCCCGGTCCTTTCGGCCTCTCGCGGCGTGCGCGACCGATAGCAGGGTCCTGACGGTGTCGCCATACGGTGTTCGGATCTGCTGCTGGGCGTAGGCGTCGAGCCGGGTGGGCCGCGCGGCGATCACAATCAGCGCCGCGCCCCGCTCGGCTGCCTGCTTGACTCGAAGCCACCAGATGGGGGCTTCTTCATGCAGATCGGCGGCAACCACCAGGATCGCGTCCCCCTTCCCCAAGGCAGCCAGGTTGCTGCCGGGCGCCATGCCAACCTTCTGGACGGCATCTCCGCCCCCCATGGCGTCGTAGAGGAAAGCCTGGCCGCCAAGGCCTTCGACCAGGCTGCGGAAATGGAACAGGTCTTCATTCGAGGCTCGACCACTGGCCAGCCCGACAACCGAGCCCCCGGCGGCTTTCAGGCCGTCCGCCCCGTTCTTCAGCGCCTCCTCCCAGGCCACCTGCTTCAATTCATCTTCTTCGCGAAGCAGCGGAACGCGCAATCGCTCACGGCTGCCAGCGTAGTGGTGGGCAAAGCGACCCTTATCACAGAGCCAGATCTCGTTGACCGCTTCATGCTGCCGGGGCATCACCCGCTGGACCTCGATATGGCCGCCCGCCTTCGCCTGCCGGCGTGTGTTGAGCACTGTATTGCAGCCGACCGGGCAATGTGAGCAGATCGAGGCCGCCGCTTTGAGCTCCCATGGCCGCGCTTCGAAGCGGAAATCCGCGGTGGTCAGTGCTCCCACGGGACAGACATCGGTGGTGTTGCCGGAGAAGTATGAATCGAACCCGGGATCCGAATAGGTCACGATCTGAAGGCGCCGACCGCGCTGCTCGAAGCTAAGCACCGGATCCCCGACGATCTCTTCCTGAAACCGAACACAGCGAGCGCATTGGATGCAGCGCTCGCGGTCGAGGTAGATCAATTCGCCGAGCGGAACCGCCTTTGCCAGATGAATCTTGTCCTCATAGAGGAAGCGGCTCTTGCCCGCGCCGAAATCCATCGTCAGTTCTTGGAGCGGGCACTCGCCGCCTTTGTCACAGATCGGGCAATCGAGCGGATGCGAGGTGAGCAGATACTCGACGACTTCCTTTTGTCCGGCCAGAGCTCGCTCACTGGTCGCTCGCACCACCCATCCCTCGCCTACCTGGGTGGTGCAGGCCGTCTCTGGATTGGGCGCGAACTCGACGATCGGCTCCCCCCGCTCGTCACGCGCGAAATCGCCGGTCTCCCGGTCGCGCCGGGGGCGCCCGATTTCCACCAGGCACATCCGGCACATCCCGACAGGGTCGAGCTTGGGGTGGTAACAAAAGACCGGCACGTAGACACCGACCTGCTTGGCGGCATCCACGATCAGTGTGCCTTGAGGCACACTCACCTCGATCCCCTCAATGGTCAGGGTTACCAGTTTCTCGCTCATCGACCGTTCACCACCCTGAGCTCAAAGTCGGAGCGGAAGCGTTCGACGCCAGCGGCGACCGCAGCGGCGGCGAATTCCCCGAGCGCGCACAGACACTTTCCCTGTATCCCGTCTGCAACCGAGGCAAGCAGGTCGATATCCTCATCGGCTGCGTTATGGACCCCCTCGCCGCCATTGAACCGCTCGAGCACATGCAGCATCCAGTAGGTCCCCTCGCGGCAGGGCGTGCACTTGCCGCACGATTCATGCTCGAAGAACCGGGTGATCTTGTATTCAGCCCAGGCGATGTTGACCGTTTCATCTAAGACGATGATCGACGCCGATCCCAGCGTCGAGCCAACCTTCGGGAGCGATTCATAATCCATGGGCGTATCGAGAACATCGTCGGTCGCGGGCAGGATGGCTGCCGATGCACCGGCCGGGAGGATCGCCTTGATCTGCCGTCCGCCGAGGATGCCCCCGCCGTGCTCGAAGATCAGCTGGCGGAAGGTGGTCCCAAGCGGGAGCTCGTAATTGTCCGGCTTCTCGACATGGCCCGACAGGCAAAAGACCTTGACCCCGGACGACTTCTCGGTCCCGAAGGAGCGGTACCATTGGGCGCCGTTCGTCATGATGGGCGGGACATTTGCCAGGGTCTCGACGTTGTTGACCACTGTCGGCTTGGCGAACAGGCCTTTCACTGTGGGGAACGGTGGACGCAGCCGCGGCATCCCCAGCTTGCCTTCGAGCGATTCGAGCATCGCGCTTTCTTCGCCACAGATGTAGGCACCGGCGCCGTAATGCAGGCGGATGTCGAGGCTGTACTCCGTCCCGAAGAGCTTTTCACCGATCAAGCCACGCGACCGCAGCTGGTCGATCTTCTCCTGGAGGTCGCCAGCCAGATCCCAGAACTCGCCCCGGGCATAAATGTAGGCGAGGTTCGCACGCGCCGCGTAGGCACAGATGGCGATGCCCTCTAGGAACTGAAAGGGGTTGCCCTCCATGATTTCCCGGTCTTTGAAGGTTCCCGGCTCGGATTCATCCGCGTTCACGGCGACGTAGCGCGGCATTTCGTCCGCCAGGAACGCCCACTTCAGCCCGGTGGGAAAGGCTGCTCCGCCGCGCCCGCGCAGCCCGGAGGCTTTGACGACTTCGATGACCTCTTCCGGGGTCTGCTTGGTGACCGCGGTCTTGAAGGCCTCGAAGCCACCGTGCTCGAGGTAGACCTCAAGATTCCCGATCTCCGGGATGTCCCGGTGACGAAGCAGGACATGCTCAGCCATCGGCCTGAGCCTCTCTCACGGCCTGGATCCATGCGCGCGCGGTCTCGATCGTCTGGTTCTCGTGATAGTGAATGCCGTCGAGTTCCTGCACCTGAAACATCGGCGCGCGGTGGCAGGCGGCCAGGCACATCACATGCTCAACGGTGAACAACCCATCCTCGGTCGTCTCGTTGACGGCGATCCCAAGCTCCTCACCCATCTCCTCAGCGAAGGCTTCCGCGCCGCGAAGCGCGCACGGAAGGTCCGTGCAAATCTGGATCCGGTATTTCCCCCCTGGTTTTTCGTGGTAGAGCGTATAGAAGCGCACCAACCCGCCGACCTGGGTCGGATCGAGGTCCAGCAGCCCAGCGACTTCGTCGATCGCTTCCTGCGGCAGGTAGCCGTACTCGCGCTGCGCCAGATACAGCAGGGGCATCACGGCGGCCCGCTTGTGTTCAATCGGATATCGTTCGATGATGGCTTCGATTTCGGCTTGATGTTTGTCGACCAGCAAGGAAATGGCTCCTGAGATCGGCTGGGCAGGCAATGGGCTAGCGATCCACGTCTCCGATCACGGGGTCGAGACTGCTGATCACGACCACCAGATCCGCGATCAAGTGATCCTGGGAGAGGGGTGGGAGCGCCTGCAAATTGGCGAAGCTTGGTGTGCGGAAGAACACCCGATGCGGCTGGGGGCTCCCATTGCCCACCAGGTAGCAGCCAAGCACGCCACGGGGCGATTCGGTCGCCACGTAGACCGCGCCGTTCGGCGCCCGAAAGCCTTCCGTCCAGAGCTTGAAATGGTGGATGACCGCCTCCATGCTCTTGCCAAGCTCGGCGCGTGGGGGCGGAACGAACTTTCGATTGTCACTGCGCACACGTCCGCTGGGCATACGGTCGAGCGCCTGCAGGATGATGCGCAAGGATTGGCGCATCTCTTCCATGCGCACCTGGTAGCGGTCGTAGACGTCACCGGTCGAAGCGACCGGGATGTCGAACTCGTACTGCTCGTAGCCGCTGTACGGCTGGACCTTGCGCAGGTCGAACGGCAGCCCGGCCGACCGGACCATCGGACCGCTCAGGCCGAGCGCAAGCGCCTCCTGGGCCGTGAGCGGGCTGATACCCTTCGTGCGATCCAACCAGAGCGGGTTCTTGGTGAGCAGGGCCTCATATTCATCGATGCGCCGTGGAAATTCCTTGATGAAGGTGCGCAGCGCCGGCTCGAATTCAGGCGGTGCGTCCCGCCAGACACCGCCGGGACGGATGTAAGAGGTCATCATGCGCTGGCCGGAGAGCATTTCGAACATATCGAGGATGACTTCCCGTTCCTGGAAGCAGTACAGGAAGACCGACATCGCCGCCAGATCAAGTGCATGCGTGGCGAGCCAGACGAGATGGGATGCGATTCGCTGCAGCTCCACACAGATCACGCGCAGCGCCTGGCCACGAGGCGGCACGTCGAGATCAACCAGCTTCTCGATCGCCAGACAATACGTCAGGTTGAACCCCATATTGTTCAGGTAATCGGCGCGGTCGGTCATTACCAGCGCCTTCTCGTATGTCTTGGCTTCCATGTTTTTCTCGATGCCGGTGTGCAGGAAGCCGATGTCCGGGATCAGATTGACGATTCGTTCCCCATCCAGCTCGACGAGCAGGCGCAGGACGCCGTGAGTGCTCGGATGCTGCGGTCCCATATTGAGCAGCATCGTCTCACCGCGCAGCGCCCGCTCGGAGACCAGATGACGGATCTCCTCGGGGACCTCAATCTCCTCTTCCATTCGCTCGGTTTGCAGCATGCCTGTGCGCCTTTCCGGGCCCTATTCCTCGGCGTACGGCTTGTCGCGATCGATTTCGTCGAAATTGAAGGTGAACTGGACCTCTTCGTAGCCCAGCGGATAGTCTTTGCGCAGCGGGTGGCCTTCCCAATCCTGCGGCATCAAGATCCGGCGCAGGTCGGAGTGTCCAGTGAAGACGATGCCAAACATGTCGTAGACCTCACGCTCATGCCAATTGGCCGCCGGATAGACCGATTCGATCGTCGGCAGCTCGGCATCCTCGCCGCTCACCACAACCCGCAGTCCGGTCCAATGATTCTTCGCCGTACTGTAGAACCGATAGTCCACCGCGAAGCGCGGTTCTTCCGGCCAGTCATCCACCGCCGTAAGGCTGGCCAGGAAATCAAAGCTCAGCTCAGGATGCTCCTTGAGCTGCCGGCAGGCGGCCACGATCGCCTCCCGGTTCACCTGGACGACTTTCTCCCCCCGGAACTCGGCCAGCGGTGAGACCTGTTCGCCGAGCTCGGCTTCAAGAATTGAGACCGCCCGGTCGGAGTAGACCGCCGTCATGCCC
>JBFJVD010000034.1:0-16267 GCA_041624375.1 Anaerolineales bacterium
AGCTCCCTCTACTCGAGGCTAATCAAGTAATAGGATCAAAGGACGATTGTCCTCATTGGGCATGCCCAACCTTAGTTTTCCATTCCTGCAGACCCTAGGGTGTATCCATTTGCGCCGAAGATAGAGGAGATTAGACTACTTGGGATGTCACTGAGTAATCACTGAGAAGGTGTAGGTATATTTTCCTTAGAGTGGATGTAAGCGAGACGGTGGAGGAGCCGAGATGAGGAAGCGCCGTTCACCTAAGGATCCCGGAAGTTACTAGTCCGGCAATACAATATACTACAGGCGTATCAGGCAGCGAGGCCGAGGGGGGCGGTAGCTGCCTTTCGTCTTAAGTAGGGGATTTGACGGAGATATCACTAGAGACGCTGGTTTCAGTCCATGGAGGATGCATCATGTCGATGACCGCACTCAATCAGTTGGTTGCCCGCTCCATCATCGATCCGAACGTGTTGCGCGCGTTCCAGGCCGGTCGGATCAACGACGTCCTGGAGGACCTGGGGTTCTCTGGCGACTTGCGCGAGCGCCTCGAAGCGCTCCAGGCAAGCACCTTTGCCGAGTTTTCGGTGCTCGCCTACCGGTTGGTGAAAGCCGCCGAGCAGCCTGTCCCGCGAATCGAGCTGCCTTCGCCCCTTGAAGGGCTCATCGCGAGTAACGATAAGGACAGCGAAGAGCAGGTTGCATGATCCCCATCACCCGAGAGGAGCGCCGCTGGTTCCTTCGCAACCTGGGGCGCGGCATGGTCGACTTCCTCGGCACCACCGATCCACCTGTACCAGTCGAGGAATTGCTCAGCCATCCACCCGGCCTCTACACAGACGATTTCGGCGTCGTCGAGATGTTCTCTACACTCTGGGATGCCACCTTCGCCCGGCCACCCGGTCGTAGGGGCAGCGTCTTCGTCCAGATCGATCTGCCGCCGAATCAGCGGCGCTACGCACTCGCCCGCGAGACTCTCAGCGCGCTCATTACGAGCCGCCACGGTCGCGCACTCGGCCTGGCCGATATGCTCCTCAACGACTTGCGCGAATCCTCCGAATACTTTGCGCGCTGGCTGCTTGCGCCTGGATCTCTGGTCCGGAGCTACTTCGCACAGGGGGGGACCAGCCGAGGCTTCTCGGCCGAATTCGGGCTGCCCGGCGCAGTTGGCGTGAAGCATCTTGACGAAGTAAGCAGCGTCATCGCTTGAGCCCATCCCATCCTAGGCCCCTTGGGCCGGCGAAAGCCGGCCCTTTTTTTGCTGCGCCGGTCTCGCGAGTGGCGTACGGCACGCCCACCACGAGTACACAGCTCGCTGCTGGCAATCCCAGAGCGCAATTTTCCTCCGCTGGGTATAATCGGCCGGATTGGTTCAGTCTGGAGATGAGGTAGCGAACGGTGGTTGAACCCGGTCCGAAGGCCGAAGCGGGGGTACGCGCCAGCTCATCGGGCGCAAGGGGCTGGCGCTTTCGCCTCTTCATCGCCCTTGCCCTGGCCGTGATCACCGCGATCGGCTGGGCTGGCCTGCAAATTCAGGCTCTTGGTTCCACACCTCCTGCGAATCCAACGCTGCAGGCCCTGGCTACGTCACTGAGCTTCACACTGACGCCCTCCCCGTCGGCGTCGCCCTCCCCACCAGGCGCAACCCTGACCGCTCCGCCCGACCAGGAAGGGCCTCTCGGGACCCTGTTCTACACCACCCGCATTGCGGCGTTTGACCAGATCTGGGCGTTCCTCCCCGACATCGCCAGCCCGGTTCCAATCACCTTCGCGGAGGCCAACAGCAAGGACCCAGCGCTTAGCCCCAATGGGGAACTTCTCGCCTTCGCTTCAGACCGAACTGGCTTCTGGGAGCTTTATCTCCTCCATCTGCGAACCCTGGAGATCCGCCAACTTACCGCCACCGCCGACTATGAAGCGCACCCGACCTGGTCTCCCGACGGCCGCTGGCTGGCCTATGAAGCCTACTCCGGGTCGGATCTCGATATCTGGATCCTGGCCATCGATGGCGGTCAGCCGCCGATCCAGCTGACCAATCATCCAGGCATGGATGTCGCACCGAGCTGGGATCCGCGTGGGCGGAGAATCGCCTTCATCTCCGACCGCGACGGCTCGGCAGATGTCTTTATGGCCGATCTCGATCGACCCGACGACCGCTACACCAACCTGACCCATACCGCGGATCAACAGGAATCCGATCCGGTGTTCCGGCCGGACGGTGGCGCGCTGGCTTTCTCGAGTCGAAATGACGGTCTGCAACTCCTCACCATGCTCGACCTGGACACACCCAATCGACTCCCAACCGTGGTTGGGCAAGGAAACTCACCGGCCTGGAGTCCGAGCGGCGACGTTTTGGTCGCAGTCCTGGAGACCCCAAACAGCCCACATCTGGTCTGGTATGACCTGAACGGCGAGAGCGCGCCGATCAGCGGCCTCCTTTCATTGGATGGAGTGATCGACATGGTTTGGGTGGCGCAGGGGTTGGCCGGTGCAGCCTTTCAGGCTGCCCGGTCGGCGCCATCGCCCGAGCCGCTCTTCCAGGAGCAGTCCGATGCATCAGTTGCAGCTCGGGATCGGCTCAATCTGGTGACACTCCCTGGCATCTCTGCACCTACGGCTGCGCTCTCAGACGCGGTCGATGATGCGTTCATGGCGCTGCACGCGCAAACCAACCGACGGGTCGGCTGGAATTTCCTTGGATCGCTGGAATATGCCTTTGTGGGGCTTAATGATCCGCTGCCTCCCGGCTATGCCTACAACGACTGGCTATATACGGGGAGAGCGTTCTCCATTGACCCGGCGGCAGTGAGTGCCGGATGGGTTGAAGTGGTTCGCGAAGACATCAGCGGACAAACCTACTGGCGGATCTTCGTGAGGGCCAGCATGCAGGATGGTTCGCTGGGTCAGCCACTGCGCGTCCGGCCCTGGGATTTCTCGACCCGCCTCACCGGTGATCCGCAGGCGTACGACGCAGGAGGCTCGTCCAAGCCCGAAATCCCACCGGGCTATTACGTGGACTTCACCCAGCTAGCCGCCGATTATGGCTTTGCCCGAGTTGCTGCGCTTCCGAATTGGCGTACATACTACTCCGGCGCGCGCTTCGGCGAGTTTGTCCGAACCGACGGTCTGGATTGGCAGGCGGCGATGCTGCAGCTCTATCCCGCCTCCGCAATAGCCACCCCGACTGTCTACCAGACCCCGACCTCGTCGCCGACGGTCACGCCAAGCGCGACCCCTACCCCCTGGTGGTGGCGCTGGCGTACGCCGACACCCGGGCCATGAGCGTATGCCAAGGCCAGCGGTAATTCTCCTGTTCGCCTCCCTAGGCCTCCTTGTTGCTTGCTCGTCGGGGTCCCCACTGGCGCGGGAAGGCGCCCCTGTCTCTGCGCCCTCCAGCGTCGCGGCCCAGATCGAGGAGCCCGAACATGAGGCGGAGCTCCCGGCAAGTGTTCCCACCCAGCGAACAAATCAGGCGACGCCGGTTGATGTGGCGATTCCAACCCAGGGCGCGGTCACGATCGTCGACTGGCGGCCCCCACCCTATCCGGTCCCCTGGGCGATTCGTCCCGAGGATCACTTCTTCTTTGCCCGACCGATTCCCTCCGGGGAAGTCAATTGGCCCCACCCACGGTTCCGCTACGGCAACACGCACTTCGGCGAGGAGCCAACGCACACGGGAGTCGATCTCGCCGCCAGCCGGGGGACTCCCGTGCTCGCCGCCGGTCCGGGGGAAGTGGTCTGGGCCGGGTACGGGCTCTATCGCGGCTTGGAAGACCCGACCGATCCCTACGGGCTGGCCGTCGCCATCCGCCATGATTTTGGTTACGGCGGCCAGCAACTCTACACAGCCTATGGGCATATGTCGTCCATTGATGTCTGGGTCGGGCAGCGGGTGGGTACCCACGAGCGGCTAGGCATCATCGGGGACACAGGGCGGGCCAGCGGGATTCACCTTCACTTCGAAGTCAGGCTCGGCGACAACCGGTTCTTCTCGAGCCGGAACCCGGAGCTCTGGATGGTACCGCCGGAGGGGTGGGGCGTGCTCGCAGGTCGGATCCTGAATACCTTCGATGTGCCGCTTGAAGAGTACCTCGTCCAGATCCGTAATCTTGACACGGATCAGCGCTGGGAGGTCTGGACCTATGCCGAGGATACGGTTCACCCCGATGACTTCTACCAGGAGAACTTCGTGATCAGCGACCTGCCTGCGGGTCCGTATGAGATCCAGGTGAATTTCGTCGGTCGCGCATTCAAGACACATTTGTTCGTTTACCCGGGGCAAACCAACTTCATCATCTTTCAAGGCCGGAATGGCTTTCTACCGGAACCCACACCTACAGCGCCGTCCCTGTCGGCGCCCCCTTCACCCTAGACTGTAATTTATGTAAAGAAATTTGACACATGGAATGCCCCATGCTATGCTCCGCCCGTTCAGTCGAGGAAAAACATGGTCCGCGAACGGGTTGCCGATAACGTCTATCTCTTCACGAGCGAACGCTACGCCTCGGTGAACGCCGGGGCGGTGGTTGGCCCGGAGTGGTCCGTGGTGATCGATACGCTGGCCTTCCCGGATGAAGCACAAGAGATGCGCAGCTTCCTGGAGGAGCGGCTGGGGACGCGGATACGTTATGTCATTAATACCCACTACCATGCGGATCATTCCTTCGGCACCTGCTGGTTTCCTGGCGCGATCGTTCTGAGTCATGCCCTCTGCCGGGAGCTTCTGGACACACGCGGTCGAGTCGGACTGAAGAGTGCGCAGCAGCAGAATCGTGAGCTCCAGAACACGCGGATTGTGCTCCCAGACATCGTTTTCGATGAGTCGGACATCAGCCTGAAGGTGGGCAAGCGTGTCCTGCGGCTCATCCATTTGCCCGGGCACAGTGAAGACGGGACGGGGGTCCTCATTGAGGATGACCGGGTGCTCTTTGCGGGCGACGTGATGATGCCTGTTCCGCATGTCGTCGACGGCGATTTCGATGTGATGCTCGAAAGCATGAAGTGGCTTCCCAAACTGAAGCTTGAAAGCCTGGTCCAGGGCCATGGCGATGTTATTCTACGGGGCGAGATTCAGGCCGCCGTGCGCGCAAATATCAGCTACCTCAGGGCCGTCGCCAAGCACGTCCGCCAAGCCGGAAGGCGCAAGGACCCCTACGGCTACCTCGAAAACGTGACCATTGAGGAATGCGGCAAAAGCCGAATTCTTCTGAACGGCCTTGCTGGTGCGATCCACCGCCGCAACCTCTCCGGTCTGCTCCAAACCTGGTATCCGGAGAAGGCGGGCAACTAACAAGGTGGCTCCAACTCCATTGTCCCAAGACGACACATTGCGAACTCGAGCCCCAACGTCCTATGAGCTCGTCTTTGACGGTGGCAGCCGCGGCAATCCGGGACGCGCCTATGGATCCTACCGTCTGCGCCGAGAAGGTGGCAGATTCGAGCCGCCGGTTCGCCTTGCACTGGGGGAGGGCACCAACAACGAAGCCGAATATTGGACGTTGATCGAAGCGCTGAAGCGTCTCCGGGAGCGGCTCGAACGCGATGGGCTTGACCTTTCCGACGCTGGATTGATCCTTCGTGGTGACAGTCAGCTGGTGGTCCGCCAGCTGCGCGGAGAATGGAAGGCGAAGAATCCCCGCATGAAGGTGCTCCGAGATCAAGTGATGGGGCTTTTGGAGCCGTTTGGCGCTGTCGAGATCGAGCATCAGGATCGGGAGGCCAGCCTGCGAATCCTGGGCCATTAGCCACGGTCGTGGCTGCACTTGTTTGACCGGCTCGGATGGCTGTGGCATAATGTCCGCAACATTCGGATGCCTATACAGGCTGAGATGGAGACGAGTACGCTCGTAGGCGGATCGGCAGCGAGCCCGGGTTGGTGGAAGCCGGGTGGATCCAGCGGGCAGAAAATCCCTCCGGAGCCGCGACCCCAACGCGGAGCGCTCCGCAAGTAAGGAAGCCGGTCTCGCCCGCCGTTACCTGGGTGCGGATATAAGCCCGATCCGGGTCGTATCCGACAGAGTGCCCGCAATCAATGCGGGCAGCAGGGTGGTACCGCGCGAGCACAACAGCTCCCGTCCCTGAGAGGGACGGGAGTTTTCGTTCTTCCAGCCTGGGACCCCCGGGTGTCGCGAGTGGATAGGAAGGCGGAGGGATGACCGAACTGCTTTATCAATCCGATTCGTACCTGAAAGAATTCGAGGCGTTGGTCACGAACGTCTCCGATCGCGGCGTGGTGCTCGATCGGACCGCCTTCTACCCGGGGGGTGGCGGCCAGCCGAACGACACCGGCGAACTGATTGGCGACGAGCAAACCTGGCAGGTCACCAAGGTGGGTCGCGCGGACGGAGAACTCTGGCATCAGCTTACCGGTGAGGTTCGCCCTGCGGTCGGAGAGCGAGTCAGGGGCAGACTCGACTGGGAGCGCCGTTATCAGCTCATGCGCACACACACCGCGATGCACATCCTCTGCGGTGTCATCTGGCGTGACTACCAGGTCAGCGTTACGGGTGGCAACATGGATCTCTTGCGAGGCCGGATGGACTTCGAGTTCGGCTCGATGACTCGCGACCTGGCTGACGAAATTGAGGCAAAGATCAATCAGGAGGTCGGGGCGGCCCGATCTTTACGGGTCGAGATCTTGCCCCGCGAGGAGGCCTTCCAGATCCCGGACCTCATCCGCACGAAGATCAATCTCCTTCCGGAAGGCATCAAACAGGTGCGTGTGGTGGAGATCGACGGACTCGATTTGCAGGCGGATGGGGGAACGCATGTCGCCAATACCCAAGAGGTTGGCCGGATGCGGATTGTGGACTACAAGAGCAAAGGCGCCGGCAACAAGCGCCTTGTCATCGAGCTTGAGAGCTGAGGATGCCCATGTTTAGAGAGGTGCCATCGCAGATCGATTTTGTTGCCCAGGAGCACGAGATTCTCGACTTCTGGAAGCGAATCGACGCCTTCGAGAAGCTGGTGGAACTCCGGTCCGGCGGCGAACGCTGGTCCTTCATCGACGGGCCGATCACGGCCAATAACCCGATGGGTGTGCATCACGGCTGGGGCCGGACGTATAAGGATCTTTTCCAGCGTTTCAAATCCATGCAGGGCCGCCACCTTCGTTACCAGAACGGCTTCGATTGCCAGGGTTTGTGGGTGGAAGTCAATGTCGAGCGCGAGATGGGATTCGAAACCAAGCGTGACATTGAGACCTTCGGACTTGCAGAATTCGTGATTCTCTGCAAGCAGCGCGTACTCAACTACGCCGCCGTTCAAACGGAGCAGAGCGTCCGCCTAGGCTACTGGATGGACTGGGACGACCCCGCTTTCTTGCGATTGCTGCAGGACAAACTCGGCGAAGATCCAGATGAGACCCTGACTCTGCCGGGGGACAACGGCCAATTTGAGGCGAGCGTCGAGTGGATCGTCGGACATCTCGGTACCCCGCAATTGGGCGGATCGTACTACACGTTTTCCGACGAGAACAACTACACCATCTGGTCGGTTCTGAAGAGCTGCCATGAGCGCGGCTGGATCTACAAGGGCCGCGATGTCATGCCCTGGTGCGCGCGCTGCGGCACCGGACTGAGCCAGCACGAAATCGTGACCGAAGGCTACCGGGAGCTCACTCACCCAAGCATCACGCTTCGCTTTCCGCTGCGCGACAAGCTGAACGAGAGCCTGCTCGTCTGGACCACGACTCCCTGGACCCTGACAAGCAACGTGGCGGCGGCTGTCGGTCCCGACCTCACCTACGTCCGTGTCCGGCAGGGCGACCAGGCCTATTACCTCAGCAAGGGGACTCTCGGCATGCTGGAAGGGTCCTACGAGATCGAGGCGGAACTCTCCGGTCGCGAGATGGAGGGATGGCGCTATCAGGGTCCCTTTGACGGCCTTCCGGTTCAGCGGAAGAGCGTCTCGGTGGAAGCTCATCGCGTCATTCTGTGGGACGAGGTCGGCGAAGAAGAGGGGACGGGCATTGTCCATGTTGCGCCTGGCTGCGGCGCCGAGGACTTTGCGCTCAGCAAGGAGTACGATCTGCCGGTGGTCGCCCCGCTTGATGAAGCCGGTGTCTTTGTAGAGGGATTTGACTGGCTGACCGGCATGCAGGTCCAGGACGTATCGCAGCCCATCTTCGAGCACCTCGAGCGTGCCGGCCTTGCCTATCGAATCGCTGATTACACCCACCGTTACCCGGTGTGCTGGCGCTGCTCGACTGAGCTCGTCTTTCGCCTGGTGGATGAATGGTTCATTTCGATGGGCGCCCAGCTTGACAAACCCTATGAAGAGGTCACCGAGGAGGAAAAGCGCCAGCACCTGCGCTACCAGATGATGGAGGTTGTCCTCAACGAGACCGACTGGCACCCGTCCTTCGGACTCGAACGTGAGCTCGATTGGCTGCGCAATATGCACGACTGGATGATCTCCAAGAAGCGCTATTGGGGACTGGCATTGCCGATCTACGAATGCAAGTCGTGCGGTCACTTCGATGTGATTGGAAGTAAGGCCGAGCTCCAGGAGCGTGCGGTCGCAGGCTGGGACAAATACGAGGGACATTCGCCTCATCGCCCCTACGTCGACGCCGTGAAGATCGCCTGCAGTCAATGTGGCGAGCTCACTGAACGAATACCCGATGTCGGCAACCCGTGGCTGGATGCGGGGATCGTCGCCATGAGCACGCTTCAATACAACGATGATCGTGAATACTGGGAGCGCTGGTTCCCCGCCGATCTGATCAGCGAGAGCTTTCCTGGCCAGTTCAGGAATTGGTTCTACAGCTTGCTGGCGATGAGCACGATCCTTGAACGGCGCGCGCCCTTCCGGCATGTCTTCAGCTATGCGACGCTGCTCGCGGAAGACGGCCGGGCGATGCACAAGTCGTGGGGCAACGCCATCGAGTTCAGTGAAGCTGCCGACCGGATGGGCGTCGACGTGATGCGCTGGATGTACCTCGACCACAAGCCAGAGAAGGACTTATTCTTCGGCTATGGGCGGGCGGACGAAGTCCGCCGACAGACGATCCTGCCGCTGTGGAATGTCTACAACTTCTTTGTCACCTACGCGCGGCTCGACAACTGGACGCCCGATCCGGATCGCGAAGTTGAGTTGAGCGAGCTGGATCGATGGATCCTCGCGCGTCTTCAGGAAACGATCGCTGAGGTGACGGATCGACTGGAGAGCTACGAACCCAACCTGGCGACGTCGGCGCTCGACCGATTCCTCGATGAATTGAGCAACTGGTATCTTCGCCGCAGCCGGCGTCGCTTTTGGGCGCGCAGCGGGGTCAGCGAAGCCTCGGATGCAGACAAGGCCGCCGCGTATCAGACGCTCTATCAAGTGTTGACCACGCTCACGAGCCTGATGGCGCCGTTCATTCCGTTCATGGCGGAGACGATGTTCCAGAACCTTGTCCGAGAGGTCGACGCGCAAGCCCCAGAGAGCGTCCATCATACGGACTGGCCTGCCGTCGATGCGTCTCTACTAAACCCGGACCTTACAAGGCATATGGCTCTCGTGATGAACCTGGTCTCCCTGGGTCATTCCGCACGCAATGCCGCCAACGCAAAGGTCCGCCAGCCATTGTCCGAGGCCGCCTTCTCGGTAGCTACGCCGGAGGAGCGTACGGTCGTCGAGCGCTTCGCGGCACTCATCGCCGACGAGTTGAACGTGAAGCGGGTCCGGTTGGTGGACGCCGCATCCGAGGTGGTGGATTATCGCCTTCACCCGCTTCCGAAACAGCTCGGCCAGAAGTACAAGTCTGACTATCCGGCGCTGAGGGAGGCGATCCTGGCGCTGCCTGCGGAGGCAGCGGCCCGATCCCTGCTCGACGGATCACCGCTTGAGCTGGAATTCCGTGGAGATCGAGTCATTATTCTTCCGGAGGAGGTCGAGGTGCGGCTGGAAGCGCATGAAGGATTCACGGCCGTGGCCGATGGCGCCAACCTCGCTGCCCTCGATACAGAACTCACCGAGGCGCTCCAGCTGGAAGGACTGGCGCGGGAATTTGTCCGACGTGTGCAGGATCTGCGCAAGCAAGCGGACCTGCAGGTGGACGAGCGCATACATCTCCAGTATGCGGCTGGCGCGCGGATGGCTCAGGCGGTTGTCGCACATGAGGCCTACATTGCGGGCGAGACGCTCGCCGATGAGATTCGGGAAGCAGAACAACCCGAGGGTGAGGCTTCTGAGGAGCACACCGTCGACGATGAGCGCCTGCTGCTCGCCCTGCGCCGTGCCAGGGGCTGAAGCGCAGTTTGTGAGGTGAGCAGCCCCTCGCGCGTGCGTCTGCGTTATACTTGCGGCGCAAACAGGCCAGGAGTCATGCATGGAATCGACACGCGCCGACAGTTCAACGCTGGATTTCCGTTCCTACCCGATCCTTCTCGGACTCGCCGGCACGGTGATTGCGCTCGACCAATGGACCAAGTACCTCGTGCGCAGTCGGCTGGCCTATGGTGAGGTTTGGGCGCCCATTGAGGGTCTGGCAGAGATCGTTCGGATCGTTCACTGGAGCAACACCGGCGCGGCATTTGGGCTGCTTCCCAATGGCGGACTCTTCTTTACCCTGGTCGCGATCCTTGTCTCCATTGCCATCCTGTACTACTACCCTCGGATCCCAGGCCAGCAGGCCGCACTACGGATTGCGCTCAGTCTCCAGCTTGGCGGCGCCGTCGGGAATCTGATCGACCGCCTGACCCAGGGGCCCGTGACGGACATGGTCGCCGTCGGCCAGTTCCCTGTGTTCAACCTGGCAGACACATCTATATCACTCGGCGTGGCGCTGCTCGTCCTTGCTATGTGGCGAGAAGAGCGCGAAGAGCGGGCCCGGGTCCAGGCCGAGAAACCGGGGCGGCGCCTGGCCCCCTCCGCAGATACGGAGCAGCCGCTGGATTGAGCCAAGGTCGCATCACCCTGACCTCGAAACGCGGTGGCCGCCTCGATCGCATCCTGAGCGACAGCTTAACCGACCTTTCACGCAGTCGCCTGCAATCCCTCATACGGGAGGGGTATGTTCAGGTCGAAGGCCAGGTCGTCGTCCGGCCTGCCGAGAAGCTCGCCGGCGGTGAAACGATCGTTCTCGAAGTACCGCCACCCGAACCCGATCATCTGGAACCTGAACCCATTCCGTTAGACATTGTCTATGAGGACCGCCATCTTCTGGTTGTGAACAAGCCTGCCGGGATGGTCGTTCATCCATCGCCAGGCCATGCTCGTGGAACGCTCGTCCAGGCGGCGCTCCATCATGCGAAGGACCTGCACGGGGTTGGCGGAACCTTGCGCCCGGGTGTCGTTCATCGCCTGGACAAGGACACCTCCGGTCTGATCCTGCTGGCGAAGGACGACAAGACTCATCAGCACCTGCAGCGCCAATTCGGCGAACGGCGTGTGTACAAGGCGTACCTGGCGCTGGTTGATGGTCATCCCCCGACCGCAGAAGGTCGGATTGAGGCCTCGCTCGGACGTGATCCTGTGCGCAGGAAGCGAATGGCAGTCGTCCCCGAAGGACGCGGCCGCGCAGCCGTCACTACCTACGCGACACTCGAACGTTTTCCGGAGCACACACTCTTAACGGTCTTCCCGCTGACCGGCAGAACGCACCAGATCCGACT
Organism: Anaerolineales bacterium; assembly: GCA_041624375.1. Taxonomy (GTDB): domain Bacteria; phylum Chloroflexota; class Anaerolineae; order Anaerolineales; family E44-bin32; genus JBFJVD01. Next base: position 11,583 of record JBFJVD010000034.1, read on the forward strand.
TCATCTTGCCTTCCTAGGCGTCCCGATCGTGGCCGATAGGACCTACGGGCGCCGCAAGCCGTCTCTGCCGCTCGACCGTCACTTCTTACACGCGGCGGAATTGCGCCTCCAGATTGCGCCGGACGGCCCAGAAGAGGAGTTTCACGCGCCGCTGCCTGAGGACCTCGAGGACATCCTCCAAGGGCTCCGGCGAGCCACCGGAGGCCGGCACGGTGTGGACGAATCCCGCAATGGACTGGATTGATCTTCGCTCCGACACCGTCACACACCCGACGCCTGAAATGCGTCGGGCCATGGCCGAGGCCAGCGTGGGCGATGATGTATTCGGCGATGATCCGACGGTGCAGGAACTGGAGGACCGCGCGGCGGAGCTTATCGGCAAGGAGGCTGCCGTGTTCGTGCCGTCGGGCACCATGGGCAATCTGACGGCGATCCTTGCCCACTGCCAGCGCGGCGACGAAGCGATCTTGGGGGATCAATCCCACACCTTCATTTCTGAAGCGGGCGGGATCGCCGCCCTTGGCGGCATCCATCCGCATCCGCTCCCAAACCGGTCAGATGGCAGCATCGAGCTCGACCGGATTGAAGCTGCGATCCGGCCCGACGATCCCCACGAGCCCATCAGCCGCCTCCTGTGCCTGGAAAACACCCACAATTTGTGCGGCGGTGAAGTACTTTCGCTCGAGTACCACCGTCAGGCCGCCCAGTTGGCTCGCTCGCACGGGCTGAGCCTGCATATCGATGGGGCGCGCATCTTCAACGCGGCAGCCGCGCTTGAGGTCCCCGCTCGAGACCTCGCAAGAGAGGCGGATTCAGTGACCTTTTGCCTCTCGAAGGGGCTGTGCGCCCCGGTCGGCTCGTTGGTCTGCGGAGAAGCGGGGTTCATTGGCAGAGCACGCCGCATGCGGAAGCAGCTCGGTGGCGGCATGCGTCAGGTCGGCGTCCTCGCCGCGGCCGGCCTCGTGGCCCTCGACACCATGATCGAGCGGCTGTCCGAAGACCATGTCCGGGCGAGGAGATTGGCGCAAGGCCTGGCGGCGCTCCCGGCGCTTGAGCTGAGGACGCTTTCGCCCCCGACCAACATGATCTATCTGCGCCTGACACCGGAGGCGCCACTGGATGCCGTCGCCCTGGCCGCCAGGCTTGCCGAACGAAGGATCCGTGTAAACCCGCGCGCCGGGAATTCGATGCGCCTCGTGACGCACTACTGGATCAATGACGAGGCCGTCGAAACGACGATCCAGTCCTTTGCAGAAGTGCTCGGCGGCTGATGCGCACGCATGTTGCTTTCGGCCTGGCGCTGATCGCCGTACTCACATGGTCGTCCTCGCCAGCCCTAATCAAGATAGCATTGCGCGAACTCGGGCCGCTGGAGATCGCCGGCTTGCGCTATTTCGGCGCATTTCTGGTCCTCAGCCCCATCCTCGTTGCACGCTCAAGGGCCAGCCTACGCCGCCTGAAAGGGAAGGATTGGGTCCGGCTCTTCATCATGGGGTTGCTGGCGTATCCTCTCGCCAACGGAATCTTCTTCTGGGCGCTTCAGTACATCCCATCAACGACGCTCTCCTTCCTGCTAAATGCTGTTCCGATCGTTACGCTCGGGCTCGGCGCGCTGTCGCTGGGCGAACGCCCGACCCGCATCCAATGGGTTGGCGTCGTGGTGGCATTAGTCGGCGCTGGAATGTTCTTCGATGGAGAGCTGTCCTTGGACGACCGCTTGCCTGTGGTCGCCACATTGGCCGGTGTCCTGGCTGTAGCGGTGTTCGGCGTGATGAGCCGGGATTTTGCTGCACACGGCCGGCTGGATAGCATCGGGCTATCGGCGCTGCCCGCCTTCTTTGGCGGCCTGGCACTGCTGCTCATCGCACCCCCTTTGCGGCGGCCGATCTCGCTGTCTACATGGGCAATCCTTGCCTGGCTCGCTGTTGTCAACAGCGCCATCGCCTATTTGCTTTGGAATCGGGCGCTTCAGCACTTGCAGGCGTTTGAAATCAGCCTGGTCGGGAATCTCATGCCGATCGGGACAGCGCTCCTCGCGCCGATCCTGCTCGGCGAAGAAGTGCTGGCTGGCACGTGGATGGCGATGATCGTCGCGTTGATTGGCGTTGTCCTGGTCGGCGCAGGCCGGTCGGGCTCCAGGATCTTCGCCCGCGCCCGCAGCCCAGCCGCAGGACCCTGAGGCGCTAGGCAGAAGGAGACGCTGGAAGGTAGCCGGCTTCCCGCAGCCAGACTTCGGTGCGGCGCATCCCCTCCGATAGATCTATTTGTGGCGTCCAGCCGAGCAATCGCTCCGCCTTGCGATTCGAAAAGCTGTTGATGCTGCGCAGCGCTGCGATTGCCCGTCGGTTGAAGCTCGCCTTCCTGCCGCGCAAACGGGCGGAGACCTCGTATGCCAGCGCAAGTAGCCAGGCGAGCGGGTAAGGAATGGAACGGAAGGACTCAACGCCGCACATCCTTCCATAGGCCCCAAAGAATATCCGCCAGGTCACTGGCTCATTGTCCGTGAAATTGATGGCTTCGCCGAGCGCTGCCTCCGCCTCGGCGCAGGCGATCAAGCCGTCGATCAGGTCATCGATATAGACCGGCTTGCAGTAGTGACGCCCGCCATCGATGAGCACCATCCGGCCCGCGCGAATCAATTGGACCGGCCGTACGGTGAATTGGGTCGATCCGGGACCATAGACCTGTGAGGGTCGGGCGATCACGGCGGGCAGAGCGAGGTCAACCACTGCGCGCTGTACGGCGGCGTCGGCCGCCACCTTGGAGTCGTGGTATATCTCACCTTTGAGGCGTATTGGAGTCTCTTCGTCGATGCCAAGGACTTGGGGCGAGCCGTACACCGCGCAGGAGCTGAGGTGGATGAAGCGCTGCACCCCGGCCTCATGCGCGGCTTGAATCATGTGTTCGGTGCCATGGACGTTAACCGCCCAGACGGCGTCCCGGTCCCCCGCCTCTCCCACATAGGCTGCCGCATGATAGACGATATCGCACCCGGCGAACGCTGCCGCCAGGCCTCCTGCGTCTGTCAGGTCTCCGCTGACAAGCTGCACACCCAGCGAGGCCAGCTTCTCTGCCCTGGCAGAATCGCGCACGAGAGCGCGCACACGGCAACCTTCGCCGAGAAGACGCCGGACCAGATGCCCGCCGATGAAACCTGTCGCCCCGCTCAGGCCGACGAGTTTTCCCGATAGGTCCATGAGGTGTTCATTCTACCTAGGAAGTTGGGGGCATAGGATTAACACGATCTTGAGTCTCTTGACCCCTTCCGAAGGGCTGTGATAAGATGCGCCCATCCGGGGGTGTAGTGTAGCGGCCTAACACGCTGCCCTGTCAAGGCAGAGACCGCGGGTTCGAATCCCGTCATCCCCGCTCAACGGGCCCGATCCTACGTCGGGCCCGTTTCGCTTATTGGAAGCTACTCCTCGCAGCTCGGCGCATGGTCTCCTTCACAAGTAAATGCATCATCAGGGCTTGAGGACCCAATCCTCATCAGCTTTCCTGTGGACTGGCGAGTATGCGTCCGGAATGGCGAATGGATCGCCTTAGCCCGTGCGACCCAGCACCGAGGAAATGATCGCCGAGTAGCCACGTTGGGCTGCATCGAGCTCGGCAAGCTGCACCCGCTCGTTGGCGACGTGAGCATCCTCCTCCCGGCCAGGTCCGAAGCCGATGGTTGGGATACCCGCCCTCCCCGCAGAATATGCGGCGTTTGTGCAGAAGCGATAGGTGCTCAAATTTGCTTTGAGGCCGGCACCTTCCATTCCGCTGCGCGCACGCTGCAGCAGAAGATGGTCCTCGTCGAGAAGCCAGGCAGGGAAGAACTTGGGTCCGGCGATCTCGACGCCCGTGTGCGACCGATACGAGCCGGCGCCGATCTCGAGCCGGTGGGGGGTGCGGGCAAGTGAGGGAAGGTTCCGGAGCTGCCCGAGCACTGATTCCTGCGTCTCTCCGATGAGTAAGCGACGGTCGAAGGTGGCCCGACATCGACTTGGAATCACGGAATGGCCCGGGTAGGGATCCGAAATGATGTCGGCTAGCGCAAGGATGCCCTCTCCCAGGCGCGGGTGGCTTGGAGGAGGCAGCGCTTCGAGCTCGGCAAGGATCGGGATCATGAGGGAGACAGCGTTGCGGCCGGCCTGCGGGGAAGACGTGTGGGCCGGCTTGCCAATGGTCTCCAGATGAATTTCAGCCCGCCCCCGCCCGCCGTGGATGAGTTGGAGGTCTGAGGCCTCGCCGACCACGACGAAATCGGGTTCCAGAGCGTCGATCACTGCGCGCAGAGCCAAGCCTTCCATGACCTCTTCGAGCACGGAAGCACAGACGACGACGCGGCCTGCCAGACGCCGACGGTCAGTGGCCGCAGCAGCGTATACCATCGCTGCCAGCGCGCCCTTCATATCGGCGGAGCCTCGCCCGTGGAGCGCGCCGTCGGCGATTGCGCCATCAAAGGGGTCTCGCGTCCAGCCTGATTCGGTAGGGACCCCCACGGTGTCGCAGTGAGCGTCGAGTAGCAGCGTCTGCCCCTTGGTCTCACCCTGAATCAGGCCATAGGCGTTGCCCACCGAATCGATCCTCACCTCGTCGAAGGCAAGGCGCTTCATTTCGCTGGCGATGAGTTCGATAATTGCCCCCTCCTCGCCGCTCAGGCTCCGCGTTTGCACCAGCTGGCTGGCAAATCGATGCAT
>JBFJVD010000035.1:0-16255 GCA_041624375.1 Anaerolineales bacterium
CAACCGCTCCGCCGTCTCCGGCGGCGGGGCCAAGCCGTGGCGGCAGAAGGGAACCGGCCGTGCGCGTCAGGGGTCGATCCGTTCGCCGCAGTGGGCCGGAGGCGGCGTGGTGTTCGGACCCGTGCCGCGCGACCACGAGCACCGGCTGCCGAAGAAGATGCGGCGGGCGGCGCTGCGCGGCGCGCTCGCGCTGCGCCTGCAGGAAGGCGCCCTGTCGGTCGTGGAGTCGCTCGACCTCGACGAGATCAAGACGCGTCGCGTGGTGGAGATGCTGGCCAAGCTCGGGCTCGGTCCGAAGGAGCCGGTGCTGGTGGTCACGGGCGAGGCGGCGCCGCAGCTCGATCGTTCGGCCCGCAACCTGCCGTGGGTCCACGTGCTGCGCGCGGAAGGACTGAACGTGTACGACGTCCTGCGGCACCCGCGGCTGCTGCTCACGCGCACGGGTCTGGAGGCCGTCGAACGGCGGCTCGGGCGCGACGCAGGGGAGGCGTCGTCGTGAAGCCGCACCAGATCGTCCGTCGCCCCCTCGTGACCGAGAAGAGCAACATCGCGCGCGAGGAGAAGAACGAGGTGCATTTCGCGGTGGATCCGCGTGCGACGAAGCACGACATCCGGCGCGCGATCGAGGACATGTTCCAGGTCGAGGTTCTCGAGGTCCGCACGTCGCGGATGCCTCGCCGCAAGCGCCGGGTGGGTCGCTTCGAGGGCCACCGTCCGCAGTGGAAGAAGGCGATGGTGCGGCTGGCCGAGGGCCAGACCATCGAGTTCTTCGAAGGGGTCTAGCCGAACATGCCGACCAAGAACTTCAAGCCCACGTCGCCCGGTCGCCGGGGCATGAGCGTCTCCGACTTCGAGAGCGTCACCCGCAAGCAGCCCGAGCGCTCCCTCGTGGAAGGCCGTGTCTCGAAGTCGGGAGGACGCAACGGCTACGGCCGCGTGACGGTGTGGCAGCGGGGCGGGGGACACACGCGGCGCTATCGGCGCATCGACTTCCGCCGCAACAAGCCCGGCGTGCCGGCCCAGGTGGCCTCGATCGAATACGACCCCAACCGGTCCGCGCACATCGCCCTGCTCCACTACCGGGACGGCGAGAAGCGCTACATCCTCGCGCCGCTCGGGCTGCGCATCGGCGACTCGGTGAGCGCGGGTCCCGAGGCCGAGATCCGGCCGGGCAATAGCCTTCCGTTGTCCAGCATTCCGGTCGGCACCGTGATCCACAATCTCGAGTTGCAGCCGGGGAAGGGCGGCCAGCTGGTCCGGTCGGCGGGAACCTCGGCGCAGGTGCTTGGCAAAGAGGGCAGCTACGCTGCCGTTCGCCTGCCTTCCGGTGAGGTTCGCCGTGTTCATCAGATGTGCTATGCCACCATCGGCGAGGTCGGCAACCCCGATCACTCCAATATCCGGCTGGGCAAGGCAGGTCGCAAGCGGCACCGCGGGATTCGTCCCACGGTGCGCGGTTCGGCGATGAGCCCACGCGATCATCCCCATGGCGGTGGGGAAGGGCGCCAGCCAATCGGACTGCCGGGCCCGAAGAGCCCGTGGGGCAAGCCAACGCTCGGGAAGAAGACCCGGCACAACAAGAAGACCGACAAGTACATCATCCGCCGGCGAACGAAGCGGCGGCGGAGTCGCCGTTAGGTTCCGCGGGCGCGTGGATGCAAGCGCTCCACGCCGAATGCCGGAGGCGAAAGAGGCATGTCACGTTCATTGAAAAAGGGGCCGTACATCAGCCCCAAACTGTTGAAGAAGATCGAGGACATGAACCAGCGCGGGGAGAAGAAGGTTATTCGGACCTGGTCTCGAGCAAGCACCATTTTCCCCCAGATGGTGGGGCACACGGTCGCCGTGCATGACGGCCGACGGCATGTCCCCATTTACATCACGGAGAACATGGTCGGGCACAAGCTCGGCGAGTTTGCCCCGACACGCACCTTCCGGGGTCACTTCGATCGAGACCGGACGACCCGGGCGAGGTGAGTATGGACGAGGCATTGGACGTTCGGGCGACAGCCCGCTTTATCCCGATGTCGCCGCGCAAGGTGCGGTTGGTCCTGGATCTTATCCGGGGTATGGATGCCGTTGAAGCGATGGATCTGCTGCGCTTCACAAACAAGGCCGCGGCGCGCCCGGTGTACAAGCTGGTGCGCTCGGCGGTCGCAAACGCCGAGGAGAACTTCGGTCTGAGTCGCGACGATCTCTTTGTGCATGCGATCCACGCCGATGATGGCCCCACCCGCCGCTGGCGGCGGTTTGGGGCGCGTGGGCGCTTCAAACCGCTCCTGCGCCGGACATCGCATATCACCATCGTCTTGCGCGAGCGTGAGCTCGTCGAAGCCTGAGCTAGGGATCAGGCAGGAGAAAGAAGGAGTACGCATGGGCCGCAAAGTCCACCCGATCGGATACCGACTGGGCGTTAACCGGACCTGGGATTCACGTTGGTTTGCCAGCGGGCGAAACTATGCCGATCAGCTGCATGAGGATCGGAAGATTCGCCGCATTGTCTTCGAAAGCAATCCACGTGGCAGTATCTCGCGGGTCGAAATCGAGCGCTTCCCGAACAGCGTCGAGGTTGCTGTGCACACCTCAAAGCCGGGAATCGTGATTGGGCGCAAAGGTGTTAACGTCAAGGAACTGCGCCGCAAGCTGGAAGAGCTCACGGGGACGAAAGTTAAGCTCGACATCGAAGAGATCGAGCGACCCGATCTTGTGGCTCGTCTGGTTGCCGAGAACATCGCCAACCAGCTGGAGCGCCGGATCAGCCACCGGCGGGCGATGCAGCGGGCGGTGAGTCAATCGATGCGGGCGGGCGCCAAAGGCATCAAGGTGATGTGCTCGGGGCGGCTCTCGGGGATCGAAATGGCCCGCCGTGAGTGGATGCGCGAGGGGCGCGTCCCGGCGCAGACGCTGCGCGCGGATATCGATTTCGCGCGAGCTGAAGCCCTAACGACGTACGGCCGGATCGGCGTGAAGGTCTGGATCTATCGCGGCGACATCCTCTCGCAAGAAGAGGAAGAAGCCGAAGCCATGGATGTGTACGTCAGCGAGTAGGCAAGCAGCCTGCTGCCGACGGATTTGCGAGGTGGAATGATGCTCATGCCCAAGCGCGTCAAGTGGCGCAAACAGCAGCGAGGGCGGATGAAAGGCCAGGCCAACCGCGGCAACGAGGTGACCTTTGGCGAATATGGCCTGCAGGCGCTCGAGCCCGGCTGGGTCACGGCCCGCCAGATCGAGGCCGCTCGTCGTGCCCTGGTGCGCTATATGCGACGGCGTGGCAAAGTCTGGATCCGCATTTTCCCGGACAAGCCGGTCACCCAGAAGCCTGCCGAGACCCGCATGGGCAAGGGCAAGGGATCGGTGGACCACTGGGTGGCGGTGGTCAAGCCAGGACGAATCTTGTTCGAGATCTCGGGTCTGACAGAAGAGGGCGCTCGTGAGGCGCTCCGACTGGCGGCCCACAAGCTGTCGATCAAGACCAAGTTTGCCGACCGGGTCGACTTCACCGGAGGGCTGTAGCGATGGGACCGGATGAGATCCGTGCGCTCGGCCCGCAGGAGATTCGGGCTCGCCTTGATGAGACCCGCGAAGAGTATTTCCGCCTGCGGTTTCAATACGCCACCGGCCAGCTGACCGACCATTCGCGCCTGAGGACCACACGGCGCGAGATTGCCCGGCTGGCCACAATTCTGCGTGAATCGCAGCTGGCTGCGGAGGAGGACATCGATGCCGAATGAACGCCGTCGGCTCACGGGCGTGGTCACCAAGGCGGTGATGGAGAAGACCGTGACCGTTGAAGTGACCCGCAGTTTCCGCCACCCCCTGTACCAGAAGGTGGTTCAGGATCGGAAGCACTACCTGGTGCACGACGAGATCGGCTGCCAGTTGGGCGACGAAGTGCTAATCGTTGAGAGCCGGCCGATTTCCAAGCGCAAGCATTTCGTCGTGCAGGAGATCGTGCGCAAGGCGAGTGAAGCCGAAGTTGCCGTGAGCAAAGAGGAGCTGGAGGCCGAAGAGGAAGGCGAGGCGGCCGAGGAAGTCGAGGCATGATTCAGCAGGAGAGTCGCCTGACGGTTGCCGACAACACCGGAGGCCGAGAGCTGCTCGTGATCCAGGTCACCGGAGGCTCACGGGTGCGCTATGGCGGCATCGGTGACGTCGTCGTCGCCACCGTCAAATCAGCGCAGCCCCACGGGGCGGTGAAGAAGAGCGACATCGTTAAAGCTGTGGTCGTGCGTACGGCGAAAGAATACCGGCGCAATGACGGCTCATACATCCGCTTTGATGACAATGCCGCCGTCATTCTCGACACGGATGGCAGGAACCCGAAAGGGACCCGCATCTTCGGCCCGGTGGCGCGCGAGCTGCGGGACAAAGGCTTTATGAAGATTGTCTCGCTCGCGCCGGAAGTACTGTAGGAGGCCAGCGGTGAAAGTACGGATCAAGCGCGGCGACACCGTCCAGGTGATCAGCGGCCACGATAAGGGCCTGCAGGCGGAGGTGATTCGGGTTAACCCGAAGGACCGTACGGTGCTGGTTCAGGGCGCGAACGTGCGCAAGAAGCATCAACGCCAGGTTCAGGCGGGCGGTCGAACGATGAATCCGGGGATCATCCAGTTTGAAGCCCCGATCGATCTCTCCAACGTGATGCTTGTCTGCCCGAGCTGTGGGGAACCAAGCCGGGTGGGGATCGTTCGCGAAGATGGCGAGGCGCGCCGCGTCTGTAAGAATTGCGACTCTGTGGTCGACAAGTAGACGAAGTTCGGAGTACGAAGTGATGGCACATCATCTGAAGGAACGCTTTCTGCAGGAGGTTCATCCAGCCCTGATGCGAGATCTGGGGCTCGACAACCCGATGCAGGTGCCGCGTCTCTCCAAGATTGTGGTGAACGTGGGAGTTGGCGAGGCGCTCGACAACGCCAAGGCACTCGACGCCACCGTGGACGACATCTCCATAATCACCGGGCAGCACCCGGTGGTGACCCGCGCCCGCAAGAGTGTCGCCAACTTCAAGTTGCGCGAGGGGCGGGCGATCGGCGTCAAAGTGACGCTGCGCGGGGAGCGCATGTGGTCGTTTCTGGATCGACTGCTGAATGTGGCGCTTCCCCGAACACGTGACTTCCGTGGCGTCTCACCCGATAGCTTCGACGGTCGCGGCAACTACACGCTCGGTATCCGGGAACAGCTGATCTTCCCGGAAATCGATTACGACAAAATCGACAAGGTGCGCGGCTTTGAGGTGACGATCGTCACCACGGCCGAGACGGATGAACAGGGGCGGCGCCTGCTGGCTATGCTGGGGATGCCGTTCCGCCGAAGGGAGGAATATGGCTAGGAAATGCCTTCCCATTCGAGAACAACGACGGAAGTACGACGTGCGGATTCGCAACCGCTGCCAGCGGTGCGGACGGGCGCGCGGCTACTTCCGCCGATTCCAGTTGTGCCGAATCTGCTTCCGGGAGCTGGCACTCGAGGGCAAGATCCCGGGCGTCACCAAGGCTTCCTGGTAGGAATGGCGCTGGAGAGAATGTAATGACCGTAAGCGACCCGATCGCCGATATGCTGACCCGCATCCGGAACGCCTTGCTGGCTGGCCATACGATGGTGCCCATCCCAGCCTCGCGGCTCAAGTCGTCGATCGCCGAAATCCTGAAGCAGGAAGGTTTTGTGGAGCAGATTGAGGAGGTCGAGACCGGCGGTTGGCCGGAGCGCGTCCTTCGGGTGCACCTGAAGTACGTCGGCGAACGGCGGGAGCGCCGTCCGGTGATCAGCGGACTCGAGCGCGTGAGCAAGCCAGGCCGGCGCATCTATGTCGGCAAATCGGACATCCCGTGGGTGCGATCGGGGATGGGTGTGGCCATCCTCACAACGCCTCGTGGGGTTATGACGGGCGTGCGCGCCCGCCAGCTCGGCGTCGGCGGCGAAGTGCTTTGCTACGTCTGGTAGACGCCGGGCAGTTGGATTTGAGGAGGTTGGTGTGTCGCGCATAGGCAATATGCCGATCGAGGTCCCCGACAAAGTGGAAGTGGAGCTGAGCGGGAACCGCGTGCGGGTGAAAGGGCCGCTGGGCAAGCTCGCCCGCACCTTCCGGCCCGAGATGACGATTCAACTCGAGGACGCCGTGCTCACGGTTCAGCGCCCGAATGACGAGCCGCAAATGCGCGCGCTACACGGGCTCACCCGCGCGCTGCTGGCCAATATGGTCAATGGTGTCCATCAAGGATTCGAGAAGCTGCTGGAAGTCGAAGGGGTTGGCTACCGGCCGGAGATGGAGGGCAAGGACCTGGTGCTCTATGTTGGGTTCTCGCACCCTGTACGGGTCTCGCCGCCGGAGGGCATTTCCTTTGAGGTGGACCAACGGGCCCGACAGATTCGCATTCATGGTCCGGACAAAGAGCTGGTCGGCCAGGTGGCGGCGGACATCCGCAAGGTGAGGCCCCCGGAGCCGTATAAGGGCAAAGGTATCCGTTATCAGGGGGAGTACGTACGCCGGAAGGCCGGGAAAGCCGGCAAGGTTGGGCTCTAGCATGGCAAAGAAATCGCGCAATGAACAGCGTTTGCGGCGGCATCTCCGAGTGCGGGCGAAGATCAGCGGGACCGATGAGCGCCCGAGGCTGAACATTTTCCGCAGCCTGAATCAGATCTACGCCCAACTCATCGACGATCAATCCGGGCGCACCCTGGCCTCGGCGTCGTCGCTTGAGCAGGAGATCCGAAGGGAATCGAAAGAGACAAAAACCGAGCAAGCCCGCGCCGTCGGTGAACTGATCGCCCGGCGAGCCAAGGAGCACGGCATCTCCCAGGTCATCTTTGATCGTGGCGGGTTTCGCTATCACGGGCGCGTGAAAGCCCTGGCCGAGGGCGCACGCAAGGGCGGGCTTGAGTTCTAGCCCGCCGCGATGAACGGAGACGGATGACGTGAACAGACCCTATCGGGACGACAATCGGGAAGAGCTCGACGAGCGGGTGATCGACATTTCGCGTGTGGCGAAGGTGGTCCGGGGCGGACGCAGGTTCTCCTTCCGCGTCACGGTCGTCGTGGGAGACAACCGGGGACGGGTGGGCCTGGGTGTGGGAAAGGCGCGCGGTGTTCCGGATGCAATTCGGAAAGCAGCAGAGCGGGCCCGCGGCGATATGAAGCCGTTCCCGCTCGTCGGCACCACCATCCCGCATGAAATTCATATGAAGTATGGCGGCGCCATGGTCATGCTCAAGCCGGCCTCGCCCGGGACCGGGGTGATAGCAGGCGGCGCGGTGCGCGCCGTGCTGGAAGCGGCCGGTGTACGCGACATCCTCACCAAATCGCTCGGAAGTGCGAATGTGCTCAATGTGGCGCGGGCGACTTTGAAGGGCTTGCGCAGCATGAAGCGGCCCGAGCTGGAGGCCGCCAAGCGTGGCCGTGATCCCGAGTCCCTCAAGCCATTCTGGGAGCGCTCGTAAATGGCGAAGAAGAAGGCTAAAGCCCTGCGCATCACCCTGGTGAGAAGCCCGATCGGGTACTCGGAGCGGCAGAAGCGCACGGTCCGGGCTCTGGGTCTGCGCCGGTTGAACCAGACGGTCGAGCGATCCGATTCGCCGTCGATTCGGGGGATGCTTGATCAGGTCCGTCACTTGGTGACGGTTGAGGAGTAGGCGTCAATGAAGTTGCACGATCTCAAACCGCGCCGCGGTTCCCGCAAGGGTCGCAAGCGGGTCGGGCGCGGAATCAGCGCCGGGCAGGGCAAGACCGCCGGACGCGGTACCAAGGGCGAGGGCGCCCGCGCCGGATCGGGCGGCAAGATCTACCGGCAGGGTGGGAACCTCCCGTTCTTCCGCCGCCTGCCGTTCAAGCGTGGGTTCACCAATCTGTTCCGCCAGCAGTGGAACGAGGTCAACCTGGAGCAGCTTGAAGGGATCAAGGCCGGCACCGAGGTCACACCAGAGATCCTGGCCGAGGCTGGCTTGCTGCGTGATCCGGAGAAGCCGGTGGCAATCCTGGGGCGCGGCGAGGTCTCCGCGGCGATCAAGGTCCATGCGCACCGCTTCACCATCAGCGCGCGCTCGAAAATCGAGGGAGCGGGCGGTGAAGCGCATCTCTTGCCGCTGGAAGTCGTCGAAGAGGAGCCGTTCAACGTTATCACGGTCGGCGATCTGCGCGATTTTGATGCCGAGTCCATTGTTACACCGACCGAGCTGGCGGCGGCCGGCCTGCTGGCCGATCCGGCGAAGCCGGTTGCGCTGCAGGGACGCGGCAGGGTTAAGGTCCCACTCACCGTAAAGGTGCACTTCGCCACCCGATCCGCGAGATCTCGTATCCTCTCGGCCGGCGGGACGCTGGAAATCGTCGAGGCTGCATGAAACCACTCTGGCTGTGGCTGTGGGCGAAAGGTAACTGGCGATGAGACGATCGATCTGGCGCTTTCTGTTTATCTCGGATGAGATCCGCAACCGGCTCCTGATCACGTTTGGGCTGCTGGCCATCTACCGGCTGGCCGCCCATGTCCCGGTGCCGGGTATCGACCGGCAGGCAGTCGCCGGGATCTTTGGAGCCGGCGGGAGCGGCACCACGGTCTTTGGCTTGCTCGACTTGCTCTCGGGCGGCACCGTCTCGAATTTCTCTGTGCTGGCGATGGGCGTCTATCCCTACATTACTGCCCAGATTATCCTGCAGCTGCTCGTGCCGATCGTGCCCGCACTTCAGGCACGCATGGAAGACGATCCGCGCGAGGGTCGCAAGTGGATGGAGAAGTGGACCTACTACCTGGCCCTCCCCATGGCTTCGCTCACGGCGATCGGCCAGATTCGCCTCTTCCAGCAATTCGCTCCGGCAGGCTCGGATGTGCTTACCTTTCCGCTTGGCTTCAACCTGCCGACGGTGACGCTCATCGTGACCATGACCACTGGCACGATGTTCGCCATCTGGCTCGGCGAGTTGATTTCCGAGTTCGGCATCCGCAACCAGGGGCTCTCGCTGATCATTTTCGCCGGCATCGTTTCGCAGATCCCGATCAACCTCAGCCAGCTGCTGGCGGATCAGCAGCAGCGGGTTCCGCTGATCGCCTTCCTGGCGCTGCTGACTCTGGCGACGATCTTCGTCATCGTCTATGTTCAGGAAGGGCGACGCAATGTCCCGGTGATGTATCCGGGGCGGCGGATGGGCAATCGTATGTCGATGCCCGTGAAGGGGACGCTGCCCTTGATGGTCAATATGGCCGGCATGATCCCGCTCATCTTCGCCCAGTCCATTCTCACCTTCCCGGCGGTCCTGGCACAATTTTTCATCGGTTCGACGAATCCGACGGTTCAGAACATCGCCCTCTGGCTTCAGGAAACCTTCGGCGGAATCAGTCCGACATACTGGGTGCTCTACTTTCTGATGGTGGTCGCCTTCACCTTCTTCTACACCGATGTGCTCTTCGCACAGCAGAACTACGGAGAAAACCTTAAGCGCTCAGGGGCACAGGTTCCTGGCGTGACCAAAGGGGTGCAAACCCAGCGCTATCTCACACGCGTTCTCCGGCGGATCACCTTCCCGGGCGCGATGCTGCTCGGCGTCGTGGCGATCATGCCCTTCCTGGTCGGGCTGATCTATCCGGTCGGCGGTGGTCAGACGGGGCTGCTGCTCGTTTCATCCGCCGGGCTCCTGATCGTCGTCGGCGTGGTGCGAGACACCTACCGCTCGATCGAAGCCGAACTCAAGCTGCGGGGGTACGATTCGGCGCTGCTGGTGCGCTGATCGGGATGGAAGTGGAACGCTGATGGCGACATACTTGCTGCTGCTGGGCACCCCTGGTGCCGGCAAGGGGACTCAGGCCAAGCGACTCAGCGAATCGCTCTCGATCCCGCATATCTCCAGCGGCGATCTGTTTCGCGAACATCTCGATGAGCAAACCGAGCTCGGCAAGCTGGCACAGCGCTACATGTCCAGCGGAGACCTCGTCCCCGATGATGTGACGATCCAGATGGTGCACGAGCGCCTCTCGCGCGAGGACGCCCGGGGCGGCGCAATTCTCGATGGATTCCCACGGACGCCGACACAGGCTCAGGCACTTGATGAGATGCTTGCAGCCAACGGCGAAGGCATCGCAGCTGTCCTGTTTATCAAGGTTTCTGAAGCTACAGTCATACGGCGTCTCGGCGGGCGCAGGATGTGCCGCGCGAAGGGCCATATCTATCACGTGGAATTTAACCCGCCAGACGTCGAAGGCATCTGCGACCTTGACGGGTCCGAACTCTACCAGCGAGAGGACGACCAGGCGGACACGGTCTCTAATCGAATCCGGATTTATTTCGAGCAAACCGCCCCGTTGATCGATTACTACCGATCCAAGGGGGTGCTGGTGGAGGTCGATGGCGAGGGCACGATCGAGGTCGTTACTCAGGGGATGCTCGAGGCGCTCCCCGAGGCGGCGAGTCAATGAGCATGCGACGCGGGGTTGTTCTGAAGAGCGTTCGTGAGCTGGAGATCATGCGAGCAGCTGGCAGGATCAATGCGCTGGCGCTCTGCGAGGCTTGCGCCCTTGTGCGCCCCGGCGTCTCGACTGCGGCCATCGACGCGGCGGCCGTTGAAGTGCTCCGGCGCTACGGCGCAGGCACTTCGTTCCTGAATTACCCCGGCCCTTATCCGTACCCGGCGGTGACCACGATTTCGGTGAACGATGAGCTGGTGCATGGCATCCCTGGCCCTCGGATCCTCGAGGAGGGCGACATCGTCAGCATTGATTGCGGCTCGGTGGTGGACGGCTTTGTTGGCGATTCGGCGCTAACGGTGGCTGTAGGCCAGGTTTCGGACGAAGCTCAGCGATTGATCGACGCCACTCGTGAGGCGCTGTTCGTCGGCATCGCTCAAATGAAGGTGGGCAACCACACGGGGGACGTCTCGGCTGCGATTCAGGCGTATGTTGAGTCCCAAGGGTTCAACGTGGTGCGCGAATACACCGGCCACGGCGTCGGGCGCCAGATGCATGAGGATCCGCAGGTGCCCAACCATGGGCGTCCGGGGACCGGCATGCTGCTTCGGGCCGGGATGACGATCGCCCTTGAGCCGATGGTGCTGGCCGGTTCACCGGCCACTCGAGTGGGCGAGGATCAATGGACGGTTTCGTCACGCGACGGGCGCCTGACGGCGCATTTTGAGCACACAGTCGCCGTGACCGACGACGGCCCTCGCATCCTGACCGCGCTCGAAGGCAAGGATCTGGACGCAGTACCTGATCCTCGGTATAATTCATACTTTGCCGGTTTGCCCCAGCCGGCCGAAGAGCAAATTGGGGCTGCAGCGCGAGAGGAGTAAGGCAGCGATGAAGGTTTCATCTTCGGTGCGTAAACGCTGTCCGAAGTGTAAAGTTGTCAAGCGGCGCGGGAAGGTCTATGTGATCTGCGAAAACCCGCGCCATAAGCAGCGACAGGGATAGGCTATGGCAAGGATTGAAGGCATTGACTTACCCCGCGACAAGCGGGTGGAGATAGGCCTGACCTACATCCACGGCATCGGCCGAAGCACCTCGCAGCGGGCTCTGCAGACCGCTGGCGTCTCTCCGGACACGCGTGTGCGTGATTTGACGGAGGACGAGATCACGGCGTTGCGCGACTACATCAGCCAGAACCTTGTTGTCGAAGGCGACCTGCGCCGAGAGGTTCAGCTGAACATCAAGCGCCTGATCGAGATCGGCTGCTATCGAGGTCTGCGTCATCGACGGAGCTTGCCCGTTCGCGGGCAGCGGACGCGGACGAATGCGCGCACCCGCAAGGGGCCGAAGAAGACGGTCGCCGGGCGTGGTCGGCGGCGGGGCGCGAAGAAGAAGTAGGCATCATCGGATTGAGCCAGCTGCGACATGGCGACGGCAGGGGTCCTTCCGCCCCACGGCTGCGCTGTCGTTTTGGTCTGCAGCGGCGATTCATCTGAAGCCAACGACACAGAGGCGAGATAGGGCAAATGGCACGTAGGCAAACACGAAGCGCGCGCGGCACTCGCAAGACGAAGCGAGCCCTGTCGCATGGCCAGCTTCATATCCATGCCACCTTCAACAATACGATCATCACGATCACCGACACCCAGGGCAACACCGTGGTGTGGGGGAGCGCGGGGGCGTCGGGCTTCAAAGGCTCACGCAAGAGCACGCCGTATGCCGCGCGGGTGGCGACGGAGCAGGCGCTTGGCGCCGCTCAGGATATGGGGCTGCAGGAATTGGATGTGTTCGTCAAGGGACCCGGACCCGGGCGTGAGGCGGCGATTCGCGCCGTCCAGGGCGCGGGGATCAAGGTCCGCTCCATCAGCGACGTGACGCCGATCCCGCACAACGGGTGCCGACCGCCCAAAAAGCGCCGGGTCTAATTCGGGAGGAACCCAAGACGTATGGCACGCTATACAGGTCCCGTCTGCAAGCTCTGTCGACGGGAAGGCGAAAAGCTCTTCCTCAAGGGGCAGAAGTGCTACACGCCGAAGTGCCCCATCGAACGGCGCAGCTATCCACCCGGCGAGCATGGCCGGGAGGCGCAGTTCCGGCGCCGACGCGTATCGGACTACCACCGGCAGCTGCGCGAGAAGCAGAAGATGCGACGGATCTATGGTGTGCTCGAACGCCAATTCCGCCGCTACTACCGCTACGCGCTGCAGAAGCGCGGTCTGACGGGCGAGACTTTGCTTCAGTCGCTCGAGCGCCGGCTGGACAATGTCGTCTTCCGGCTGGGATTTGCCGAGAATCGAAATCACGCCCGTCAGCTGGTGACGCACGGTCACTTCAACGTGAACGGCCGCCGAACCGACGTTCCCTCGATGCTGCTTCGGCCAGGAGATGAAGTGGAAGTGCGGGATGGCTCGCGCCGCCGCACGTACTTCAAGGAGCTTCCCGAGCTTGCCGAGTCGCGGACGGCTCCGCGCTGGCTGGAGCGGGATACGAAGGCCATTCGTGGCAAGATGCTCCAGCTGCCGGAGCGGCAGGATATCGACGCCAGTTTGAACGAGCAGCTGGTGGTTGAGTTTTATTCTCGCTAAGCCAATGGATTCGGCTTGGCACGGTCGACCGACCGTGCGTTTGGAGGGTTAGCGTGGCTGTTACCACGAACATGGTGATGCCCAAGATCGAGCGGGAAGCGGTGGCCCGCAATTACGGCAAATTCATCGTCAGCCCGCTCGAGAGCGGCTACGGCATCACGCTTGGCAATGCGCTGCGGCGGGTATTGCTCTCGTCGCTCGAAGGCGCCGCGGTGACCTCGGTTCGCATCACCGAAGTCTCGCACGAGTTCTCCGATATCCCGGGCGTGCGGGAAGACGTACTGCAGGTGATGCTGAACATCAAGCAGCTGCGGGTCATCCTGCACGAGGGCGAATCTGCCAGGCTGCGGATCGAAGTTCAGGGCGAAGGCGTCGTCACGGCTGCCGATATCATCGCGCCCGCCGAGGTTGAGATCGTTAATCCGGAGCTCTACCTCTTCACGGTGGACGACGAGAAGGCCCAGCTCGAGATCGAGCTCAATGTGCAGCGCGGGCGCGGCTATTCGCCCTCGGATGAGCGCGGCCGTCTGCCGATCGGTGAACTACCGACGGATGCGATCTTCAGCCCGGTGCGGCGAGTGCGTTACGAAGTCGGGCAGGCGCGCGTCGGGCAAGACACGAGCTTCGATCGCCTGATGATCGAAGTCTGGACAGACGGAACGATCAAGCCCGAAGAGGCGCTCAGCCGCAGTGCCCAAATCATGATGGCCCATCTGCGCGACCTGTCGGGCGTCACGGAAGAAAGCCTCACGCTGGCTGCCGAGGAGGAACAGGAACCGAAGATGGCAAGTGAGATCTTCGAGATTCCGATCGAGACCCTCGATCTCTCGGTTCGTGTCTTCAATTCTTTGAAGCGGACCGGCATCACCTCGGTGGGCGAGGTGTTGGACATGCTCGAAAAGGGCCCTGAGGCGATGCTGTCGATCCGAAACTTCGGCGAGAAGAGCCTCGACGAGCTCAAAGAACGCCTGCAAGAGAAGGAATACCTGCCGGCTTCCGACGAGGAACCGGAGACCGAGGCCGCCGTTGAGGCGGAGGCGGAGTAGCATCGAATGAGGCACCAGGTTGCAGGCCGTAAGCTCGGCCGCTCATCAGCGCATCGCCGTGCGCTGATTCGGAATTTGATCACCGAACTCTTTCGGCATGAGCGCATCCGCACGACCGAGGCAAAGGCCAAGACTGTGCGAGGCAATGCCGAGAAGCTGATTACCCTGGCCAAACGCGGCCTCCGTGAGGGAGCGGAAGCACCCGAGCGGGAAGTTCACGCGCGGCGGAAGGCCGCTGCCCGGTTGAACGACACCGAGATCGTCGCCAAGCTGTTCGACGATCTGGCTGAACGTTTTGAGACTCGTCCAGGCGGCTATACACGGATCGTCAAGCTTGGGCAGCGGCTGGGAGATGGCGCGGAGATGGTGCTCCTCGAATTGGTCGAGGAATAGCTGCCGGCCTCGCCGCTCTCCGGCGGCGGCCGGCCTTCAGGGGGGCTCCCGTTCTGCGTTTTGAGCAGGCTCGCTCGTGGACCGGGATGAGACGTGGCACATTTCAAATCGATCATCGCCTACGACGGCACAGACTTCCGCGGATTTCAGCGGCAGGGCGCAGGCGAGCGCACAGTCCAATCCGAGTTCGAACGCGCGCTGCGGGCGATCGGCTGGGAAGGACACTCGATCCTCGGTGCGGGTCGTACCGATGCCGGGGTTCATGCCAGCGGGCAAGTGGTCGCCTACAAGCTGGCGTGGGAGCACAGCGCGGCAGCTCTGACCCGTGCGCTGAACGCGAACCTCCCACCCGATCTATCGGTATGGCAGTCGGAGCCGGTCCGGTCCGATTTTCATCCCCGCTTTGCGGCCAGCGGCCGGCGCTATCGGTACGACGTAGTCCTGGCCGAATTCCGTGATCCGCTGCGCGAGCGCTACGCATGGCGGCTCTGGCCGCCCCCAAACCTCGGCGACATGGGGACGGCGGCGGAACGGCTGCTGGGAGAAAGGGACTTCGGGGCATTTGGCCAGGCCCCCATCCCGGGCGGCCACACGGTGCGGACGGTCTCGCACGCGAGTTGGGTAGAGCGCAGCGGCGGCCTGAGCTTCTTCATCGCTGCCGACGCATTTCTCTATCGGATGGTCCGCCGGATCGTGGCCGCAACGCTGGAAGTTGGATACGGACGGACCCAGTTGGCGCAATTTGAAGCGCTGCTGGCGGACCCCGAAAGTCGTTGGGAAGGTCCATTGGCCCCGGCGCAAGGGCTGACCCTCGAGGCGGTGATCTACGAGAACGATTCTTGGCGTCCACGGTAGGATGCTTTCGCCGGCCTCGAGACCGGCGGATGAATGGGAGTTGAGCGTGCAGAAGACGTACTACCCAAGGTCAGAAGACCTTCAGCGTGACTGGCTGATCGTCGATGCCAACGGCGAAAACCTCGGCCGGCTGGCGAGCCGGATTGCTCGCGCGCTGATGGGCAAGGACAAGCCAGCCTATACACCCGGCGTCGACGGGGGCGACTTTGTGATCGTTGTTAACGCCGAAAAGATCGCTGTCACTGGAAACAAGCTGGACGAGAAGATCTATTATCGCCACTCGGGTTATCCAGGCGGGTTGAAGCAGATCACCCTGCGCGAACAGCTCGAACGATTTCCGGATCGAGTGCTGATCGCAGCCGTCAAAGGAATGCTGCCCCGCAACCGGCTCGGCCGAAAGCAGCTGAGAAAAATGCGGGTGTATGCGGGCCCCGATCACCCGCATGCCGCTCAGCAGCCGAAACCGCTGCCGTAGCGCGACATTACGGTCGGAGGAGCATGTCGATGTCGGAATACTTCGAAGGTGTTGGTCGCCGGAAAACCAGTTCGGCTCGAGTACGGGTGACCAGCGGAACCGGCGAATTCTTGATCAATGGAGACCCGATCGAGGCCTATTTCCCTCGCGTCGGGGATATGGACCTGGTCACAGGGCCTTTACGGGCAGTCGGCCTTGAAGGTAAGGTCAACGTTTCGGTGAAGGTCCTTGGGGGCGGAGTCAGTGGGCAAGCGGGTGCGGTCCAGCACGGTCTGGCGAGAGCCCTGCTGCACATGGACCCCGAGTTTCGACCTCCCTTGCGTCAGGGCGGATTCCTGACCCGCGATGCCCGGATGAAGGAACGCAAGAAACCCGGCCTTAAGAAGGCGCGCAAGGCCCCGACCTATACGAAGCGCTAGTCGTCGCTTGCGCGGACGCCTGACCGGGTAGAAGATTGTGCCGCTGCTGCGGCCGGGGTTCAAAGTGCCCCGGCCGCTTTTTCGTCCTTAAGGGAGGAAC